>JBJMWE010000042.1:0-8827 GCA_045810285.1 Vitreoscilla sp. | reverse complement strand
GTCCATCTCGATCAGCTGGGCGATCTTCTTGAAGTCGCGCCTGGCCAGCAGCGGCAGGTGCTCGGTGCAGATCTTGAGCGCGGCCAGCAGCGTGACGGCGGTGGCCTTGGCGGGCGTCTTCTGGCGCAGTTGCAGGCACAGGCATTCGCCCAGCGAGCGCGCGCCCACGCCGGTGGGCTCCATGCTTTGAAGGAAGTTCAGGCCGCACTGCAGGCGGTCCATCAGCTCCTCGCGCTCTTCTTCGCCTTCCACGCCCAGCACCTCCGCCAGGCGCTCGGCGATCTCCTCGAGGGAGTCGGCGAGGTAGCCGTCCTCGTTGAGCGACTCGATCAGCACGTGCACCGCGGCGGCGTCCTCGGCGGACAGGCGCAGGCTGCTCAGCTGCGTGCGCAGGTGGTCTTCCAGCGTGATGCCGGCGTCGGCGCGGTTCTGGCGCTCGAAGTCGTCGTCGTTGTCGCCGGACGAGCCGCTGGCCGACGAGGGCAGCTCGCGGATGCCGTCGAAGTCGTCGCGCTCGGTGCCGTTCTCCCAGTCGTCGCGCTCGGTGGTGCCGAATTCGGCGGCGTCGACGCCTGCCGGCTCGTCGCCACCTTCGCTGCCGGCGCGGCTGTCGGCCTCGGCGTCCGAGGCGGCCTTGACCGTGTCGCCGCTGCCGGCCGACGCGCTCGCGTCCGGCGCGTCGAGCGGCAGGTCGGGCGATGGCGTGTCCTCCTCGGGCTCGAGGAACGGGTTCTGTTCCATCATCTGCTCGATCTCCTGGTGCAGTTCCAGGGTCGAGAGCTGCAGCAGCCGGATCGACTGCTGCAGTTGCGGCGTCAGCGCCAGGTGTTGCGACAGGCGGACCTGCAGCGAGGCTTTCATGATCGGAGTCCTGGAAGCGCCGCCTACATGCGGAAGTGTTCGCCGAGATAGACGCGTCGCACGTCCGGGTTCTCGACGATCTCCGCGGGCGTGCCTTCGGCCAGCACGCGCCCCTCGCTGATGATGTAGGCGCGGTCGCAGATGCCCAGCGTCTCGCGCACGTTGTGGTCGGTGATCAGCACGCCGATGCCGCGTGCCTTCAGGAAGCCGATGATGCGCTGGATCTCGATGACGGCGATCGGGTCGACGCCCGCGAACGGCTCGTCCAGCAGGATGAAGCGCGGCTGCGTGGCCAGCGCGCGCGCGATCTCCACCCGCCGCCGCTCGCCGCCGGACAGCGCCGGCGCCGGTGAATCGCGCAGGTGCGTGAGGCTCAGGTCGTTGAGCAGGCCGTCCAGGCGCTTGTCGATGTCGGCGGTCTTGAGCGCCTTCCCGTTCTCGTCGAACTGCAGCTCCAGCACGGCGCGGATGTTCTCGTCGACCGTCAGCTTGCGGAAGATGGACGCTTCCTGCGGCAGGTAGCTCAGGCCCAGGCGGGAGCGCTGGTGGATCGGCTTGGCCGAGATCGGCTGGCCGTCGATGCGGATGTCGCCGGCGTCGGCGCGCACCAGGCCCACCACCATGTAGAAGGTGGTCGTCTTGCCGGCGCCGTTGGGCCCCAGCAGGCCCACGACCTCGCCGGCATTGACGGCCAGGTGCACTTCCTTGACGACCAGCCGCGCGCCGTAGGACTTGCGCAGCCCCGCGGCCTCGAGCCGGCTCTGCGTGGCGGCGGCAGCCGGCGCGTGCGTCGGCGCGGCGCCGACGGGCGGCGGCGTCACCGGCGTGGCCGATGGCGAGACCGCGGTGCCAGGCTTGACCTGCGCCGTGCCCGGAGTGTCGGCGGTCATTTGCCCGACCCCGATGCCGGCGTCGGCAATTCCAGCGGCTTGGGCGGTGGCGCGGAACCGGGCGCCTTGGGCGTGAAGACCACGGTGGTGCGGCCGCCGGCGCTGCTGGCCGCCGCGCCCTCGGGCGAGCCGGAGCCCAGCTTGACGGTGTCGGTGGCCGTGTCGTAGGTGATCAGCGCGGCGCTCGCCTGGTCGGTGACGACCGAGCCCTTGAGCATGCGCAGGTGCGCGGCGCCGACGAAGCGCACGCGGTTGGCGGCGCTGTCGTACTCGATCCGCTGGGCGTCGCCCTCGCTGAATTCGTCGACGCCGTCGCGCTTCTGGCGGAAGGTGGCCGGCCGGCTGGCCGAGCCGAAGGCGTAGCCCAGGCGCTGGCCGTCGGGATCCTCGCTGACCTCGACGCGGTCGGCGTGGATCTCGAGCGTGCCCTGGGTGATCACCACGTCACCGGTGAACACGGCGCTGTGCTTCTTCAGGTCGACCACGTCCGGCGCCTGGCCGGCGCTGGTGACGCTCATCGGCTTGCCGCGGTCGGCCTTTTCGGCGTGCGCGCCGGCGCTCGCCATGACCAGGGCGGCAGCCACCACGACGGCGGTGCGCGACCCTGCGACGCCCGGGCGGCGGCTGGCCGCGGCAGGCGCGGCATCGGTCGGGAGGGGAGTTGTAAGCGGACGCATCGTGATCGGCACGGAAATTGCAGATCATTCTAGCCCGCGCGCCTCGCTCGCGGGCGCCTGGACGCCCCTTCGCGTCGTGGGTTGTTCGAGGTGTCGGCCCCGCCCAACGCCGCGCCTGCGCGCGGGAGGCGGCTCAGCGCCCGTGACGGACGCGATCCAGCAGCCAGTCGGTGCTGGCGAGCACGCTGGCCGGGCCCTGCGCGGGCTGGGCGACGGCCACGAAGCGGCCGGCGATCGCCATCTCGGGCATGTACTCGATGCCGTAGGCGTCGGTCAGGCGGTTGGCTTCCTTGCACCTGGCGTCCGTGCTGAAGCCGCGCCAGGCGGCGTCCACCTTGGCGGGATCGAGGCCGTTTTCCTTGGCGAACAGCAGCAGGTCCTCGAGCGAGTCGATGGGCTTCTTCTGCACGTGGAAGCGCGTGAAGGTCTTGACGTGCATCTGTTCGACGAGCCCGAGCGCCTCCCAGGTGTAGTAGATGCGCTGGTGCACCTGCTTGCGCGCGTCGAAGCCCACCGGCACGCGGCGGAAGCGCACGTCCGCCGGCGCCCGGGCGAGCCAGGTCTCGAGCAGCGGCTCGAACGCGAAGCAGTGCGGACAGGCGTACCAGAAGAACTCGATGACCTGGATCTTGCCGTCGGCGGGCACGGCCACGGGCCGGGGCAGCACCTGGTAATCGCGGCCCTCGAGCGGCGCGGCGTCTTGCGCGCGCACGCGCCCGGGCACCCCCGCGCCGGCGAGCGCCAGCGCGCCCGCGCCGGTGGCCACGTTCAGCGCGAAGCGGCGGCGGTCCATCGCGTCACGCCGACTTGCGCAGCTGCGCCACGAGCGCATCGGTGGTCGCCAGGCACTCCTTCTCGCCGCCCTGCGACGGCGAGGTGGTGAAGCGGCCGTGGATGCCGATCATCGGCACGCCGTCCACGCGGTAGTCGTCGCACAGCTGCCGGGCCTGCGACAGCCTGGTGGTCATGCCGAAGCCTTCCCAGGTGCTCTTGACCTTGGCGACGTCCAGGCCGTTCTCCCTGGCGAACGCCAGCATGTCGTCCTCGCTGTTGATCGGCTTGCGCTGCACGTGGAAGCGCTCGAAGGTCTTCGCGTGCATCTGGTCGACCAGGCCCATCATCTCCCAGGTGTAGAAGATGCGCTGGTGGATGGCCTGCAGCGCGTTGAACTGCACGTGCACGCGGCGGAAGTGCACGTCGGCAGGCAGCCTGGCGATCCACGGCTCGATCGTCGGCTCGAAATGGTTGCAGTGCGGGCAGCCGTACCAGAAGAACTCCATCACCTCGACCTTGCCCGTGCGGGGCAGGTTCAGCGGCGTCTTCAGGCGGTCGTAGTCGGTTCCCTCGACGGGCGCGGAGGGCGACGCCAGCGCCAGGCCGGGAAGCAGGCTGGCCAGTGCGGCGGCGCCGGCCACGCCGGCCAGTTGCAGGGAAAACTCACGCCGGTTCATCAGGGATCCTTTCAGGGTGGGCCGCAGGCTGCGGTAGAGCAGCGAAGCGGCCACTAAGTTCACTGTTTCGAGCGGTCGACGCGCACCAGCGACGCGTCGGGGTCGATCGCCTTGGCGCGGTCGGTCTGCGCCTCGGCCTCGTCCCTCTTGTCAAACGGCCCAAGGCGAACGCGGTGGACAGTCCGTCCGTTCTGCTCGCGCTCGGTGACCGTCGCCCGCAGGCCGGCCAGCGCCAGCCTGGCGCGTTGCTGCTCGGCGTCCTCCTGTTTGGAGTAGGCGCCCACTTGCACGAAATAGATGAACGGATCGGCACCGGCGGCCGCTGTCTTCACCTCGCCCGGATCGCCGCCATTGAGGATGGCGGCGGCGTCGCGCGTGCTCTTGGGGGTTTCCACATTTCGTGCGGGGGCGGACGCCCGGGCCGTCTCCGGCGGCGGCGGCAGCACCGGGCCCGACGTGCGCGGCACGATGGCGGTGTCGGACGCCGGTGCCGACGGCGCGACGGGCGCCACCGCCCGCACCGGCGGCTTGCCGGCCAGCGCCGCGTTCGGATCCCAGGTCTTGTTGCGCTCGACCTCGGCGGCGTCCTGCTCGGGCGTGCGCGACTGGCCCTTGCTCAGCAGCGGCACCTTGGCGTTGGTGACGTAGAGGGCCACGGCCAGCGCCACGGCCAGGCCCACCAGCAGGCCGACGACAAAGCCGAGGGCGAAGCCGCCCCGTTGGTTCTTCATGGAAGGTTTCACGAGGGTTCCGGCAGGTCAGGAGGCGGATGCGACGGGCTCGTCGCGGTTCATCGACTCGGGCGCGCTGACGCCCAGCACGGCCAGCGCGTTGCGCAGCACCTGGGCCGAGGCCTTCAGGAGCGCCAGGCGCGCGAGCGCGAGCGCCGGGTCGTCGACCAGGAAGCGCTCGGCGGCGTAGTAAGAATGGAAGCTGGCAGCGACACCGCGCGCGTAGTACGCGACGTCGTGCGGCGCGAGGTCGCGCGCCGCGGCCGCCAGCATCTCGGGGTACTCGGCCAGCTTGAGCATCAGCGCGGCTTCCGACGGCGCGGCCAGCAGCGACAGGTCGGCGCCGTCCACCTGGGACAGGTCACCGCCCTTGTCGGCGAACTGGCGCAGCACCGAGCAGATGCGGGCGTGCGCGTACTGCACGTAGAACACCGGGTTCTCGTCGTTCTGCTTCAGCGCGAGGTCGATGTCGAACGTGAACTCCGAGTCGGCCTTGCGGCTGACCAGGAAGAAGCGCACGGCGTCGCGACTGGTCCATTCGATCAGGTCGCGCAGCGTCACGTAGCTGCCGGCGCGCTTGGAGATCTTGACCTCCTCGCCGCCGCGCATCACGGTGATCATCTTGTGCAGCAGGTAGTCGGGCCAGCCGGCGGGCACGCCTTCCCTGGCGCACTGCAGGCCGGCGCGCACGCGTGCGACGGTGCCGTGGTGGTCGCTGCCCTGCACGTTGATCGCCTTGGCGAAGCCGCGTTCCCACTTGTCCAGGTGGTAGGCGACGTCGGGCACGAAGTACGTGTACGTGCCGTCGGACTTGCGCATCACGCGGTCCTTGTCGTCGCCGTACTCGGTGGTGCGCAGCCACAGCGCGTTCTCCGACTCGTAGGTCATGCCCGACGCGATGAGCTTGGCCACCGTGGTCTCCACGGCGTTGCTCGCGTACAGGCTCGTCTCGAGGAAGTAGTTGTCGAAGTGCACGCCGAAGGCCTGCAGGTCGAGATCCTGCTCGTGGCGCAGGTAGGCGACGGCGAACTGGCGGATCGAGTCGAGGTCGTCCGGGTCGCCCGACGCGGTGAACTCGCGGTCGTCGGCCTTGACCGTCTTCTTCGCGAGGAAATCGGCGGCGATGTCGGCCACGTAGTCGCCGTTGTAGAACTTCTTGCTCTCCGGGTTGTCCGGATCCGTCGGCCAGCAGGGGTCGCCCGGCTTGAAGCCCTTGATGCGCAGCTGCGTGCTGTTGGCCAGCGTGCCGATCTGCACGCCCGCGTCGTTGTAGTAGAACTCGCGCTGCACCGACCAGCCCTGGCTGGCGAGCAGGTTGCACACGGTGGAACCGAGCGCGGCCTGGCTGGCGTGGCCCACGTGCAGCGGGCCGGTGGGGTTGGCCGACACGAACTCGACGATCACCTTCTGGCCGTTGGCCGGCTGGACGCCGAACTTGTTGCCGCCGGCCAGCACCTCGCCGACGACGGCCTGCTTGGCGGCCGGCGCCAGGCGCAGGTTGATGAAGCCGGGGCCGGCGATCTCGAGCGCGGACACCCAGCGCCGCACGGCCGGCTGCTCGTTCAGCGCGGCGACCAGCTTGTCGGCGACGGCACGCGGCGCCAGGCGCAGCGGCTTGGCCAGCTGCATGGCGACGGTGATGGCCAGGTCGCCGTGGGCGGCCTGCTTGGGAGACTCGAACGCGGGCGTGAAGGCGACGTCCGGCGCCACCTGGGCGACCGCGGCCGCCAGGGCTTGCGCCAGCTCGGATTTGGCTTGGATCATGCAGCGATTCTAGTTGGTGCCCCCACGCTCCCGGTGTCGCTGCCCCGATGGGGCGCCCGGTTCGGCGGGGGCGATGACCCCCGCTTCCGGGGCGCTTGGTGGGCGTCGCGGCCGGCCTTAAAGTGAACAACCGGGGAATCGGCCGCTTCTCGCGGGATCGGAACCCGCGCCCGAAGCGCAATATCGAACCTGACACATGGCGTCCGAGGGCCAGACGCCGGCGTCCCCGACAACAAACCCGTCCTGATGAGCGACACCGTCTTCAACGCCGAGCAGACCGAGCGCGACTTGCCGCACGGCGAGCTGCCACAGGCGATCGGCAAGTACGTGGTGCTCGGGCGCCTGGGCGACGGCGCCACCAGCGAGGTGTTCCGGGCGCGCGACGAGGCGGGCGACCGCGAGGTCGCGATCAAGCGCCTGCGGCTGTCGTCCGAGACGGCGGCCGTCGACGCGCACTTCTGGTCGCGCTTCTTCGCCGCCGAGGCCGCGCTGGTGGGGCGGCTGAACCACCCCAACGTCGTGCAGCTGTACGAGGCGTTCAGCGACGCGCAAGTGCCCTACCTGGTGATGGAGTACGTGCCCGGCGTGACGCTGCGCGACTTCTGCCGGCCGGATCGCCTGCTGCCGCTGGAGCAGGTCGTCGAGATCGGCTTCAAGTGCGCGATGGCGCTCGGCTACGTGTTCCGCCAGGGCCTGATCCACCGCGACGTCAAGCCGGCCAACATCCTCACCGTGATGCAGGAAGGCGAGGTCGTCGACGTCAAGCTGAGCGACTTCGGCAGCGTGCTCAACACCAATTCCGAGGCGACGCAGATCCACCGCGTGGGCTCGCTCGCCTACATGTCGCCCGAGCAGATCGAGGGCAATGCGCTCGACTGCCGCACCGACATCTACGCGCTGGCCGCCGTGCTGTACCACCTCGTCTCGGGCCGGCCGCCGTTCGACGCGCAGACCCAGGTCGCGCTGATGAACCAGATCTTCCACAACGAGCCGCCGCCGCTCACCAGCCTGCGCGAGGGCGTCACGCCCGCGCTGGAGAACGTGATCCTGAGCGCGCTCGCGAAGAACCGCGAGGACCGGCCGCAGGACTGGGAGAGCTTCGCCCAGGCGCTGTCGGGGCTGATCGTCAACCACCAGGTGCCGCGCGGCCGCCTGCAGAAGGTGCTCGACTCCGAGCGCTTCAACCTGCTGCGCTCGCTCGACTTCTTCTCCGCCTTCGACGACGTCGAGCTGTGGGAGGTGGTGCACCGCGCGAAGTGGCTGCGGCTGCACTACGGCCACCGCGTGTACCGGCGCGGGCAGGAGGGCGACACCTTCCACATCATCGCGCAGGGCGAGGTGGAGGTGTTCCGCGACGGCCAGCGCGTGGCGCGCCTGGGCGCGGGCACGTCGGTGGGCGAGATGGCCTACCTCGCGCCCAGCCCGGACCTGCGCCGCCACAGCGCCGACATCATCGTCTCCGAGCCGTGCACCACGGTCTCGTTCACGCCGGAATCGATCACGCAGCTCAGCGCCGACACGCGCATGCGCTTCGACAAGGCGTTCATCCAGGTGCTGGTGCGGCGCCTGCATGCGGCGCACGAGACGCTGGCGCACCCGCGAAGGGTCCTTTAGCCCCCACGCTCGCTGCGGTCCGTTAGCCCCCACGCTCGCTGGCGCTCGCTGCCCCCCGAGGGGGCGTTCCGCGAGCGGCCCGGCGGAGCCGGTTCCGCCGCTCCCTTGGGTTTCTTGCGGGCGTTTGGGCGGCAGCGCCGGGCAGGGGCGGGGCGTGGCCGCTTCCAGGGGCACATTCGAGTGACGAACCGGTGAAGGGCGTGCGGGCGTCGGCTTGTCGCCACGATGGTGCAACGCGCCGTCAGTCTTGTGGTTGACGGGGCAAGTTCTGCTTGTTTCCGCGGGTGGCGTTTGCTTCAATGCGTTGGTGCCGTCGCCGACGGTGCATCCACGCCCGTCGCAGGCGCTAGAGAGGACCATCCCATGAAGCAACTGATCACCGCCATCGCCCTGTCCGTCGCCGTTGCCGGCGTCTTTGCCGCCGACGCGGCTGCCAGCAAGCCGCTGACGGCGCAACAGCAGAAGATGGCTGACTGCTCCGCCGCCAACAAGGGCAAGAAGGGCGACGAGTACAAGTCCGCGCAGAAGGCCTGCCTGTCCGGCCAGGCGGCGCCGGCCTCGGCCCCGATGACGCAGAAGGAAAAGATGTCCTACTGCTCCAAGCAGAACAAGGGCAAGAAGGGCGACGACTTCAAGGCCGCGCAGAAGGCCTGCCTCTCGGCCTGAGCGCCAGCGCACCCGGGGCTCGCCGGGTGCGGGCCCGTCCTCGAACCCGGCCGCGTGCCGGGTTCGTCGTTTGCGGGCGGCGCGCAAGCCGCCGCGGCGCGCGCCTTGCGCGGTTTCGGCATCGAATGACGCGCGCAGTCGCCGAACCGGGCGATTGGCGCCGGGGCGTTTCC
>JBJMWE010000041.1:0-9750 GCA_045810285.1 Vitreoscilla sp. | reverse complement strand
GTCTCGCGATTTCCGGCATGGTCATGCCTCCGCAGGTGTAAGCGAGCCTGAATGCCTCGTCGCGCGTGCGCTCCTCGGTGAGCCACTCCGCCAGATTTCGCGATTGCGTGCGCTGCGCCTTCGCGATGTCTGCGCAACGCAGGCGCTGCCCGGTTGCACGAGCCTGCATCTCGGCGGCGAAGCTCTTTCCGCCCAGATAGATTTCTCGATGCAGGTGCTGGCCCCAGAGGTCCACGCCGCGACCTGCCGCGACAGTCTCCTCATACAGACGCTGTGCCAGGATCTGGTCGGCCGCGGTACCGACGTCATGCCTCAGCAGATGGCCGTGAACGACAGCAGTTGCCAGCCAGCGTGGCGCAGGTTCGGTTCCGACGTGCGCGCGATAGCTGCACCAGGGCCATTGGTCGACGGCAGCGACCAGGCCGGCCCTGACCGGGTTCAGTTCGACATACCGGCACACTTCCAGTAGGTAGGCGTCGGTGTCGACGATGACGGCATGGAATCGGCCCTGGAACACATGGCCGGTGACCTGGTGGCGCCTGTTGAAGCTTCGGGTGTACTCCCCGTTGATATGTCGCATCAGGCGAGACAGGTTCGGCAGGCGCGTGCGCAGTACGAAGTGATAGTGATTGCCCATGAGGCAATACGCGAACATCTCGGCCTCGAGGCGCCCCATCGCCTGGTCGACGATATCGAGAAGTCGTCGCCTGTCGGTCGGGTCGCGAAAGACGGGCTCTTGCCGGTCTCCACGCGAGGTCACGTGATAGACGGCGTCCGGAAATTCAATGCGAAGTGGTCGTCCCATCCTCCGAGCGTAAGAGCGCGACGCCCAGACGCTCGTTGACGAACGGCTGGAATTCTCGCCAGTTGGCGCCGGAGAGAGCGGGACTGCACGATTCAAGACCTGACACCGCAACTTTCAAGACCTGACACCGGGCGGTGCGACGGAGCGCGCGGGTGCACGATTCGAGACAGGCCCCCTGTTCTTGGGGGATGACCGCGCAAATCCGTGACCAAGCGTGAGCGTCGCTGCCGGCGCTCCCCGACTCATTGCCGGCGACGGCGCTGCGGCTGATACCCAGGGCCGGTATCGCTTCTCGCCATGAAAGCGCTTTCGTGCAAATGCGGACAAAACGCCCGGTTTCAGTTACCAAACCTTTACAAGCGGGATCACCGGGTTACGCCGCGCCTCGCTCGTGCCCCGACGATCGCGTCTCCGATCCGGGCGGCCCGAGCCGTCTCCGTCGGCGCCAACAACCCTTGCGGAGACCTGCCTTGAATTCTCGCCACCTCCTCGTCGCCCCTGCCGCCGGCTTCACGCGCGTGCTGGCCTTCCCGCTGTCGGTCGTCACCGCGGCGCTGCTCGCGGCCTGCGGCGGCGGCAACGGACAGTCGTCGACCAACGCGTCGCCGGAATCGGCCAGCACGGCGACCGACACCGCGGCCGCCATGGCCACGGCCGCCGCCGCGTCGCCGGTGTGCTTCTACGAGCACGTCAACTACCAGGGCGCGAGCTTCTGCGCCACGGGCGACAGCAACTGGATCGGCGGCACGTGGAACGACCGCGTCTCGTCGGTGAAGGTCGCCGCGGGCTACAAGGTCACGCTGTACTGGGACATCAACTACGGCGGCAAGACGCTGGTGCTGACGGGCGACAACGCCAACCTCGTGCCGGCCGGCTTCAACGACCAGGCCTCGTCGTACAGGATCGTGGCGCCGGCGCCGTCCACGTCGAAGGTGGGCACGATCCAGATCGCGCAATCGCAGCTGTTCAACAGCGACGACGCAGCCCTGGTGCTGGTCGCCAACAAGCCGGCGCTGCTCAAGGTCAATGCGGTGGCCACCACGGCCGGCGCGGCCAGGCCGATGGTGCGCCTGCACATCGACAACGTCAACGGCGGCACGTCCAGCGACGTGCTGATGACCGCACCGACCGCGGCCCTGCCCACCGCGGTGCCCGCCGTGCCGAGCTTTGCCGATTCGTATACCGCCACCATCCCCGCCGGCGACGTCAGGTCGGGCCTGCGCCTGTCGGTGCAGCTGGACTCGGCGCCGGCCACCACGCTCACCCCGAAGGTGGGCGGCGGGGTGCCGATGAAGTTCGTGCCCATCGCGGTCAACATCGCCGGCACGGTGGGCCAGCGCCCGACCGACCTGGCGCCGCACCTGCAGTCGCTGTTCCCGGTGTCCAGCGTCGTGACGCAGCAGCACCCGACCTACACGTCGACCAAGGTCACCAGCTTCCCCGCCAACGAGGACGCCTGGAGCGACGCCTACGGCAAGATCCTGGGCGAACTGGCCGACCTGCACTCGCTGGAAGGCGCCGGCGGGCAGGATCACTACTTCGGCTTCCTGCCCAAGCGCACCTGGGGCCTGGCCGGCCTGGGCTACGTCGGCGGCAGCTCCGCCGTCGGCTTCGACATGCCCAGCGCGCCCACCTCCGTGCGCGACGTGGCCTCGCACGAGCTGGGCCACAACTTCTCGCTGCAGCACGCGGCCTGCGGCGGCGCCGGCAACCCCGACCCGAACTACCCCTACCCGGACGCCAACCTGAGCAAGCCGGGCCGCGTCGTGTGGCCCTACCTGGCCGACGAGAAGTCGTTCTACGACCCGCGCCCGACCGACCGCCACGACATCATGAGCTACTGCGGCGGCCAGGTCTTCTCCGACTACAACTACACCATCATGCAGGCCTGGCTCTACCCGGGCAACAAGACGCTCAAGGCCTCGGCGCAGTCGGTGACGGCCGCGTCCCAGGCGCCGGCGGGCGAGCCGCGCGAGGTGCTGCTGGTCAGCGGCGAGATCGGCGCGAGCGCGTCGACGCTCAACCCGGTCAAGTCCTTCGTGGGCCGCGCCGACTCGGCGGCATCGGGCGCCTATGTCCTGCACGTCGTCACGGCCGCGGGAACGGCGGACTACCCGTTCACGCCGCTGCAACTCGACCACGACGTCAAGACGCAGCACTTCAGCGTCGCCATCCCCAACACCGGCGCCGTGCAGAGCATCACCGTGCTGCACCAGGGCAGGACGCTGGTGCAGCGCGCCGCGCCGTCCGCTGGCGAGCGCGCCACGGTGCAGTCCGCGCACGAGGCGGTGGCGCCGCAGGTCAAGGAGGCAGCCGGCCAGGCGACCCTCACGTGGGACGCCCGCGTCAACGCGTTCGCGACCGTCACGTGGGTCGGCACCAATGGCCAGCGCGTGACGCTGGCGCAGGACCTGCGCGGCGGCAGCGCGCAGCTGGCCACCGGCGAGCTGCCCGCGGGCGGAACGTTCGAGGTGATCCTGTCCGACGGCCTGAACTCGACGCGCCGGTCGGTGAGCCGCTGACCCCGGCGCGGGCGGGGGCCGGCGTCAGGCACCGCCCGGAGGCGTCGATGGCGTGCCGGCGACCGCATCGAGGCGGAGCCAGACCCCCAGCGGGGGCACCGGGACGCGGCCGCCGGCAAGGGGTCTGGCACCGCCGCGTGCTGCGGCCCGAACGGCACGGGATGGGCTGGGCGGTGCCTGACCCCGGCTTCGATCGGTTGGCATGGCGACGCCTTCGACGCGCCGGCAGTTCAATTCGGGGTCAGATACCGCCTCGGATGGGGCGGTGGCGGACCCTGCGGGCCGCGGGGTGCGGAGGCCTTTCGCAGCGTCCGTCAGCCGGCCAGCTTCACGTCGTTGCGGACGAACGCATCGACGACGTTGAAGTAGACCCTGCTCAGCACCTCCGATTTCGCGAGCCTGCGCGCTTCATACCAGGCCCAGATCTCGAGCGTGACCGCCGATGCCGTGAGCGCGGTGATGGCCACCTGGGGTGGCGGGTCGGCCAGCACGGGGCTGAGCTTCGCGGCCTCCTGCAGCAGTGCTTCCACGCGCCGCAGGTCCTGGCCGGGCGCGATGGGCACCGGCACGCGGATGCGCACGCATTGCTTGAGGTACACGTAGTTGGTGACGTTGCTGGTGATGAAGCTCTGGTTGGGAACGAGTATGGCGATGTCGTCGGGCGTGACGACCGTCGTGCGGCGCGCGCCGATCTCGCGCACCACGCCCTCGACGCCGGCCACCTCGATGCGGTCGCCGATCTCGATGGGCCGCTCCAGCAGCACGATCAGCCCGCTGATGAAGTTGCTGATGATGTTCTGCAGGCCGAAGCCGACGCCCACGCCGAGCGCGCTGCCGACGATGGCGAAGGCCGTGAGCTCGATGCCTGCGTTCTGCAGGATCACCACGGCGCCGAACACCAGCACGACGTAGTGCACCAGGCTGGCGATGGCCAGGCGCTGGCCTTCCTGCATGCGCGTGCGGGCCAGCAGGCGCCTGAGCGTCCAGTTGCTGAAGCGGCCGGCGACAAGCCACAGCACCAGGCCCGAGATCGCCAGCTTGGCGACCGTGAACAACGTGATCTCGGTCTTGCCGAGCGTGAACAGCGGGAAGTCGTAGGCGTCGATGAAGTGCTTGAAGCTGGACCAGTCCACGCGGCCTCCTGGGGGCGAAGTCCCGTTGGTGGCAATTTTCGTGCGAGGACGGGTCGTGGTGGGCGAAGCGCCACCGCGCAGGTGCATTCCGCGACTGCGTTCCGCTCGGCGCCGCCCTGGCGAGACGAACCAGGCGCCCTACCTGTCCCGCGCCGCCCCGCTCAGCGTCGTGCGTGCGAACGCGGGCACGGGCGCCGGCATCGCGGCGGCCGTCGTCGCATCGCGCAGCGCCGCGATCGCCGCGTGCGGATCCTCGCTGCGCGTGATCGCGCCCACCACCGCGACGGCCCACGCGCCCGCGTGCATCGCGTCGCGCGCGCGCGCGGCGTCCATGCCGCCGATGGCGACGACGGGGGTGTCGTGCAGCAGCGCGCACCAGTAGGCGAGGTTGGCGTCGCCCTGCGGGATCCACGGCATCTGCTTGATCGCCGTCGCGTGGATCGGGCCGCAGGCCACGTAGCTGGGGCGCAGCGCGCGGGCGCGGCAGACTTCCCAATACGAGTGCGTGCTGATGCCCAGCAGCAGGCCCGCGTGATGCAGGGCGTCGATGTCGGCCGCATCGAGGTCGTCCTGGCCCAGGTGCACGCCGTCGGCGCGCAGCTCGAGCGCGAGCTCCCAGTGGTCGTTGACGATCAGCGTGGCGCCGGCCGCGCGCGCGATGGCGATCGCGGCCCGGAGCTCGTGCACCAGGGTGTCGGTCGATGCCTCCTTGATGCGCAGCTGCACCAGCCTCACGCCGCCGGCGAGCACGCGTGCCACCCAGTCGCTGGAATCGACGATGGCATACAGCCCGCGCGTGTGCTGCGGCATCTCGGGGAACGCGAAGCGCGACGGCGCGTGCGGCAGCGGGTTGAGCGCGGGCAGGTTGGCGAGCCGGCTCGCGAAGCCCGCCCGCGGCGCGACCGGCCCGGCGCCGGCGCCGGCCGCGTACGCGTGGCGCAGGCCTTCGCTGGTGGCCATCTTCGCCAGCACCACGGCGTCGGCCGCGACGAAACCGTGCGCCAGCGCCGCCGCGGCCGAGGACGCGAAAACGCAGCCGGTGCCGTGGTCATGCTCCGTCTCGATGCGGCGCGACGCCAGCCAGCCGCGGCTGCGCAGGCCGTGCTCCGCGTCGAGCCAGTCGTGCGCCCACGCGGCACGCGCGTCGATCTCGGCCAGGCGCGACGCCAGCTTCGCGGTCGACAGGTGCTCGATCTCGGCGTCGGCCAGCCGGTCGGAGTCGCCGCCGGTGACGGCCACCGCGCGCACGCCGAACGCGCGCCACGCGCGCGCGAGCGCCTCGGGGCCAAGCAGCTGGGACGACGGCACCAGCGCGCGCGCCTCCGCCACGTTGGGCGTGGCCAGGGTGGCCAGCGGCAGCAGCTCGTCGCGGTAGGCGGCGCGCAGCGCGTCGTCGACGAACGCGGCGCCCGTCGTCGCGCCGAACACCGGGTCGACGACCAGCGGGATGGCCCGCTCGGGGAAGCGCTCGCGCAGGCGGCGCACCCAGGCGACGACCACGCGCAGGTTGTCCAGGCTGCCCAGCAGGCCCGTCTTGATCGCATCGGGCGGCATGTCGTCGGCCAGCGCGCCGAGCTGCGCGTCCAGGACCTCGGTCCGTACGGGCTCGATGTGCGTGACGGCCGTCGAGTGCTGCGCCGTCACCGCCGCCACCGCGCAGGCACCGTGCACGCCGAAGGCGTCCAGGGCGCGCGTGTCGGCGTGCAGGCCCGCGCCGCCGCCGGAATCGGTGCCGGAGATCGTCCACACCACGGGACGGCGCGCGGGGTCGTGTTGCATCGTCGTCATCTCAGTCGACCAGGATGGGTTCGTTGCCGCAGGGCGTGCTGGGGATGGCCATGTCCTGCGGCGCGATCAGGCCGGCCTCGTAGCCCAGGCGGCCGGCGGCGATCGCGTGCGCGAAGGCCATCGCCATCTGCGGCGGGTTCACGGCCTGCGCGACGGCCGAGTTCAGCAGCACCGCGTCGTAGCCCAGCTCCATGGCGAACGCGGCGTGCGACGGCGCGCCGAGGCCGGCGTCGACGATCAACGGCACGCCCGGCAGGCGCGCGCGCAGCGTGCGCAGCGCGGCGGGATCGAGCACGCCCTGGCCCGAGCCGATCGGCGCGGCCCACGGCATCAGCACCTCGGCGCCCGCGGCCAGCAGGCGGCGGCAGACGACGAGGTCGTCCGTGCAGTACGGGAACACCTGGAAGCCGAGCCTCGCGAGCTGCAGCGTGGCCTCGACCAGCTCGAACGGGTCCGGCTGCAGCGTGTGCTCGTCGCCGATCACCTCCAGCTTGATCCACGGCGTGTCGAACAGCTCGCGCGACATCTGCGCCAGCAGCACCGCCTCGCGCGCGCTGCGGCAGCCCGCGGTGTTGGGCAGCAGGCGTGCGCCGCTGGCCGCGCAGACGTCGCGCAGCATCGCCACGGCATCGCCGCCGCGCGGCATGGCCGCGCCGGCGATCTCGCGCTTCAGGCCCACCGTGACCACCTGTGCGCCCGAGGCCGTGATGGCGTGCGCCAGCACCTCGGGCGACGGATAGCCCGCGCTGCCGATCAGGAAGCGGCTGTCCAGGCGCTGGCCGTAGACGCGCCACGGCGAGGGCGCCGCGGCGGAGAAATCGAGCCGCATCGTCAGCCTCCCACGATGGCCGCGAACACGACGACGCGGTCGTCGGGCCACAGCGGCGTCTCGTGGCGCGCGGGGCGCGGCACGAAGCGCGTGTTGACGGCGGTGGCGACGTTGCCGTCGTCGCTGCCGCGCTCGGCGAGCACGTCGGCGAGCGTCAGGCCCAGGCGCCAGGCATGCGGCTGGCCGTTGACCAGCACGGTGGCCGTCCTGACCGGCGGTGCGTCGAACACGAAGTCCCCTTCACGCATGGCTCAGCTCCCGGCGGCGCGCGCCCAGCATCAGGCCCGTGCGCTCCAGCGCCTCCTCGACGAGCGCCGGCGCCAGCAGGAAGCCGTGGCGGAACAGCCCGTTGATGCGGATCAGCCCCGGCTCGCAGTGCAGGTGTGGCCGCTGGTCGAGCGTGGCGGGGCGCAGGTGCGTGTCCAGCCGCACGATGCGCGCCTCGGACAGCTGCGGCACGATGCTGTGCGCGGCCGTCAGCAGCTCGATCGTGCTGCGCACGCTCACCGGCGAGCGGTCCTCGCTGTCGATCTCGGTGGCGCCCACGATCACGTGGTCGCCCTGGCGCGGCACCAGGTAGACGCGGTGGCGCGCGTGGATGCAGCGCACCGGGCGCCGCAGCTCGAGGCCGGGCGCGTGCAGCCACAGCAGCTCGCCGCGCACGCCGCGCAACGCGAGCCCGGAGCCCGCGCCGCGCGCGCCGAGGCCGCGCGTGTCGATCGCGTAGTCGAACGTCGCCGTCTGGCGCCCCAGCACCTGCAGCACGCCGGGCTCCACGTGCGCCACGCGCTGGCCCCTGTGCCAGCGCACGTCGGGGCTCTCGGCGACGAGCGCCGGCAGCAGCCGCGTCGCGTCGACCTGGCCTTCCCCGGGCAGCAGCCAGCCTTGCAGGCCGCTGACCAGCGCGGGCTCGAGCTCGCGCAGCATCTCGGGCGTGAGCGCCTGGGCGTCGCGCTGCGCGGGGCGGTCGCGCGGGCCGTTCAGCTGCAGCGTGGTGGGATGCGTGGCGTCGACGGCGTCGGCCTCGCGCTGGCGTGCGCTGCGCGCGTTGGCGGCCTTCAGCCGCGCGAGCACGCGCTGCGTGGCGCCGCTGTCGCCGGGATGGGCCACCAGCACGCTGCCGTTGCGGCGGAACAGGCCGGGCGTGCCGTACGCCGGGCCGAGCGCCGCGACGATGCCCGGCCACAGGTCGAGCGAGCGCCAGCCGCGCTCCGCGATGTCCGCCGGCGCGTGCTCCAGCTCGGCCAAAGGACTCAGCATGCCGGCCGCGGTGAAGGCGGCGGCGGGATGCGACTGCTGGCCCTGCGGCGCCGCCGCGTCGGGCGCGGCGTCGAACACGTCGACCTCGTGGCCCAGGCGCGCGAGCTGGAAGGCGAGCAGCCGGCCGGCCACGCCGGCGCCCGCGATGCCGATACGGCTCATTGATCCTCCGCGTCATAGATGGGCACGAAAGGCTTGCCCAGCGACGTACGCCGGGTCAGCCCCGTGGCGGCCTGGCGTGCGCCCGAGCCGGCGGCGTCCAGCGTCGCGTGCGCCTGCGCGGCGGCGAACTCGCGCACCTCGTGCGTGGTCTTCATCGAGCAGAACTTCGGGCCGCACATGCTGCAGAAATGGGCCTCCTTGGCGCCTTCGGCGGGCAGCGTCGCGTCGTGGTACTGGCGCGCGGTGTCCGGATCCAGCGCCAGGTTGAACTGGTCGTGCCAGCGGAACTCGAAGCGCGCCTTGGACAGCGCGTCGTCGCGTGCGCGGGCGCCCGGGTGGCCCTTGGCGACGTCGGCCGCGTGGGCGGCGATCCGGTAGGCGACCAGGCCCTGCTTGACGTCGTCGCGATCGGGCAGGCCCAGGTGTTCCTTGGGCGTCACGTAGCACAGCATCGCGGTGCCCATCCAGCCGATCATCGCGGCGCCGATCGCGCTGGCGATGTGGTCGTAGCCGGGCGAGACGTCGATGGTGAGCGGGCCCAGCGTGTAGAACGGCGCGTCGTTGCACAGCCGCAGCTGCTCGGTCATGTTGGCCTGGATCAGGTGCATCGGCACGTGGCCCGGACCTTCGATCATCGTCTGCACGTCGTGCTTCCACGCCACCTGCGTGAGCTCGCCGAGCGTGCGCAGCTCGGCCATCTGCGCGTCGTCGTTGGCGTCGGCCAGCGAGCCGGGGCGCAGGCCGTCGCCCAGCGAGAACGAGACGTCGTACGCCTTCATGATCTCGCAGATCTCCTCGAAGTGCGTGAACAGGAAGTTCTGGGCGCCGTGCGCCATGCACCACTTGGCGAGGATGGCGCCGCCGCGCGAGACGATGCCGGTGCGGCGCTGCGCCGTCAGCGGCACGAACTCGGCCAGCACGCCGGCGTGGATGGTGAAGTAGTCCACGCCCTGCTCGGCCTGCTCGACCAGCGTGTCCCGGAACAGCGGCCAGTTCAGCTCCTCGGCGATGCCGCCCACCTTCTCGAGCGCCTGGTAGATCGGCACCGTGCCGATGGGCACCGGGCTGTTGCGCAGGATCCAGTCGCGCGTGGTGTGGATGTTGGCACCGGTGGACAGGTCCATCACCGTGTCGGCGCCCCAGCGCGTGGCCCACACGAGCTTGTCCACTTCTTCCTCGATGGACGACGTCGTCGCCGAGTTGCCGATGTTGGCGTTGACCTTCACCAGGAAGTTGCGGCCGATGATCATC
>JBJMWE010000040.1:0-4663 GCA_045810285.1 Vitreoscilla sp. | reverse complement strand
TCGGCAAGGTCACGAACATCGCCGACTACGGCGCGTTCGTCGAGATCGAGCCGGGCATCGAAGGCCTGGTGCACGTCTCGGAAATGGACTGGACGAACAAGAACGTCGCCCCGTCCAAGACCGTCACGCTGGGCGAGGAAGTCGAAGTCATGGTCCTCGAGATCGACGAAGACAAGCGCCGCATCTCGCTGGGCATGAAGCAGTGCCGCGCCAACCCGTGGGAAGAGTTCGCCGCCAACGTGCATCGTGGCGACAAGGTCCATGGCCCGATCAAGTCGATCACCGACTTCGGCGTGTTCGTGGGCCTGGCCCAGGGCATCGACGGCCTGGTGCACCTGTCCGACCTGTCCTGGCACGAGCCGGGCGAGCAGGCCGTGCGCAACTACAAGAAGGGCCAGGAAGTCGAAGCCGTGGTCCTGGGCATCGACGTCGAGCGCGAGCGCATCTCGCTGGGCATCAAGCAGCTGGACGGCGACCCGTTCGCCAACTACACCTCGGTCAACGACCGTGGCGCGCTGGTGACCGGCAAGGTCAAGACGGTCGACCCGCGTGGTGCCGAGATCCAGCTGACGGAAGACGTCACCGGCTACCTGCGTGCCTCGGAACTGACGCGCGACCGCGTGGAAGACGCCCGCACCCTCCTGAAGGAAGGCGACGAAGTCAACGCCATGATCATCAACGTCGACCGCAAGACGCGTTCGATCCAGCTGTCGATCAAGGCCAAGGACAACGCCGACCAGCAGGAAGCCATGCAGCGCATCTCGCAGTCGAACGAGCGCGAGAACGCCGGCACGACCAGCCTGGGCGCCCTGCTGCGCGCGAAGCTCGACGGGGACAAGTAAGGCCCCCACGGTCGCTGGCGCTCCCTGCCCCCGAGGGGGCGCGCCGCGACCGGCCCGGTGAACTGTTGACCCCCACGGTCGCTGGCGCTCCCTGCCCCCCGAGGGGGCGCGCCGCGACCGGCCCGGCGGAGCCGGTTCCGGCGCTCCCTTGACTCTCTTTCGGGAGAGTCGAGCGGCGGCGCCGGGTGGGAAATCCAAACCCTTCGTTGGTTCGCTTATGACTCGTTCGGATCTTGTTGCCCAGCTCGCGGAGCGGTTCACGCAGATCACGGTGCGTGACACCGAGTTCGCCGTGAAGACGGTGCTCGATGCGATGTCCGATGCGCTCGCGCGCGGGCACCGGATCGAGATCCGGGGCTTCGGCAGTTTCTCGATCAGCCGGCGGCCGCCGCGCGTGGGCCGCAACCCGCGTTCCGGCGAGCAGGTCACCATCCCTGAAAAGCTGGTGCCTCACTTCAAGCCGGGCAAGGCCTTGCGCGAAGCGGTCGACAGGGAATTGCCGGCTGGCGACAAGTCGTGAACCCTCCAAGGCGCCTTCGGGCGCCTTGTTCATTTCAAGGGCGCCTGCGGGCGCCTTTGCCGTTTCCGGTCCGATCTCGCCTTGTCTTGCGCCGAGCTGAAGCCGAGCGGCATCCGAGGGCACTCACGGAGTCGGCGACTCCAGCGGACCCATAGACTCGACAGGGGCCGCCCGCAAGAGGCGTCCCTTCGCGACCCACAAGACAGACCCCTCGAGGGAGGAAACCATGACCACGTTCCAACGCCGCGGCTCGCTCGCGGCCATCGCTTTCGCCTGCGCGACGCTCGCCGGCTGTGCCACCTACGACCACATGGCCGCGGCGCCGGTGCAGTCGCAACCCATCGCCATCGAGTTCTCGCACGACCAGCTCGGCATGAACGACATGCCGCTGGGCGCCTACCGGGTGCCCGACAGCGAGGTCATCGTCTCGGGCCACCAGGCCGCTGGCGTGGGCATGGCGTTCGGCCTGATCGGCGTGCTCGTCTCCGATGCCATCGACAGCCACCGCGGCGCCAACGCCATCGAGTCGTCCAGCAAGCTGCTGACGCTCAAGCTCGACGACGAGGCGCGCGCCGACATCCAGGCCGTGCTGGCCAACGACCCGCTCAAGCAGAAGTTCACCCTGGCCAAGGGCCCGGCCACGCGCCTGACGATCCTGCCCGCCGTGATCGTGACATTCGTCGACGGCACGCGCGCCCGCCCGTACGTGGAGCTCAAGGTCGAGCTGCTGGACGCCGGCGGCAAGTCGCTGTGGGCCACGCGCTACTTCGCGTCGACCGGCGTCGAGCGCGCCCTGCAGGGGCCGGGCAGCTGGGGCGAGAACGACGGCGAGGCGTTCAAGGCCTCGGTGTCCGCGAGCCTGGCTCAGGCCGTCAAGGTCATGCTCAACGACGTCGCCGCGCCGTATGCGCGCGACGAGAAGAAGATGCAGCTCGTCCAGGCCAGCGTGCCCTACATGAAGCCGCGCTTCCAGATGCTGGGCCTGGGCCTGGTCGAGGACGACAAGTACGTCGCCTTCGTGCCCAAGGTCGGCGACGTGCTGGTGATGTCCGGCGTGAACGTCCTGGACAAGACCGTCACCGTCTACCGCACCGCCACCGCGGACGACAAGTTCATGGTGCTGCCCGAAGGTGCACCGGTGCCGGCCCCGGCCGCCGCCGCGGCGAGCGCGCCGGCAGCGGCCGCGTCGGCCACCGTGGCCGCGCTCGCGGCCTCGGCGCCCGCGCTGAAGTAAGGCGCGGCGGGGCAGCATCACGCTGTCCATGACGACGAGGCACCCGCGGGTGCCTCGTCCGCTTTCGGCCCCCTTCGCGGCCACGCGTCCGCGCGCCTCACGCCCGCGCGCGGGCTCGCACGTCCCCGGCCACGCGCTCCATGCAGCCTTCGAACTGGTGGCCGCAGCCTGGCAGGCGGTGGATCGTCGCGTGCGGGAACAGCGCCGCGTACAGGTCGGCGTGCGCTGGCGGCACCGTCGTGTCGTCCAGGCCGAAGTAGAGCTGCAACGGCAGCTCGCGCAGGCGCGGGGGGTCGGCCGGCTCGTCCAGGTGGAAGCCGTCCAGCTGCCAGCCGCCGCGTCCGACGAACGGCGGCGCCAGCAGGAACAGGCCGCGCAGCTGCGCCAGCTCGTCGGGGGGCCCCGCTGCCAACAGGTCGGCCACCAGTGCGGCGCCCGCCGAGTGGGCGACGAGAAAAGTTGCGTGCGACTGTCGCAGCGTTGTCGAAATGCGCCGCTTCCAGACGTCGTTGTCAGGAGCGCCTTCGTTGGGCATGTACGGGAAGTGGACCCGGAAACCCAGGCCCAGTGCCTGGCTCAATGCATCGGACAGGAGGCGGTCCGCCTCGTGGGCGCCGGCGCTGGCGCCCTGGATGAACAACAGATCGACGGGAGCTGGAGACATGGCGACGTTTTCCCGAAACACGGATCAGGCCACATCGGCAAACCCGGCGCCTGCTGACAGAACGCTGTCAGCAGCCCTCGCGTCCAATGCTTCCAAGCAATTCGAAACATCAGGAGAGAGCACCATGTGGACCCACAGCACGAGCATCGCCACCACTGCCACCCCCGAGGCCCTTTGGCGCCTGTTCGAGGACGTCGCGGGCTGGACGGACTGGAACGCCGGCATCGAGCGCGTCGCACTCAACGGGCCGTTCGCCACGGGCACGACCTTCGACATGAAGGCACCGGGCATGGACGAGTTCCGCAGCACGCTGCGCGAGGTGCGGCCCAGCGTCGGCTTCGTCGACGAGACCGTGCTCGAGGGCACGCGCTTCCTCGTCTCGCACGACCTGCAGCGGCTGCCCTCGGGCGGCACGCGCGTCACGTATGCGATCACGGTCGAGGGCCCGGAGGCCGAGACGCTGGGGCCGCTGGTGACGGCCGACTTCCCGGAAGTGCTGGCCGCGCTGAAGGCACTGGCCGAGCGCGCGCCGGCGGGGGTGGTCCAATGACCCGCATCTTCGCTCCACCGGGTGGCGCGCCGCTGGTGCGGCCCGCCGCCCCCCGTCGCCCGCGCAGCGCGCAGTCGCTCGCCCGGGCGGCGACCGGGCTGGCCTGCGGCGCACTCGCGGACGTCGGCGAGATGCTCGTCGTGAGCCTGCTGACAGCCGGCGCCGCGGCGGCCGCGGCCTGCGCGTTGGCGAGCCTGGTGGTGTGGCTCGTGAAGGCGCTGGCGGCCCTGGTCGTGCGCGGCCCGGCTCAGGCCCTCGCGCGCGGCCGGCCGATCGTGCAGGCGGCGAGCATCGCCAGCGAGCAGATCGCGGGGATGCTCCAGGCCAGCGACGGCATCGCGCGACGCAGGGCCTCGTCGAACAGCGCGCCGGCGAACAGGCTGCCGCTCATCATGCCCAGGTTCTGCCAGAACAGCTGGCGCGCCATGGTCTTGCCGACGTCGAGCCCGCGGGCGCGCGCGTCGCCCGCGACGAGCACGTCGAGCGACGGCGAATAGAACACCTGCGACAGCGCCAGCAGGACCGCCGCCGCCAGTACCGGCGCGGCGTGGCTGCCCGCCAGGGCGAGCACCGCGAAGCCCGCGGCCAGGCAGCCGATGCCGATGCGCAGGAACGCGCGATGGCCCGCCGCGCCGCGCGCCAGGCGCGTCACGCGCATCTGCAGCAGCAGCACGGTGACGGTGGTGACGCCGTAGGTGACGGAGACGGCCAGGCCCGGCACGAAGCGCGGCACGTACAGGCTCATCGTGACGGAGGGCTGGATGGTCAGGAACCAGAAGACGGCGTTGGCCAGCAGCATCGGCGTGAGGTCCATGTCGGGCGCGGCGGCGGCCGGCGCCGCGGCGGGCGCGCG
>JBJMWE010000039.1:0-30472 GCA_045810285.1 Vitreoscilla sp. | reverse complement strand
TCGCCAGCGAAGACACCTACGACCTGATCGTGGAGCGTGGAGAGGCCGACAAGGCGAGCGAGATCGGGCGCTTTCCGCGCCTGTTCAGCAACGTGGAAACGGTACCGCCCGGCATGACCTGGCCGACGCTGACGTTCAACCGCAAGATGACCCTGTGGCTGGGCAAGCTCGAAGTGCAGCTGCTGCAACTCGGCCGCGGCCATACCAAGGGCGACACGGTCGTCTGGCTGCCGCAGGAACGCACGCTGCTCAGCGGCGACCTGGTCGAATTCGATGCGACGCCGTACGCGGGCGACGCCTATTTCAAGGACTGGCCGCAGACGCTGGAGAACGTGGCCGCCCTGAAGCCGCTCGCGCTGGTGCCCGGTCGCGGCCCGGCGCTGAAGGGCGAGGCGCAGGTCGCCGACGGCCTGCGATCGACGGCCGGCTTCATCGCCGACGTGCGCGCCAGCGTCGAAGCCGGCGTGGCCGCGGGCAAGGACCTCAACGCGGTCTACAAGGACACCTTCGCGAAGCTCAAGCCCAAGTACGGCCATTGGGTGATCTTCGACCACTGCATGCCCTTCGACGTCACGCGCTGCTTCGACGAAGTGACCGGGTTCGCCGACCCGCGCGTGTGGACGGCCGAGCGCGACCGCCAGATGTGGGAGACGCTGGAAGGTTGATCGCCCGGTTGGCGGTCGGGCACACAGACGCACCCCAACTGGTGCGCGGAGACAAGCATGCACCTCCATGAGCTTGCCGGTCGCAAGGGCGAGGCCGTCGACTACCAGACGCTGGTGTTCGACTACCGGCGCAGCGCCGACCAGGGCGCCCTGCTCCCCGTGCGCCGGCCCGTCGCAGTCATCGGCGCCGGGCCGGTGGGCCTGTCGCTGGCCATCGACCTGGCCCAGCGCGGCGTGCCCGTGGTGGTGCTCGACAACGACAACACCCTGTCCACGGGCTCGCGTGCGATCTGTTTCGCCAAGCGGACGCTGGAGATCTTCGACCGGCTCGGTTGCGGCGACCGGATGGCCGACAAGGGCGTGTCGTGGAACGTCGGCAAGGTGTTCTTCCGCAACGAGCAGATCTACAGCTTCGACCTGCAGCCCGAAGCGGGACACGCGCGCCCGGCCTTCGTGAACCTGCAGCAGTACTACGTCGAAGGCTTCCTGGCCGAGCGTGTCGCCGAACTGCCGTTGATCGACCTGCGCTGGAAGAATGCCGTGAGCGGCGTCGAGCAGCATGGCGACCATGTCCTGCTGACGATCGCCACGCCCGACGGTCCGTACCAGCTCGAGGTGGACTACGCGGCCGCCTGCGACGGCAGCCGTTCGACGACGCGCCAGTTGCTCGGCCTCGAATCGAAGGGACGCACCTTCCGCGATCGCTTCCTGATCGCCGACGTGCGGATGCAGCACGAGGCGCCGGCCGAGCGCTGGTTCTGGTTCGATCCCGAATTCCACCCCAACCAGAGCGTGCTGCTGCACCGGCAGCCGGATGGCGTCTGGCGGATCGACTTCCAGCTTGGCTGGGACGCCGATCCGGAGGAAGAGAAGAAGCCCGAGAACATCCTGCCGCGCGTCAAGGCGTTGCTGGCGCATTCGGCGATGAAGGACCTGGACTTCGAGCTGGAATGGGCCAGCGTCTACACGTTCTCGTGCCTGCGCATGGACAAGTTCCGCCATGGCCGCGTGCTGTTCGCCGGCGATGCGGCCCACGGCGTGTCGCCGTTCGGGGCGCGCGGCGCCAACTCGGGCGTGCAGGACGCGGACAACCTCGCGTGGAAGCTCGCCGCCGTCCTTCGGCGGCTAGCGCCGGATGCCCTGCTGGACACCTACGGCGTCGAACGCGAGTACGCCGCCGATGAAAACATCCGCAACTCCACCCGCGCGACCGACTTCATCACGCCCAAGAGCGAGGTGAGCCGCCTGTTCCGCGATGCCGTCCTGGACCTGGCGAAGCACCATGCCTTCGCACGCACGCTGGTCAACAGCGGCCGCCTCTCGGTGCCCGCCACGCTGCACGGATCGACGCTCAACACACCCGATCACGACGCATTCGACGGCGCCATGCTGCCCGGCGCGCCTGCGGCCGATGCGCCCGTCACGCTGCGCGACGGCCAGGCGTCGTGGCTGCTGCCGCAGCTCGGCCCGGGCTTCACCGTGCTGCTGGCCGCGCCGGACGCCGGCGATCTCGCGCAGGTCGATGGCCATGGCCTCGACGTCAAGATCCTCACCGTCGACGCCGCCAGCGGCGATCTCGCCGACACGGAGGGCTTGCTCACCCGGCGCTACGACCTGCGACCGGGCACCGTCTACCTGCTGCGCCCGGACCAGCACGTCTGCGCCCGCTGGCGCGCCACCGAGGCCGGCGACGTCAGCCGCGCGATCCGGCGCGCGCTGGGCATCGCCTGAAGGAGCCGACATGGACCTCATCACCTCGCCCCACCTCGACGCCCCCGACGACTTCTACGAGGCGTTGATCGACGCGCATCGCGACCTGTCGACCGACGCCAGCCACGCGCTCAATGCCCGCCTCGTCCTGCTGCTCGCCAACCACATCGGCGCAACGGACGTGCTGCGCCAGGCGCTCGCGGCCGCGCGCGGCGATGTCCGGTGATTCGCGCTGGACCTGAAGAGCCTGCCCTGGCAGCACGAAAAGGTGCACCTGCTTCGCGGTGAGCGACGCGCGCCGCCTGCCCGAGACCTCAAGCCGCGGATTGCCATCCCAGCCGGCTGGAAATCTGGAGCGCTGCGGCGCGCACCGCCGACGCGATGGGCGAATCCCAATCGGACGGAAAGGTGTCCTGGTGCCCCGTGGCGGTGACCACGATCGCCGGCTTTCCTTCGTGGTCGAATGCCGGGGCGCTGAAGGCGTTGACGCCGGGGATGGGCTTTCCCTCGGCACGAACGACCCCTTGCCGCTTGAATTCCGTCGCGGCCTCCTTCAGTTCCCGCGAACGGCGGCTGAGCAAAGGGAACTTCTTGAAATCAGGCTCGCCCAGCGGCCCGGCCAGCGCATGCTCGATGCTTTCCGGCGACATGACTGCCGCGAAGGCCCGGCCGGTGGCCGTGCCCCAGATGGACATGACCGTGCCAGCGCGCATCGCGATGTGCAGGGGCTGGCGTGCCTCGATCATGCGAATGATCGTCGGGCCGAAGTTTCCCCAGACCGCCAGGGCGACGGCATGTCCGGTCGACGCGGCGAGCGCCTGTGCGACGGGCAGCGCCGCCTTGAACGGGTCGAGCTGGTGCAGGAATGCGAGGCCCAACTGGAGCGCCGCAGGCCCCAGGGCATATTGCCCCGTCGTGGGATCCTGCTCGATCAGGCCGAGCTTGCCGAAGCTGACCAGGTACGGATGGGCCCTCGACGGCACGATGCCGGACCTGGCGGCCAGATCCTTCAGGTTCATCGGTCCCGGGCTGTTGGCCAGCGCGAGCAGGATGCGACCGCCCACCTCGATCGACTGGACGGCTCGCTGTTCCTTTTCCACGGGATCGGCAGGGGGCATTCGGGTCTCGTTCGATCTCGTCGATCGTGCAGTGTGACCCATTTTCCAGGAGCGCTGCGCGCACGGCGCGTTTCCGTCCGATTCTCCATCGCGCCGGTGTCGCGGCAGCGTCGAGCCCGACCATTCGCAACGACCGTGCGCGTGCGTGCGTCGCAGCGCGTCCTTGAAGACGGCGACGCCCGGGTTCTCAGGCGCGAAGCCTGCCCGCGCGCCGCGACCTCGTCCCTTCAGTTCGGATACGGCGCGGGGTTTGCCAGGTAGGCGTGGAACAGGTTCGCGAACTGTCCGCCGTCCGTCGTGATGGTGGCCGAGGTGCTTCCGCCGGCGCCGAACACGATCGCGAACACCCCGGCGGCGGTGAACTCCGCCGCATGCGTGAGCATGTAATGGACGTGGTTGTCGCGGTAGTGGTTCGGGGTGCCACCCGGCGTCGACGAGGGGACGCCCATCGGCGTCTGCCAGTACAGGATGGGCAGGTTGCCAAGCAGGCTTCGGATGGTCGAATACTGGGCCAGGCTCTGGTGGTAGTTGGGCGTGGTGACGTTGTTCTCGTCCCAGTAGAACGGGCCGTTGCCACGGCCGGCGCACTCGTCCACCGGCGTGGCGATCTCGAAGCAGCCTGCATCGCGGTCGCTGGTCTGCGCCACGATGAAGTCCGCCTTGTCGGCGCCCACCTTGGCCATGAAGTTGCCGACGCCCGTGGCGTCCCCGCTCCAGAGGGACGGCGGAAAGCCGACCTTCGCCTTGGGCGCGTAGGTGCGGGCGAGCGTCACCAGGCATCCCGCGATACCGACCGTCGTATCGGGTTGGCTGGCGCATTCCGTCACCATGCTCACGCGCGCCAGCAGCTTGGTGGGATCACCGCCCGGCGCCTTCGCCTGGGCAAAGCCCCAGAAATCGGGCTCGAGGTTGACCAGCGTCGGCTGGCCGGTGGCGCCGATCTTCTGGTACATCAACTTGGCCTGCGCCCAGTAGGTGGTCATGAACGCCGTGTCGTTGATGCCGGCGAGGTCGGCGTTGGCGCTGGACGCCATCTGGTAGAACGTGAACATCGGCACCGCGCCAGCGGCCTTGTCGTTGGCCGAGACATAGGTCACGTAGGCGCCATCCGGGCTGTTCCAGTACGGCCATGAGCCACTGCCGGCGCCGACGAGGTAGGTGTCGATGATGTCCGGCTGGATCTGCTGGCTCGTCATGTCGGCGATCGCATTGCCGGCGCCGAGGCCGACGACAAGGCGGTTGGGCAGGCCGAGTGCCGCGTTGATCGACGGTGCGGGTGCAGGCCCCGGCGTGGGTGCGGGTGCCGGTGCCGGCGCAGGTACAGGCCCCGGCGCGGGCGCAGGTGCCGGTACCGGTGCGGGCGCAGGGCCCGGTGCCGGTGTGGGCGCAGGCGCAGGCGCAGGCGCCGGTACGGGCGCGGGCGCGGAAACACCGGCGCCGGAGGAGCCGCTGTTGCCACCTCCGCCGCAAGCGGCGGCGAACAGCGTCAGGAGCACGCAGAGCCTGGATCGCGCCAGGTCGGTGCTAGGGCTCGAAGCACGGCGAATCGGTTCTGGCATTGAGTCGTTGATCATGGGCAAGGGAAGCCGGCAGGACGCCGCATGCAAGAGGGCAAGGCACATCGACGCATTCACTGCGCGTGTTCGAGATTCATTCTTGTGGAATGCGCCACGCGCTGTCATGAACAACGTATCACCGTGTGACGACGAAGATCCCCCATCCCGGGGCATGGCGGTCTTGCGTGGACCGTCGATGCGCCGCCAGGTCGACGGCCGGTCATGCAATGGTCATTTCTTGATCATTTTCTGCAGCAACAAGATCACGAATCGACGGGTTGTTCGCCGCGCATCCGGCGTGCACCACCTCGACCGAGGTGAATCGACGGCCGTCCAGGGCTTGCAAACTGTTGCACGGCGCCCGGGCGAACGACGGAGCCGCCGATGCCGGTCCAACTGCCTCGTTGTCCATCGGCAGCCGGCCGCAGAAAAAACCGACGCCCGGCCGCGATCCCGTCTTGCCGCGGTCGCTAGATCGCAGGCCCCGGCGCTTCTCCCTCTTGCTGCATCTCACGCGTCAGAAAATAGTTCAGCGCCGTTCG
The DNA here is from genome assembly GCA_045810285.1 of Vitreoscilla sp. GTDB lineage: Bacteria > Pseudomonadota > Gammaproteobacteria > Burkholderiales > Burkholderiaceae_C > Scleromatobacter. The sequence continues at coordinate 24,881 of JBJMWE010000039.1, read as the reverse complement.
AAGAACCGCGATGGCGCCCAGCTTTCCAATCATGTCCCAACTGGGCGCCACGGACGTTGCGAGGATGTCGGCACCCAACTGGAATTCCAACGCGAGCGCCATGTAGCGCGCCAGTGTCAGCCTCACCGAGTTCCTGTCGCGAATCTGATGAGTGAGATTGGTTCTTGCGAACTCGACGCAGGTGGCCACCATCCCGATTCCGATGACGAGCGCACCCACGCTTTCGACAGCCAGCTTGAGCCACAAGACGGAATTGACGATGGCGTCCTCGGCGCCCACCTCGGAAGGGGAAAGAACCATGATGAAGTCTTCGGCCTGGTGCAACCGGGAAATTCAGGCAAACAGCCACCGCTTCACGAGCTTCGTATAGCGCGGCATGATGACGTAGACCATGAGCATCACGATGGTGGCCGTCACCACAAGGGTCGTGAGCAAGCGATGGTCGGGAATGCCCACGAGCCGCAGCGCCGGTGAAACCACCATGGGAACGCCGAGCACCAGGGGATAGATCACGGACCAGGTCACCAGGCCCTGCCGCCAGCGAGCGGGCAGCCTGGCCCTGGCATCCGTCGGAGCAAACCAGAAATCCAGGCCGCTGCGGATGAAGAAGTCGTCGCCACCGGCAAGAAGCGGCGTCACTCTTTCGATGAGCTGGCTGCGAACCGGCGACTCCGTCCAGGCCCGAAGATGCTCGATGGTGTCGAACCGGACGATGACCGTGTAGGTCGAGGAGAGCCCGGGAATCGGGCGGATGACCTGCCAGTCAAGATTGCCGGGCGATGACCGGCAAAGCGGACCGATGTCGTTCATCCATCTCTCGTACTCGACCTGCTTGCCATCACGCACGCGATGCGTGATGACCACCGTTGCCGCCAGGGTGTTCCCGGTGCCGGCGGCTTTCGCGTTTGAGCCCATGGTTTCGTTTCGTTGGCCTGGCGTTCTTTCGTTTCAGAACTCATGGCAATGCCGACCTTGCCATTCCTTGAATGCCTGCTTCAAGGCAGGGCGTGAGGGCCACCGGTTGCCAGGCGGCCCGAGTCCCGTCTCTTGGGTGGACCTACTTCACGCCCTTCTGTGCCATGGCATGGCTCTCCATCAACGCCCCATAGGCAGGAACGACGTGGTCGACCATGACCTGGGCGAAATCCATCGCTTCCGGGCGGTTCCAGGTGTTCATCAACTCCGACATCACCGCGAACGTGTCGATGGGCATCGCGCCCGCCTGCGTGACCCGGGCGATGGTGAGGTCGGTCGCCATGCGGGACCAGTTGCCCGAGGCGTCGACGATGCAGAACACCTTGTATCCCGCGGCAAGGGCGCTGAGCGCGGGGAAAGCCATGCAGATGCTCGTGAGCGTGCCGGCGATGAGCAGCGTCTTGCGCCCGGTCTTCTCGATGGCCTCGACGAACGGGCGGTGATCCCACGCGTTGATCGGCCCGACGCGCGGAACGTGCACCGCGTCCGGGTTGCTCTGGTGGATCTCGGGAATGATCGGGCCGTTCGGGCCGTCGGGAACCGAGGCCGTCGTGATGGTCGGGATCTTCGCGATGTGCGCCACCTTCGCAAGCGTGGTCACGTTGTTGCGGAGCGTCGAGTACTCGATGTCGCGAACCAGCTGGAACAGTCCGCTCTGGTGATCGACCAGCAGCAATACCGCATCGTTCGCGTCGATCATCCACTTGTTGGAAGTCATGTCATTTCCTTTGGGTTGGGTCATGGATACGCTGCCCTCGGCAGCGGGGATCGTGCCGTTCGAGCGCACGAAGACGTCGCCGGCAGCCGCCACAGGGTCGTGCAGCGACTCGGCGGACACGGGGTCCTGGGTCGGTACTGGATTCGCCGATACCCCGGCGGGAACCGACCGATCGACGCCGATGCGGGGGCCTCAGCCGAGCCGCTCGTCACGCCGAAGCGCGGCGCCGATGCGCCCGATCTCGGCCTCTCCCCGTGCGAGGGCGGCCTTGCTCGTGTGCACCGAGTAATAGCCCATCACCAGGTCGTGCGGATGCTTGACCGCGGAGCCGAGGACGAAAGACGTGTCGCCGTGGGCCACGCAGTCGATGACTTGTCCCGATTCCTCGAACACGGCGAGCTCACCGGTGCGGACCATGCCGCTCGCGTCGAGTCGTCCCGCGCTGACGGCCAGCCACGCCACCGTGTGGCCGGCAGGGGGCGCGTATCGCCAGCGTTCGCCGTCCTTCAAGTTCACGGCCAGGTAGTTCATGCCCGAAGGTGCCGGAATCGGGCTCCGGGCCTTGCCGTGGCTTCCGAGCAGCACACGGGCCGGGCCTTCGCGTGGAACATCCGAAGGTGCCAGGTAGACGCTTTCCGCGGGTGCGTTCTCTTCCGAGGGAGGCAGGGCGACCCAGAGTTGAAAGCCCGACATCCGCGAGTCGCCCACCGGTGCACCGACGTGCCACACGCCGTTGCCCGAGCGCATCCACTCCACGCCGCCGGCGGGCAGCACGCCCTTCTTGCCGGTCGTGTCTTCATAGCGAAGCTGGCCTGTCATCACGAAGGTCAAGGTGGCGATGCCCGAATGCGGATGCATCGGGAAGCCCTCGCTGCCGAGACCGGGGCCGAAGCTGTTGAGATCGAGGAACACGAATGGCTTCAAGGATTCGCCGAGGTCGTTCGGGCTCACCAGCCGCGTGATCGGCCCGTGGGTGCTGCCATGGGTGCGATGGACGATGGTCCGCACGCCGGCGCTCGATGCCTGATCGAGGTTGCGGTCGCCAGGAGTGGCTTGTGATGCGGTCATCGGTCGTCCTTGGAGTCGAAGTGGAGCGGGCTCGCCGAAGTCATCACGTCTTTCGTTGCTGCAGTCGGCTTGCGAACGATAGGAGCGGTAGGATCGACTGACTAGCCGGCGCCATCGGAGCGCACTCGTCCAAATTTCAAGGCAAAGGGATTTCATGCTCGACCTGAACGACGTCGCCTTGTTCGTGCAGGTCGTGCGCAGCGGCAGCTTTGCGGAAGCGGCGCGGCGCCTGGGCGTGCCATCGAACACCGTCAGCAGGCGCGTCCAGGGGCTCGAGCAACATCTCGGCACCCGGCTGCTGCAACGCTCGACCCGCAAGCTCACCCTCACGAGCGCAGGCGAGGAGTTCAACGCACGTTGTGCCGATGCGGTTGCCGGGCTGTTCGAAGCCGGGCAGGAGCTGAGCGCCGGAAGCCAGGAACTGAGCGGGCTCGTTCGCGTCGCCGCGCCGGCCGACTTTCTCGACCTGTTCGTGATGGAGTGGATTGCCGAGTTCCTGGCCACCTATCCCAGGATCCGACTTTCCTTGATGCTCAGCGATTCGAACGCCGACCTGATCGCCGATCGCATCGACGTGGCGTTTCGTGGCGGCCTGCTCGAGGACTCGGAATACATCGGGCGGCAAGTCTTTTCCGCAGGCAACGACGGCCTGGTGGCCAGCCCGGGCTACCTTGCAGCGAGGGGTGCGCCCGCCACGCTGCAGGACCTGCTGGAGCACGATTGCGTGACCAGCGCGCACCCGGGCAGCGCTCCCGTGACCTGGCGGCTGACCGGGCCGGACGGCATCGATGAAGCCGTGCAGGTCGTTGCCCGCTTCAGCGGCAACACGGCGCAGGCCCTTCGCAAGGCGACGCTGGCCGGGCTGGGCATCACGCTGCTTCCGCGGGCGGTCATCATGAAGGACTTGCAGGCCGGGCGGCTCGTTCCCGTGCTGCCCCAATACCAGCGTCCTGGCCACGCGCTCAACGTGCTGTACCCCAGCCGACGCCAGTTGCCGCTGGCGGTGTCGGCGTTCATCGACTTCGTCGCCGAGAAGCTCGGCGAGATCGAGGCGGCGCTGGCACCGCTGCGTCGATAGGTCGACCGGCCGGCATGCCCTTGCCGCCTGCGCGGAGCGATGCGCACGCGCCGCCGCAGCCAAGGGAGGCCGACCGCGACGAAATAGGCGAGCCGGTTGCGTTCGAGGAGGAGCTCGCCCGCGCCGCCGATGCCGCGATTCGAGACGCCGAAATCGGGCGGGTGAAGACGGTCGACCAGGCGTCGCTCGCCCCCACGGAAGCGTCCAGGCGGACTCGAACCGCACGGTATTGCTCCGCTCAGGCCAGCGCCTCCCGCGCCACTTCCGCCAACTGATCGACCAGCCATACCAGGCCCGGATCAGCAGCGTCGGCCGCGCGCCATGCCGCGCACACCTCGTGGGCGGAAACGTCGAAAGGCAGCGGGCTGGCGACCAGGTCGAGCGTCTCGCACCACACGCGCGCGATGAAGGTCGGCACCGTCACGAATGCGGGCAACGCGCGCACGAGGAGTGGGCTCGTCGCGAAGTGCGGGCTCGAGAAGATGACCCGCCGCGCATGGCCGCCCGCTTCCAGCTGCTCGTCCACGTGACCGCGCAGGCTCGCGTCGAACGAGGTGAGCACATGGGGGTGGCGGAGGTACTGCGCCAGCGTGACGCGGCGCGCGCGGATGGGCAGTTGCTGCGGCGAGAACAGGCATACGAAGGTCCAGCTCGCCAGCGCGCGCCGGCGATGCCACGCGGGGGAAGCGGGCAACGAGCCGATCGCCAGCTCGATGCGCCCGTCATCGAGGAGTCCCGCCGCGTTGGCGCGCGTCGCGTCCACGGCGATCACGCGCGCGTTCGGCGCCCGATCGGCCAGGCGCCGCAACAGCGCCGGCATCAGCGCGACCTCCAGCGAGTCGCTCAGGCCGAGCCGCCAGGTGCGCTCGCTCGTCGCGGGATCGAAGCCGGGGCGGTGGCGCAGGTGATCCTGCACCGACGCGAGCAGGGGCGCGGTCGCGCGCGCCAGCTCGTGCGCGCGGGGCGTCGGCGCCATGCCGTGCGACGTACGAACGAAGAGCGGGTCGTCGAACGCCGCGCGCAGGCGCTTGAGCGATGCGCTGACCGCCGGCTGTCCCAGGAACAGCCTGGCCGCGGCGCGCGTCACGTGGCGCTCCTGCATCAGGGCGTGGAAGACCAGCAGGAGGTTGAGGTCCAGCCTCCTGAAATCACGCGGGTCGATGGTGTCCATGCGATCAAACGATTTGAGTGATGGGGTGCCCGTGGCTATCGTGGGACATCGACGCGACTCCACGCGCCGGCCAACAAGGAATCCATCATGAATCATGCAGCCAATCCAACCGACGTCCTGTCCGCCCGGAAACTCGTCGTCATCGGTGGGACGTCCGGCGTCGGCCTCGAGGTGGCGCGCTCGGCGGCGGGCCGCGGCGCGCGCGTCGTCATCGCGGGCCGCGACCGTGCGCGCGCCGATGCAGCCTGCGCGAGCCTCGCGGGCGACGTGGTCGCCCACGCGCTGGATGCCGGCGACCGCGCCGCGCTCGACGCCTTCTTCGCCGAGCTGGGCCCGGTGGACCATCTCGTGCTGACACTCAGCGGCGGCGAGGGCGCCGGCGAGTTCGCGTCCCTCGATCTCGGCGCGCTGCGACGCGGGTTCGCGGCGAAGTTCTGGCCGCAACTGGAGGCCGTGCAGGCCGCGCTGCCCGTGCTCGCGCCCACCGCCTCCATCACGTTCGTCACGGCGGTGTCGGCGCGCATCGCGCGACCGGGCACGACCGGACTGGCGGCCATCAACGGCGCGCTCGAGGCCATGGTCGGCGGCCTGGCGCGCGAGCTCGCGCCGCGCCGCGTGAACGCTGTCTCGCCCGGCGTCATCGACACGGCGTGGTGGAGCCAGGCGCCCGCGACCGTGCGCCAGGCGGTGTTCGACGAACAGGCGCGCACGCTGCCGGTGGGCCGCGTCGGCCGGCCCGAGGACGTGGCGCAGTCGGTGCTGTTCATGGCCACCAACGGCTTCACGACGGGCAGCATCGTCGAGTGCGATGGCGGCCTGCACCTGCTGTGAGCCGCAGACGCGCCTCGCGTCAGGCCGAGAACAGCTCGACCACGCTCCGAGGCGCATCGCTTCCGAAGAAGCGCTGGTGGTTCGAGGCCGTCCGTTGCGCCGTGGCCGCGCTGCGGGGAAACAGGGCCGCCTCGTACATCGCGAGCGCCGCCTCGATGTCACCAGGGTGGTCGCGCAAGGCCTGGCCCAGGTCGGCGCCGTCCTGGAGCGCCAGGTTGGCACCTTCGCCCGCGAACGGCGACATCAGGTGGGCGGCGTCGCCGACGAGCGTCACGCCGGCGACCCGCTCCCACCGGTGGTCGGTCGGCAAGGCATGGATCAACCGGACGATCGGTGGCGTGTCGCTCTGCGTGACCAGGGCCGTCAGGGGCGCCGCCCAGCCATCGAACTCGGCCGCGACTGATCGGAGTGCACGCGCCGGCTCGCCGAAGTCGATGGCACGGGACCAGTCCTCGGGCTTGCTGAGCGCTGCATAGGTCTGCAGCGTGCCGTTGGCGTGGCGGTGCGCGAGGATGCCCTTGCCCGGCTCGACGGCCATCAGCGTGCCGCTGCCGATGGCCGCCGCGCTCGCCGCGTGGCGCGCGTCGCCATCCAGCAGGGCGGTCTCGACGAACGTCGTGCCGACATAGCTCGGCGCGGCGGAAGAGACCAGTGGACGAACGCGGGACCACGCCCCGTCGGCGCCCACCAGCACGTCCGCCACGATCGCGGCGCCGTTCTCGAAGACCACCCTGTGCCGGCCAGCGCCGAGACGGCGCGCCTGCACGAGCTTGTGGCTCCACTGGATGGTGCCGGCGGGCAGGGAATCGATCAGCAGCTGGCGCAACGCGCCGCGGTCGACTTCGGGACGCGTGCTGGCGGCCGAACCGGGCCGGTCCAGCAGGATGCGACCGTGCCGGTCGACCACGCGCTTGGCATCCTCGCCGGGAAGCGCGAGCGCCAGGAACGCCTCGTGCAGTGCCGCGGCCTTGAGCCCCAGCTGGCCGTTGTAGTCATGGATGTCCAGCAGCCCGCCCTGCGTGCGCGCGTGGGCGGAGGCCTCCGACTCGTAGACGGTCGCGGCGATCCCGTTGATGTGAAGGACGCGCGCGAGCGTCAGTCCACCGAGGCCGGCACCGACGATGGCGATGCGGGCGGTTGCAGGAGAGGGCGAGGTGATGCAGCGATGGCTCATGGCGCGTTCCAGGTCTGGATCCGACGGACGTCGGGGGGAACGCTGGCCGATCTCGCTGTCGATGCGGGATCGCGTGTGCGCGGCCGTCAGGCGGGCTGGTTCGGGAACCCGCCAATGCCGACAGCCGTTTTTCGCGGTCTTCGTGCTTGCAAGTGTACGCCGCACTGCCGGCGAGGACCGTCATCGACGTCTACCCGGGCGATGGCGACTGGACCCGCCTCTTTTCGGACGTCGTGGCACCCGAAGGACGGGTCCGCGGCTTCCTGCCTGCCGAAGTCGCCCACCTTCACACGCCGCTCATGCAGGCCAAGGGCGCGACGGCGGCGGCGTTCAATCGAACCGCCTACGAACGACTGAAGTCAGGCGGGTACTACGTCATCGTCGATCACGCGGCCACCGCCGGGGTGGGCACGAGCAGCGCCCCGGCGCTGCACCGGATCGACCCGGCGACCGTGCGCGCGGAGGTGGAAGCGGCAGGCTTCGTCCTGGACGCGGCGAGCAGCGTTCTCGCCAACCAGCACGATCCGCACTCGGTCACGGTGTTCGACCCCTCAATCAAGGGCGAGACCGATCGCTTCGCTTATCGGTTCGTGAAGCCCTGGCCTCTGGCGGGACCGTGCGTCGGCGGGCTACGCGGGTTCGGGCGACTCCATGGCGCTCGAGCCGTCCTTCAGATGCTCGACGAGCCAGCGGCCGGCCGGACCAGGAGGCACGGCGGCTGGATATACCGGCTTCCCGGAAGAGGCGGCGGCCCGCCGGGACTCGGCCGGCGAACCTCTTGACCAATGCGCGGGGCCGGCCGTCACCGGGTCTGGGCGGGCACGGCCGTCCAGAGTTGATCACGCCCCGTCTTGGCCAGCCACTGGTCGAAGCCTGCACGATAGCCCTCCAGCGGCTGCGGAAGAGGCCTGCGTTCATCGAGGCTCAGGGAATAGGCCATGCCTTCCCGCCACCAGGTGGGCCGGCCGAGCCAGGCGCCGAAGACGCCCAGGCGTTCATTCTGCAGATGGTGGATCAGTTCGTGGCGCATGAAATACGGCGCCCAGCCTCGATGGCTGATGGCAATTCCCGACACGCCCACCGTGTACGCGCCGTTGCTCGTGAATCCGAAGCGCCGGGAACAGGCGGCGGTGCTGCAGAACACCACGCGTGGCGGCGAATGGATCTGTCCGACGGATTGGTCGACGAACGCCAACGCATCGCGATAGATCGTCTCGGCTTGTCGAAGCCGGGACGGATCGTCGACACAGACGGCACCCGCACACGTCTCTCCGGCCAGTTGCGGCGCCAGGACTCTGATCGGCTTGAAGAACGCCCACGAAAGCGCGGGGATTGCAAGCAGGGGCAGCGATAGCAGCACACGTTTCCGCATGGACATCCGTTCGAGTGGACCAGGACGCTCTGAGTCGCCACTGAGCCATTTGGTTCGCTTGACGCCGGTCACACGGCGAAAGCAGTCCTTCGCGAACGGCCGGCGTGCCGCCGATCGACGGGATGGGCGCGATGGAACCGGCGCTATTTCCTCGTCAGCAGCAACTGCCCTGCGCTTTGCAGGCGTTCCTTGAGGCCGCTGGCGATCAGGCCGAGGACGCCGGGCAGCTCGATGTCCATCTTCACCGCGGCGTCGAGCACGTCGACGACACCCGAGACGGTCTGGCCCAGCCCCGAGACGCTGAACGTCAGCCGATCGCCGTCCCAGCGTTCCTGGCAGCGCCCGCCGCCGCCGGGCAATTGACCGACGATCTTCGCGAAGCCGGTTTCGATGCGGCGACGCGCCTCGGCACGGCCGAGCTGGTGGGGAATGGTGACGGAGATGGGAGTGGCCATGGAGGGAGGTGGCGCGAAATGACACGCCCGCAATCACCTGGCAGCAAGATCGGCGCCCGACGGCTGCGGGCGCCTTGCAGCGCGATCGGCGGTCGTCGCCAGGCCGTCGCCATCCGCGCGCTGCGTCCGGCGAACGCCCGCGCCGCGGCCCGAGGGGGCGCGGGCGCATACTCTCGTCGAATCTCCGGAGCTCCCTTCATGCCGAACGAATACACGCAGGTCACGCCGGTCGCCCTCCCCCGGCAGTCTCCGGTCGCGACGGTCTATGACTCGACGAATCTCGCGGATGCGTATGCGGTTCGCCTTCCCTCCGGCACCTCGGGCGATCCGGATGTCCTGTGGCGGTTCGTCATGTCGCAGCAGCCGGCCTGGATCGGATGGCTCACCAGCCTCCGCGACGCGATCGTCGCGTGCTTCGGCCTGAAGACCGCCCGGCACCTGTCGACGCTCCCGGACGAGGCCCGCGGCGACCGCATCGCCTTCTTCAAGGTGTACGGCCGGAGCGAATCGGAGATCATCCTGGGCGAAGACGACAAGCACCTGGGTTTCAGGCTGTCGGTGCTCCGCAGTCCCGACCTGTCTCCCGCGGTCGGCGGCCTGCTGACGGTCTCGACCGTCGTCCACTGCCACAACCTCCTGGGCCGCGCGTACATCGGGGTCATCGCACCCTTCCATCGCCTGGTCGTCAAGACGAGTCTTCGGCGCGCGGCGCAGGTCGGTTGGCCCAGGGCCGGCCTCGGGTAGAGGCACGCCACGTCCTGCGTCGGGGCGCGGGCGCCGGCAATCCGTCCGGCGCCCTCACGCGCGCACGACCGGCATCTCGTCCCAGCGCGTGGTGTAGCGCGGCGAGCGCCGCTCCTGCCGGGTCGCCCATACCGCGAACTCGGCGCCGTTCGTCGCGACGGCCGTGCTGCCCAGGCGCACCGAATCGCGGCCGAAGCGGTTGTTGAGGGCGTCCATCGCCGTCATCAGGCGGGCACGCGGATCGGTGGGCGCGGGCGCCGCCGACGTCGGCCCGGCCGCCGCGGCGAACAGGTCGAGTTCGCCCTGTTCGTGGCCGATGGCCTGGATGTCGCTCAGGATCGCGCCGGCCTTGGCGTAGCGGAAGCCCGTGCGGAACTGCGTGCGCACCGCCATCTCGGCGGCGCGCATCAACACCGCCGTGTCGCCCGTGGGCCGCGGCAGCGGCACGGTCACGTTGGCGCTGTGCTGGCGGTCGTTCGTGCGGAACGGGCTGGTCATGAAGTACACGCCGATCGCGCCGGCGACGCTGCCCTGCTGGCGCAGCCGCTCCGCCGCGCGCGACGCGAATTCGCTGACGGCCTCGAGGATGCCGTCGACGTGGGTGATGGGGGTGCCGAACGAGCGCGAGACGAGGATCTGCTGGCGCGTCGGCGGCGCGTCGTCGAGCGCCATGCACGAGGTGCCGTGCAGCTCGCGCAGCGTCTTCTCCAGCACGACCGAGAACTGGCGCCGCAGCGTGGTGGCGTCCGCGCGCATCAGGTCGAGCACCGTGCGCACGCCGCCCGCCTCGAGCTTGCCGGTCGTCTTGCGGCCGATGCCCCACACCGCGCCGACGTGCGTCGCCGCGAACAGCGCGTCGAGCTCGTCCGGCGCGAGCCGGCCGAAATCGCAGACCTGCGCGAGCTGCGCGGGGTAGCTGCCCGGCGCGCGGTCCGCCATCTTGGCGATGTTGTTGGCGAGCTTGGCCAGCGTCTTCGTCGCGCCGAATCCGACGCTGGTGGGCAGGCCCGTCTCCTTCAGGATGGTCGCGCGCATGTGGCGGCCGATGGCCACGAGGTCCTCGCGCACGCCGTCGAAGTCGAGGAACGACTCGTCGATGCTGTAGACCTCCTGGCGCGGCGCGTAGCGCGCCTCGATGGCCATCATGCGCGCGCTCATGTCGCCGTACAGTTCGTGGTTGGCCGACACGGCGACCAGGCCCGCCGTCTTCTCGAGATGGCGCACCTGGAACCAGGGTTGCGCCATCTTCACGCCGAGATCCTTGGCCTCGTTGCTGCGCGCGATGCAGGCCCCGTCGTTGGAGCTCAGCACCACCACCGGCCTGCCGACCAGGCGCGGCGCGAACACGCGCTCGCACGACACGTAGAAGTTGTTCCCGTCGATCAGCGCGACCATGGGCCTCAGAGCAGCGACTTGATCACCGTGGTGACGACGCCCCACACCTCGAGCGGCGCGTCCTCGGTGATCTCGACGGGCGCCACCGGGTCGTCGGCGACGAGGCGCACCATCTCGCGCCTGCCGCGCCCTGCGCCCGCCCGCTCCAGGCGCCGGCAGCGCAGCTCGCCGTCGACCACCGCGATGATCACGCTGCCGTGCCCCGCCGTGAGCGCGCGGTCGACGAGCAGCGTGTCGCCGTCGGCGATGCCGGCGCCGCGCATGTCGTCGCCCGCGGCGCGCATCAGGAAGGTGGCGTCCTGGTGGCGGATGAAGACGTCGTTGAGGTCATGGCGCCGGACGGTGGAATCGGCGCCGGGCGAGCCGAAGGCACTCGACGTGCGCCGCACGGCGGGCGCGGCCGGACCGTCGCGGCCGGCCGGCGCGCCGTCGGCGAAATCGTCCGGGCTGTCCATGCAGGCAGTGTACGCCGGGCGGCCGCGAAGGGCACGCGCACCTCAAGACGAAATATCCGCCAGCCCTTCCGGCAAGCAGCCCAGGGCGCCAAGCTGTCCGTTCATACAGCCACGTCAGCCATGCGCCAGCCGCGCCGCCAGGAGCTCGCGCAGGTGCTCCGGGTACACGGGCTTGGTGAAGTGCGCATCGAAGCCGGCGTCGGCCGCACGCTGCTTGTCCTCCGGCTGGCCCCATCCCGTGGTGGCCACCAGCAGGATGTCGCGACCCCACGCGCTGCGGCGCACGCAGCGGGCCACTTCGTAGCCGTCGGCGCCGGGCATGCCGATGTCGACCACCATGGCGTCCGGCGGCGCCGCGGCCGCGCACTCGATGGCCTGGTGGCCGTCGTGGGCGATCTCGACCTCGTAGCCGTCGAGCTCCAGCATCATCGCCACCGACGCCGCGGCGTCGACGTTGTCGTCGGCGACGAGCACGCGTGCATGCATGAGCGGCCCGGCGCGGCCGTTGTCGTCGCGCAGGCGCTCGGCCGACGCGTCGGCGCGCGATTTCTCGATGACCGGCAGCGTCAGCCGGAACACGGCGCCGTGGCCCTTGCCTTCGCTGGAGGCCGTGATCTGTCCGCCGTGCATCTCGATGAGCGAGCGCGCCAGCGACAGGCCGATGCCGAGGCCGCCCTGCGAGCGGTCGAGGGTGTCCGCCGCCTGGTTGAACATCTCGAACAGGTAGGGCAGCACCTGGCGGTCGATGCCCACGCCGTCGTCGCGCACGACGAACTCCGCCTCATCGCCGACGACGCACACCGTGAGCTCGATGTTGCCGCCCGCGTCGGTGTACTTGGCCGCGTTCGTCAGCACGTTGGTGAGCACCTGAGACAGCCGCAGCAGGTCGGCCTGGACGAAGGCCCTCGGGTCGCGCACGTCGACGGCGAGCCGGTGGCGGCGCGCGGCCACCAGCGGCCCGACGGCCTCGACGGCGCTGTCGACGATCGCCTGCAGCGTCACCGGGCTGAACTTCAGCTCCAGCTTGCCGTTGGTGATGCGCGCGACGTCGAGCAGGTCGTCCAGCAGCATCGCCATGGACCGCGACTGGCGCGCGATCATCGCGGCGCATTCGGCCAGCCGCTCCGGCGTGAGCGACGCGTTGGCCAGCAGGTAGGCCGCGTTGCGGATCGGCGCGAGCGGGTTGCGCAGCTCGTGGGCGAGCGTGGCGAGGAACTGGTCCTTGCGCCGATCGGCGTCGCGCAGCGCCTGCTCGGCGCGCTCCAGCGCGGCGATGCGATCGCGGATCTCGTACTGGCGCCGGCGCGCGCGCAGCGCGGCCTGGATCGCGTTGGACAGCGTGCGGATGGACGTCGGCCGGTCGATCATCGTCACGTTGCTCAGGCGCCCGCACAGCCTGGTCACGGCCGTGGAAGCGTCGCTGCGAAGCGCCAGGACGATCGGCACGTCCGACCACTCGGGCTGCGCCTCGAGGGCGCACACCAGCCGCTCGAAGGCCGGATCGACCAACGCCAGTTCGGTCAGGACGATGGCGCCGACGCCGTCCGGGAGCTCGTCGGCGACGCCCTCCGGACCGCCCGCGACGACGACGCTGACCTGCTGCCGCGACAGGGCCTGCGCCATGGCCTCGCCGTCGCGCGGCGTGGCCGGCGCCATGAGGACGCGAAGGTCGCCGCCATCCGGTGCCCTCAACGCGTCCATCGGGCGGTCGCTCGAGGCTCGTCGTCCGCCGTGGATTCGGCGCTTCGGGTCTCGACGGGAACCCCCGTGAGGACGCCCCGGAAGTGCCGCAGGGGCTCGCTCAGGCGGATGCCCTTGCCGTCGAACTGCAGTTCGCGGATGGTCTGCTCGTGCGGTCCGCTGCGCTTCTTCATCACGGAGATCGCCTTGCGCAGCTGGCCGGCGTGCTCGAAGAAGCGCGTGTAGATCACCGTGTCGGCGAGGTAGCTGGCTTCGCCGGGCGCGCCCATCTGGCCGGCGAGCATGCCGCTCTGCGCGGCGATCACGAATGTCGAGACGCCGTGGTTGCCGGCGAACGACAGCAGCTCGTGCAGTTGCGCCGTGAGGTAGTGCCCGTCGACCATCGCGTTGACGTAGCCGTTCAGGCTGTCGATCACGACCACGCGCGCGCGATCCACCTCGACCGCGCGCCGCACCATGTGGGAGAACTCCCCCGGCGAGATCTCCGCGGGGTCGACCTGGCAGATCGCCACCTCCTCGCGACCGCCCTGCGCGCGCATGCCCATGCCGCGCAGCCGCTGCAGGATGCTCTGGCGCGATTCGTCGAACGTGAACACTACCGCATGGTCGCCGCGCTGGGTGGCGGCGATGGCGTACTGCAGCGCGATCGTCGACTTGCCCGAGCCGGCCGGGCCGACGATCAGCGTGCTGGTGCCGGTGTCGATGCCGCCGCCCAGCAGGTTGTCGAGCGAGTCGATGCCGCTGGCCAGGTGGCCGGCATCGAAGTCCTCGCCGTGGTCCGAGGCCGTCAGGCGCGGGTACACCTCGAGCCCGCCGCGCAGCAGCCGCAGGTGGTGGTAGCCCGTGCGGAAATCACTGCCACGGAACTTCACGACGCGAAGGTGGCGCAGCGCGCGTCCGTAGACCGGCGCCCGGTGCTCGAGCGAGATCACGCCGTGCGCGATGCTCTGGAGCTGCAGGTCGGAGCCGTCCGCGGTGCGGTCGTCGAGGAACAGGGTCGTGCAGGCGCGGCCCGCGAAGAACTGCTTGAGCGCGAGGATCTGGCGCCGGTAGCGCAGCGAGCTCTGCGCCAGCAGCCGCAGTTCCGACAGCGAATCGAACACCATGCGCTTGGGCGCATGCCGCTCCACCGCCACGAGCACCTTGCGCGTCGTGTTGCTCAGCTCGAGCTCCGACGGGTGGAAGATCGTCAGTTCGTCGGCCGCGTCGGCACCGGCCTCCTCGCCGTGCAGTTCGATGATCCGGATGCCATCCAGCGACCAGCCGTGCGACGCCGCGCCGTCCCGCAGTTCGTCCGCCGTCTCCGACAGCGTCACGTACATCGTCGGCTCGCCACGGCGCAGGCCCTCCAGCAGGAACTGCAGCGCGAGCGTGGTCTTGCCCGCGCCGGGATTGCCGTCGACCAGGTACAGGCGATCGGCGATCAGGCCGCCGTGGAGGATGTCATCCAGGCCGTGCACGCCGGTCTGGGCGCGCGTGCGTTCGGAAGGCTCGTTCGTCATGGCGTGCGGCTTGCGATGGTCTGAGGCGCAGCTGGGCAAATGGCGTGCGCGACAGTTGGCTCTATCAAGTCAGACGCCTTGATAGGCAAGCTAATCAGCGTTCGGGACGGGCCATGGCGCCGGGGACTTCACTTCCTTGAGCGTGAGGATCGTCTGCATCGCCTTGATGCCGGGCAGGCGACGCACGGTGGTCATGGCGAAGTCCGCGTAGGTGTCGAGGTCCTGCTTGACGACCTGCAGCAGGAAGTCGGAGCTGCCGGCGATGCTCCAGCAGGCCACGATCTCGGGCAGGCCGGCGACCGCGCGCTCGAACGCGTTCGCCTCGGTCTCGCCGTGGTCGCCGATCGACACCATCACGAAGGCGAGCACACCCCAGCCGAGCGCCCGGCGGTCGAGGTTGGCCTGGTAGCCGGCGATGACGCCCTCGTCCTCCAGCCGCTTCACGCGCCGCCACGTGGGCGACGTGGACAGGTGCACCTTCTCGGCGAGTTCGGCGACGGTCAGGCGGCCGTTGCGCTGGAGCGCGGCCAGGATGCGGGAATCGTGGGCGTCGATGTCGTGAGGCATGGGCATTCCAGTTGAACTGCCGAATCATAGTTTCCATGCCTCGCGTGCGTCGTCATCGGGCATGGAAAGGCAGCAATTTCCCCCAGCACCGCAATAGGATGGCCGCCTGACGCAACCAACGGGGAATGCCCATGCTTTCAGGCTTCACGCCGCCCTACACGCCCTCGGGCCGCTCGGCCCTCATCCCGGCGCCGCCCTGGCACTACGCCGGGCAACTGCTGTCGCTGGCGTTCGACGTCGACCGCGCCGTGGCCCAGGCGCTGCTGCCGGACGGCTTCGGCCAGGCCACCGGCGCGGCGGCCGCGCACTTCTGCGAGTGGCAGTCCACCACCGACGGCAGCGAGCTGCTCGACCCGGCGTATTCGCAGTACCGCGAATTCCTGGCGCTGGTGGAGGTCGAGCGCGCGGGGGCGCGCTGCTTCTACTGCCCGTTCATCTATGTCGACCAGGACCTGTCGATGGCGCGCGGCTGGCTGCAGGGCTGGCCGAAGAAGTTCGGCAGCGTCTGGCTGACGCGGGCCTACGAGCTCGAACACCCCGCCGCCGCGCCGCCGCGCGCGGGCAGCCGCTTCGGCGCGAGCCTGGCCGTGAAGGATCGGCGGCTCGCCGAGGCGGCGCTCACGCTCACCGGCGCAGCCGCCGCGCCCATCGGTTTCCTCGCGGCGCCGAGCTACGGGCTCGTGCCGGCGGCCAGCGTGCTGGGCACGCCGGACCGCGGCCGTCCGACGCTGGCGCGCGCCAGCGTGGAGAACAAGGTGGCGGGACCGGCGCACGCCGCCACCGGCATGCTGCGCTTCCTCGAGAGCCCGCGCGACGAGCTCGCGCTGCTGCAGCCCAAGGCCGTGACGGCCGCGAGCGTGTCGACGTTCGCGATGACCATCACGGGCGCGACGGCCGCATGAGGCCGCGCGGCCGCATCGTCAGGCGACGTTGAGCGCGTCGGCCCCGAGCATCGACGAGTTCGACGCCGTCTCGTCGAACGTGCCGTGCAGCGACGCCATCATCGCGCTGTCGAGCGACAGCTCCATGTAGCGGTAGGTCGATCGGATGGCCTGGCGGACCTGCGCGATCTCGTGCGCGGCCGGCGCGTGGCCCAGCAGGGTCGCGACGATGTCCAGCGCCTCCCACGGGTGCGTGTCGTCGTACTCGGCGTGCACCTTGAGCCAGCGCATCGCCGGCGAGCGGATCTCCGCGGGCAGCGACTGCGCGTAGGTGTCCTGCGAGCACACCACGCACGACCACTCGCCCGTGGCGCCCTCGACGGCATAGTTCGTCGCCGCGATGGCCACGGCGAGCTCGGCACGGTCGCACACGACCCAGCACCAGTGCGCGAGGGCCTCCATCTCCTCGATGTCCGTGCCGGAGCGCAGGTCGTTGAGCGTCAGGCCCGCCGCGGCGGCCCAGTTGGCCCAGTGCTCCGCGTGCTTCTGCTCCACGCGGATGTTCTGGATCAGGTAGCGGCGCGCCATGTCCGAGCCGACGCTGTCGCCGTAGGCCGCCTTCTTCAGGTTCATGGACATGAAGCGCGGGAACTGCTCGATGGTGGGCCAGATGCCCAGCATGAAGCGCTGCATCGTCTGCAGCGGAAGCCGGGCATCGCGCATCAGCGCGAACAGCTCGTGGTCGACGACGCGGCGCTTGTGCGGCGCGGTCTCGTGCACGACGCGTTGCAGCCAGACCGGGTAGCTCCCGATGCTCTTCAGGTCACCCGTTCTGCGGAAGGCGTTCGACATGGATCTCCTCGATGGTCGTTGACGAAGTGCCCCGATCGTGCGTGTGCGCACGATCGTGAACAAGTCGGCATTTCTCCATCTTTCAAACCATTACAACCCCAGGGCCTTGACACGCATCAAGCCGGATGCGATCGCGCCGAGGGTCAGACGAACGCCTCCTGGCTGTGCGCGTCGAATACCGCGAGCACCTCGTCGAAGTTGATCGGCTTGGTGAGGTAGCTCTCGAACCCGCAGGCCATCGCGGCGCGGATCTGCTCGGGCAGCGCGTCGGCCGACAGCGCCACGAGGCACACGTCGCGCGTCGCGCGGTCGCGCCGCAGCTCGCGCGCGAGCTCGATCCCGGGCATGACGCCGAGGCTCATGTCGACGAGCATCAGGTCCGGCGGATCGGCGCGCGCGCATTCGAGCGCCATCGCGCCGCTGGTGGCCACGCGCAGCGATACCCCCTGGCGCATGGTCACGAGCTGGCGCACCAGCTCCGCATTGACCTCGTCATCCTCCGCGTAGAGCACGGTGAGCGTCGGCGCGGCGTGCGCTTCGGCGCGGCCCAGGCGCGCGGGGGCCGGCTTGGCGGCCGGCGCAGCGGCCAGGCCCAGCCGCAGGCTCGCGCAGGTACCCACGCCGAAGGTGCTGCTGATGGTGAGCGTGCCGCCCATCATCTCGGCGAGCTGGCGCGACAGCACGAGCCCGATGCCGGTGCCCTCCACGGCGGACGACTCGGCGCCGAGCCGGTTGAAGGGCTGGAACAGGCAGGCGAGCTGTTCCGCCGGGATGCCCTGCCCCGTATCGGTGACGAGGATCTCGCAGGCGTCGTCCGTGCGACGCCAGGTGAGCGCCACGCGCCCGCCGGGCCGGTTGTACTTGACGGCGTTGCTCAGGAGGTTGACCAGCACCTGGCGCAGCCGCACCGGGTCGGCGTTGACCCAGGTGTCGTCCGGCGCCACGAGGCGCGCGTCGCGCCGGCCCGCGCCCGGCGGCGGGCTCTCGGAGGCCACGAAGACCTCGACGCCCGCCTTGGTCACCAGCGGCGAGACCATGGTCGCCGCCTCCTCGATCACGCGCGCCAGCTGCACCGCCTGCGACGACACCGACATCTCGCCCGATTCGATCCGCGACAGGTCGAGCACGTCGTTGACCAGCGCCAGCAGGTGCGAGCCCGCGTTCTCCACGTGCTGCACGCGCTCGAGCTGTTCGGCCGACAGCGGCTTGACGGCATCCAGGCGCAGCAGCTTGGAGAAGCCGATCACGGCGTTCAGCGGCGTGCGCAGCTCATGGCTCATGCGCGAGAGGAAATCCGTCTTCGCCTTGCTCGACGCCTCCAGCGCCTCGTGCGCCCGCCGCTCGGCGTCGGCCACGATGCGCGTGGTGATGTCGCGCAGCACGATCGTCGTCAACACGCCCTGGTCCATCTGCAGGCGCGACATCGAGGCCTCGAGCGGGAACGGGCGCCCGTCGCGCTTGCGCCCGGTCAGGGCCTGCAGCGTACCGGTGGCGGCGAACGACGACGGCGCCGCCGCGGCGCCACCGGCAATCGCGATCTGCTCGACGAAGCGGTCGATCGGCTGGCCCAGCGCCTCCCCGGAGGCCACGCCGAACATCGCCTCGGCGGCTTCGTTGAACAGCACGATGCGGCGCCGCTCGTCGACCGTGATCACGCCCTCGCTGACGGCGTGGATCAGGCGCTCCATGCGCAGGTCGGCCGCGGCCTGCATGCGGATCGCGCGGCGCACGAACACGAGCCCGGAGATCGTGAGCAGCACCGCGATGCCGGTGTTCAGGCCCAGCAGCAGGCGCTGCGTGGCGCGCGACGCCTCGCCGAGCTCGGCGGAGAACTCGCTGGTGAGCTGGGTCAGGCGTTCGTTGAGCGCCTGGGACTGCTGCAGCATCGCGGCCACGGCGGGCGCGTCGGCGTCGCCCGCGCGCAGGCGCTCGTGCGCGCGCTCGACGAGCGTGCGCATCTCCTCGATCATGCGATCGCCTTCGGTCCAGGTGGCGATGGTGCGCGACATGAACGGCACGTGCTGGAACCAGCGGAACATGCGGATCAGGCCCTCGATGTCGTCGGGATGGTTGCCGCCGTCCAGGAAGCCCTGGCGGGCGGCCTCGATGTCGGGGGCGGCCCGCTGCAGCGCCTCGCGCGCGGCGCGGTCGCCGAGCGGGACCGCGAGCGACGACTCGAAGCGCGCGTAGTCGAGCTCCTGGTGCTTCTCGGCGTAGTCGAGCAGGTTGATCTGCGCGTCCTTCTGCGCCTTGGAGTACAGGCTCTCGCCCGCCACGTAGGCGCGCACGGTCGACAGCAGCTGGATGCTGACCGCGGCGACCGACGCCTGCAGGATCGTCATGGCGACGAATACCGCGACGATCGGCCAGTACCTGGGCAACCGGGGCATCTTGGGAAAGGAGGTCACACGGATCATGAGGAGGCAATCCCGGCCGCCGCACGGCCCTGCAGCTCGTGCATGGGGCGCCTCGTACCGGCTCGGAGTCAGGGATGCCGCCACGGGGCGACTCGAGTCGAGCTTTGGGACATCGTGACCGATGTGCGGCCGGGGCGCGAGGGGGAACTCCCCTGCGAGGCTGTGGGGAGTCCTGGATTCGCGTTTCGGGGCGGCGCCTTGGCGGGGGTGGATCCTGCGACTGCGCGCAGGATGACACCGGGTGGGCGCGGTGCCTTGGCGGGCGTGGATCCTGCGACTGCGCGCAGGATGACACCGGGTGGGGCGCGGCGCCTTGGCAGGGGTGGATCCTGCGACTGCGCGCAGGATGACACGCAGGGTGGGGCGCGCGCCTTGGCGGGGGTGGATCCTGCGACTGCGCGCAGGATGACACCGGGGGCGCGGTGCCTTGGCGGGGGTGGATCCTGCGACTGCGCGCAGGATGACACCGGGGTCGGGCGCGGTGCCTTGGCGGGGGTGGATCCTGCGACTGCGCGCAGGATGACACGGGTGGGGGTACGGCGGGCGTCGCACATCGCCCGCAGGGCGGGCGGCGCCAGGGTGGCCTTCAGTGGATGCGGAACGAGGAGAACGTGTCGTTGCAGGCGCTGCCCACCCACGGCGTGTCGCTGGTGAACGTGCAGCGGGCACCGCCGAAGTTGCCGTCGGTGTAGGCGTCCACCGTCCAGCCGGCGGGGATCTTCAGCGAGCTGGCCCAGTCGTTGGGGACGTCGACGGGCAGCGACGCGTAGTCGCCCTTGCCCTTGGGGGCGCTGCGGCTGCCGCCGAAGTTGACGTCCTGGAAGAAGGTCACGCCCACCGCGCCCGGCACGGTGGCCACGCCGTTGAGCTTCCATTGCTGCGCCACGGCGCCGTTGCAGCTCCAGATGCGCAGCACGTTGCCGTTGCGGGCGATGCCGTCGGGGGTATCCAGGCACAGGCCGGACTGCGGGTTGAAGACGGAGCCGTCGGCGCGCGGGATCCACTTCTGGCCGCCCACGCCGTTGCAGTCCCACAGCTCGACCTCGGTGCCTGCGGCGCTGCCGTTGCCCTTGATGTCCAGGCAGCGGCCGAGCGAACGGAAGGTGTTGTCCGCCAGGTCGTACTGCCAGTGCTGGTCGACCGCCTGCGTCTGGCAGTCCCACAACTGGACGTTGGTGCCGTCGACCCCGTTGTCGTCGCCGGCCACGTCCATGCACTTCATGCCAGGGCCGGTGACGGTGTTGACCTCGCCGCCGCGGCTGTCGCCGCCGTAGCCCGCCGCCACGATGTTGGCCTGCACCGCGGCCTCGGTCGCGTCCGACGGGTAGCCCGCCACCATCACGCCCTCGAAGAACGAGCCGACGCTCCAGTTGCTGTTGTCCCCGCCGGTGCCCAGCACGATGGCGCCTTCCAGGCTCATCGGGATGTAGCCGCCGCGCGTGGGCAGCGTGCCCGCGTACTGCGTCGCCAGCCCGCCCGACTGCGCGTTGCCCGAGCGCAGCGCGAACCTCGTGCGCGCGTCGTTCTTCAGCATGGCCGTCACGAAGTTCGCGTTCACCGGCGTGTTGCCCAGGTTCGAGCCGTTGCCCATGAACAAGCCGTTCTCGAGGTCCGCCTGCACCCACGGGCCCGAGCCGGTGCACGGCGCGAAATAGCAGGTGGTGCCGAGGTTGACCGCGTCCATGTGGCCGTTGCCGGTGTCGTTGGTGCTGGTTTCGGCGTTGCCGTAGTCGAAGCAGCAGCCGTCGTTGACGTGCGTGCCGCTGGCCACCATGTACATGCCCTCGGGGTTGGCGCCGAACGCGACGCCGCTGGTGGCGTTGTTGCGGTAGCCGTTGCGCGCCGAGATGTACAGGCCGTAGACCGGATGCCCGTTGGCGACGATGGGCAGGGCGTTCGCCTTCGAGCCGAAGTCGAACGGCGCGGCACCGCCGCTGCCCTCGATCGTCAGATCGTTGTGGCGCGACGACTGGTCGTACAGCACGGTGATCAGGCAGGTCGTGCCGGCGCAGAACGCGTCCTGCTGCGCCGCGTTGGCATAGCCGCCCGCGCCGAGCGTGCCGACGTCGGTGGCGGCGCCGTCCGACTGCCGCTGCACGCGGTAGAGGCGGCCGGAATACGCGCCGAACAACGCACGCGTCGTGCTGTGCGCGGCCACGCAGGGCGTGCCGCCGTCGGCATAGAGGTCGCACGGGCCGGCCGCGTGCGCGCAGAACGCGGCAAGCAGGAAGCCGAAGAGCCAGAGCGCCTTCAAGAACAGGGAGCGTTGTCTCGTCATGTTGGTCTTTCGGGTCTTGTGTTGATGTGCGGAACGGCGCCGTCGCTGCGACGGCGATCGATCCGGGGCCAGGCTTTCAGGGCCTCGGGACTTGCGTCCGCCGCGCGGGAATTTCGGGTTCCCGCAGCGGCAGCGAAGCGTAGCCAGGCGTCGCCGCGCGATGGATGGAGATTTGCGCCGGCGGGATACGGGTTCGGGTATGGCGCGCCGCGCATGCGCCCGCGCCGTCCGGCAGGCACGCGATCCGCCCTGCCTCGCGGCATGCAGGCGCGGGCACGGCCCGACGCCCGTACGGGCGCGTCCGAACGACGGTGCACGGCGCAGCGCCGGCGGCGTTCGGGGTGCCCCGGCATGGGGCATCGACGCCCGCTTGCGCACGGGACGACATACCGCGAACGCGGTACGTGGCCGCGGGGCCTTCCTGCCGCCGCGCGGCACGCCGGCCCATGAAAAAGGCGCCCCGCAGCCTGGTGCCGCGGGGCGCCAACCAGGCGTCCGGGAGAAGACGAACCGGGCGCCCGATGCGGGACGGCTATCCGTGCACCCTGCGCAGCGGCCCGCGCGCGCCGTGCGACACGCCCGGCCCGCTGAGTCGCAGGACGCATTCGATCGTGCCCCAACCCCGGCGCGGACGGCCGCCCTCGTCGGCGGGCCGGAAGTGCAGGCGGCGCAGTGCCTGCATCAGCGCGCCGTCGAGCACGACGTTCTCCGCCTCGAGCCCGCTCGGGCGCGAGAGCTGCACGTCCAGCACGCGGCCGTCCGCTTCGACGAGCACGTCGAAGTGCGCCGAGACGAGCGGCGATGCGTCGACGAAAGGACAGTAGGGCGCGACGGACATGGCATCTCTCCTCGGGCGTCAGAACGAATAGCCGACGGACACCATGTACGTCCGGCCGAACAGCGGCCGGCCCATGATGGCGCCGCTGCTGCCCTGCCCCGAGCCCGCGACGCGCGGGTTGCCTTCGGTCAAGCCGAGCGTGTCGGTCGCGTTGTTGACGGCCAGGCGCAGGTCGACGCCGTTGGCCAGGGTGGCGGACGCACCGAGGTCGAGCGTGTCGTAGGCCGGCAGCGGCTGCAGGTTCTGCGGATCGCTGTCGCGCTGGCCGACGTGCGTCCAGGTGCCGAACAGCCGGAACGAGCCGAAGTCGGTCGGGATGCGGTACGACGGCGTCAGGCGCAGTTCGACCTTGGGCACGCGCTGCACGTTGTTGCTGCTGAGGTTGCCCGAGTTGACGTAGCGGCCGCGCGCGAAGTCGCCCGAGAACGCGATGTCGAAGTTGCGCACCGGCCGCACGTTCACCTCGAACTCCAGGCCCCGGGACTCGGTGGTCGCGCTGAAGCTCGTGCTGCCCGTGCCCACCTGGAACTGCTGGAACTGCGAGTTCTTGAGCTTGTTGGTGTAGATCGACAGGTAGGCGGTGTACAGGGAGGTGACCGCGTTGAAGCCCAGCTCCGCCTGCGAGATGCGCTCGATGCCGCTGCCGTGCAGGCCGTTGCGCACGTCGTCGAACATCGGCAGGTGCGCGCCGCTGTTCAGGCGCACGAACGCGCTGTACTGCTTGCTGAGGTCGTAGTTCGCGCCGAGCGTCCAGGAGGTGGCGTGGCCCGTCCAGTGATAGACGGTGTTGCTGCCGTTGAAGTACGCCAGGTTGTTGTCGTACAGCGTCAGCGGATTGCCGTCGAGGTCGCCCGTGGACAAGTTGCGCGACGTGCCGTCGATGCGCTCCGTCTCGAAGCGCGTGCCCGCGTCGACGCGAAGTGCGTCGGTCAGCTTCCATTCGTCCGCCAGATAACCCGCCGTGTTGCGGCCGTTCCAGTCGGCGTCGAGGTCGAAGTTGAAGGCCGACGAGGTCATGCCGTGGTTGGACACGAGCACGCCGTTGTCCAGCTTCACGTCGACCAGGCGCGGCCGCGCGTCGAGCGTGACGAGCTCCTGGTTGCCCAGGTACCAGAGGTCGCGCGAGGAGTAGTCGGCGAAGTAGGCGCCGACGGTCAGCGTGTTGCCCTTGAACAGCTCGCCGCTGACGTGCGTCTCGTCGGTGAACGACTGGATGCGCTTGTCGACCGACCACGGCATGATCTGCGCCACCATCATCGAGGTGTCGGCGATCGCTGCGCCGTTGCTGGCGTAGCTCGCGCTGCCGCCCGTGGCGGGGGCGCCCGCGGCGGCGACCACGCCGGCGTCGCCGTTGGCCGCGGTGACCTGGCTCGCGATGTAGGCCGCCAGCGTGGTGGGCACGCCGCCGTTGACCAGGCCGTAGGTGGGCACGGTGCCGGAGGTGTAGCCGTTCTTGCTGTTGAGCGTCCAGTTGCCGATCTTCTGGTCCAGCGTCGCTCCGAACGTGCTCAGGGTGGGGCCGCGGCCGCGGCCCATGTCGATCTGGAACGTGCCGGGCGTCGCGCCGGGCGAGGTCTCGATCGTGGCGTGGCGGGTCTCGTCGTCGTACCAGGTGAAGGTGCGCGGGTTGACGCCGGGGAAGGCCGAGACATGCTTGCCGTCGGCACTGCCGGTCAGCGGCACGTCGGTGTACCAGGCGCTGCTGACGTTCATCGAGCGCGCGTACAGGTCGAGCTCGCCGCCGCCATCGAGCTTGTGCGTGACGAGCGCACTGAGCTGCCCGCCGCGGCTGGACGGGTACTGCGTGTCGCGCAGGCCGTTGCTGGTGCCGTAGAAGCCGCCCACGGTCGCGAACCAGTTGCCGGCGATCGGGCCCGACCAGTAGCCGTCCAGGCGCCGCAGGTCGCCCGAGCCGGCGGTCAGGCGGATGTCGCCCTCGGGGGCATCGTTGCCCTTCTTCTGCACGAAGTTGACCGACACGCCGGGCTGGCCCGAGCCGTAGATCGGGCTCGTGCCGCCGCGCAGCACTTCCACGCGCTCGACGGTGTCGTCGATGCGGAACAACGACGAGCCCTCGAGGAAGGATAGCGACGGCGCCGCGAAGATCGGCGAGCCGTTCATCTGGATCGTCGCGTACGGCGAATCGCCGTCCTCGGGGAAGCCGCGCACGCGGATGTTGGCGCCGGACTCGCCGCCGGTGGTCTCCACGAACACGCCCGGGACGATCTTGAGCAGGTCGGCGGTCGACGTCGGCGCCGCGTCCTTGATCTGCTCCGCGTCCGCGGTGGTGATGGAGTAGCCGGCCTCCTTCTTGAGCATGCCTTCGCGCCGCGAGTTGCCGGTGACGACGACCTGCTGCGCCTGCGTGAGGTCCTTCTCGCTGGCCGCCGTGCGCGGCGTGCCGGAGGC
>JBJMWE010000038.1:0-16456 GCA_045810285.1 Vitreoscilla sp. | reverse complement strand
GATCAAGTCCTCGCGTCCGATCGGCGACAAGCTGGCGCGCCAGATCGAGCAGCACTGCGGCAAGCCCGTGGGCTGGCTCGACGAGGAACGCGAGGCGGCCGGCCTGACGCCGGGCGAGCAGCAGTTCCTCGCGCTGGCGCTTCAGGCGTGGCGCGCGACCAATGCCGATGGGCGCAAGGCGTTGAAGGCGCAGGTGAAGCAGGCGGCGCAGGGCGGCTGAGCTGTCATCCTGCGCGAAGCGAAGCGAAGCGGAGTCGGAGGATCCACCCCGGCCGATGCGCCTCGGCGGGGGTGGATCCTGCGACTGCGCGCAGGATGACGCTTGATGGGCGCAGGGCGGATGCTGGCGTCGCACGCTGGCCACGCACAGATGGCGGCGCAGGGCGGCTGAGCTGTCATCCTGCGCGAAGCGAAGCGGAGTCGCAGGATCCACCCTGGCCGATGCGCCTCGGCGGGCGTGGATCCTGCGACTGCGCGCAGGATGACGCTTGATGGGCGCAGGGCGGATGCTGGCGTCGCACGCTGACCCGTGCGTGCGAGTCATGGCGTCGCACGTTGACCACGCGCGCGAGTAAAGTCGCCCGCCATGAACCAGCGATTCGTCGAAGCCTTCTACTGGGTCGCGACCCTCAAGAGCATGACGCGGGCGGCGGAGAAGCTGTTCATGACGCAGTCGGCCATCTCCAGCCGCGTGTCCGCGCTGGAGGAGGAACTGGGCACCCTGCTGATCGACCGGCGCGACCGCCAGCAGTTCGCGCTGACGAACGCGGGCATGCGCTTCCTCGACTACGCCGAGCGCCTGATGGCGATCCATCGCCAGATGCGCGACGAACTCGGCACCGAGGAGGCCGGCGGCGTGCACCTGCTGCGGGTCGGCGCGATCGAGTCGGTGCTGCACACCTGGCTGATCCCGCTGCTGCAGCACCTGCGCAGCGTGCATCCGAAGCTGCAGCTGGAGCTGACGGTGGAGATCACGCCCGTGCTGGCCGAGGCCGTCAGGCGCGGCACGCTGGACCTCGTGTTCGCCGCGCAGTCGGTCTCCGCGCCCGACATCCGCACGCGCCCGCTGCCGACGATGGAGATGGTGTTCGTCGGCGCGAAGTCGCTCAAGCGGCGCGCGCCGTACACGCTGGCCGAGATCGTCGCGCACGAGGTGATGACCTTCCAGCGCGGCTCGCAGCCGCACCTGGCGCTGCTCGAGCAGCTGCGCGGCGAGGGGCTGGAGCCGCCGCGGCTGCACGCGGTGTCGTCGATCCCGGCGATGGTGCACCTCATCGAGGCCGGCTTCGGCGTGGCCACGCTGCCGCGCATCGCCGCAGAGACGCTGGTGCGCCGGCACGAGATCGCGATCCTGCCCTGCACGACGACGCTGTCGCCGCTGCCGGTGCTCGCCAGCTATCGCCACGACCCGGGCTCGTCGGCGCTGACCTCGGTGATCCAGGACGCGCTGAAGTTCATCGACGCCTTCGGCGGCGCAACCGGTAAGACGCGCCCGCCGGCCCGTGCGGTGCAGAAGAAAACTCGATAGGCTCAGAGAAAAACTTTGCGCTTGCGCGGCGCCGGCCCGGTTTCCAGAATGCCTCCATGCCCACCCACCACGACGATCCCGCTGCGCTGCGCCAGGCGTGCCGCAGCGGCGCCTTCGACCGCCCGACGGCCGGTCTCGCGCCGGGACGGGTGCAGGCCAACCTCACGATCGTGCCGCAGGCCGACGCCTTCGACTTCCTGCTGTTCTGCCAGCGCAACCCGCAGGCCTGCCCCATCGTCGAGGTGCTGGCGCCCGGCACGCGCAAGGTGCTCGCAGCGCCCGGCTCCGACATCGCCACCGACCTGCCCGGCTACCGCGTCTACCGCGACGGCGAGCTTGCCGAGGAACGCGCCGACGTCGCCGCGCTGTGGCGGCCCGATCTCGTCAGCTTCCTGACCGGCTGCAGCTTCTCGTTCGAGTGGGCGCTGGAGCGCGCCGGCATCGCGCTGCGGCATGTGCGCCAGAACCGCAACGTCGCGATGTTCCGCACCACGCGCGCCTGCGTGCCGGCCGGCCGCTTCGCGGGCGAGCTGGTGGTGAGCATGCGTCCGATCCGCAGCGGCGACGTCGCGCGCGTCGTCGAGATCTGTGCCCGTTTTCCGCAAGCCCACGGCGCCCCGGTGCACGTGGGCCACCCGCACGCGCTGGGCATCCCCGACCTCACTCGCCCGGACTATGGCGACGCCGTCCAGATCGCCGACGACGAGGTGCCCGTGTTCTGGGCCTGCGGCGTGACCACGCAGTGGGTGGTGCAGCGCAGCGCCCTGCCTTTCTGCATCACGCATGCCCCCGGCAAGATGTTCGTGACCGACCTGATGGGATGACAAGAATGACCTTCCAAGCCCCCACCCCCCCTTCGCGCTGGCAATTCTGGATCGACCGCGGAGGCACCTTCACGGACATCGTCGCGAAGAAGCCGGACGGCACGCTCGTCACGCACAAGCTGCTGTCGGAGAACCCGGAACAGTACCGCGACGCGGCCGTCGCCGGCATCCGCCACCTGCTGGGCCTGCAACCCGGCGCGCCGGTGACGCCCGAGCTCGTCGAGTGCGTGAAGATGGGCACCACCGTCGCCACCAACGCGCTGCTGGAGCGCAAGGGCGAGAAGACGCTGCTGGTGACCACGCGCGGCTTCCGCGACGCGCTGCGCATCGCCTACCAGGACCGGCCGCGCCTGTTCGACCGCCATATCCAGTTGCCCGAGCTGCTGTACTCGCGCGTGATCGAGGCGACCGAACGCGTGGGGGCGCAGGGCGACGTGCTGACGCCGCTCGACGAGGCCGCGCTGCGCGCCGAGCTGAAGGATGCGTTCGCTGCCGGCCTGCGCAGCGTGGCCGTCGTCTTCCTGCACGGCTACCGCTTCACGCAGCACGAGGCCGCGGCGGCACGCATCGCGCGCGAGATCGGCTTCACGCAGGTCAGCGCCTCGCACGCCACCAGCCCGCTGATGAAGCTGGTCAGCCGCGGCGACACCACCGTCGTCGACGCCTACCTGTCGCCCATCCTGCGCCGCTACGTCGAGCAGGTGGCCGGCGAGATGCCCGGCGTCAAGCTGTTCTTCATGCAGTCCTCGGGCGGCCTGGCCGACGCGCACGCGTTCCAGGGCAAGGACGCGATCCTGTCGGGCCCGGCCGGCGGCATCGTCGGCATGGTGCGCACCGCGCAGCTGGCGGATTTCGGCCAGGTGATCGGCTTCGACATGGGCGGCACGTCGACCGACGTGTCGCACTTCGCCGGCGAGTTCGAGCGCGCGTTCGAGACGCAGGTGGCCGGCGTGCGCATGCGCGCCCCGATGATGAGCATCCACACCGTGGCCGCGGGCGGCGGCACGATCCTCGGCTTCGACGGCGCCCGCCTGCGCGCGGGCCCGCACAGCGCGGGCGCGAACCCCGGGCCGGCCAGCTACCGCCGCGGCGGCCCGCTGGCCGTCACCGACGCCAACGTGCTGCTGGGCAAGATCCAGCCGAAGTGGTTCCCGAAGGTGTTCGGCAAGGCCGCGAACGAAGCGCTCGATCGCGAGGCGGTCGTCGCCGCGTTCGACCGCATGGCCGCGGACGTCGCGCAGCGCACCGGCACCAGGCGCTCGCCCGAGGAACTGGCCGAAGGCTTCCTCGACATCGCCGTCGCCAGCATGGCCAACGCGATCAAGAAGATCTCGGTGGCGCGCGGCTACGACGTCACGCGCTACACGCTGCAATGCTTCGGCGGCGCCGGCGGCCAGCATGCGTGCCTGGTGGCCGATGCGCTGGGCATGTCCACGGTGTTCGTGCACCCGCTGGCCGGCGTGCTGTCGGCCTACGGCATGGGGCTGGCCGACCAGGGCGTGATGCGCCAGGCCGCGATCGAGCAGCCGCTGGCCGACGCGGCCCTGCCGGCCGTGCGCACGCGCCTGGACGAACTCGCCGACGACGCGGTGGCCGAGATCCGGCGCCAGGGCGCGGGCACCGGCGAGATCCGCGTGCTGCGCCGCGCGCACCTGCGCTACGCCGGCACCGACTCCGCGCTGGTCGTGGACGTCGGCGATGGCAGCGTCGCGACGCTCACCGCGGGCTTCGAGTCCGCCTACCGCCGGCGGTATGCATTCCTGATGGAAGGGCGGGCACTGATCGTGGAGGCCGTGTCGGTGGAGGCGATCGCCGCCGGCGACGCGCCGGCGGAGCGGCGCGCCGAGGTCGGCGCGGCCACGCCGGCGCCCGTCAGCGAGCGGGTGCGCATGTACAGCGAAGGTCGCTGGTGGGACGCGGCGCTCGTCGTGCGCGAGACGCTGCGGCCCGGACATGTCGTCGACGGCCCGGCCATCATCGCGGAGAAGAACGCCACCACCGTCATCGAGCCCGGCTGGCAGGCGCGCGTGACGGGCCTGGACCATCTCGTGCTGCAGCGCGTCGCCGCGCGTGCCGCGCGCGTGGCCATCGGCACCAGCGTCGACCCGGTGATGCTGGAGGTGTTCAACAACGCGTTCATGAACATCGCCGAGCAGATGGGGCTGCAGCTGCAGAACACCGCCTACTCGGTCAACATCAAGGAGCGGCTGGACTTCTCCTGCGCGCTGTTCGACGCCGGCGGCAACCTCATCGCCAATGCGCCGCACATGCCGGTGCACCTCGGCTCGATGAGCGAGTCGATCAAGACGGTGATGGCGCGCAACGCCGGCAGCATGGCGCCGGGCGACGTCTACGTGCTCAACGACCCGTACCACGGCGGCACGCACCTGCCCGACATCACCGTCGTCACCCCGGTGTTCCGTGAGCCCCCACCCGCCGGTGTACCGTCGGGAGCCCCCCAAGGGGGCGCGGGGCTTGCTCCGGAGCGGCCGAGCGCGCGCCCCGCGGACGAGCCCGATCGGGAGATCCTGTTCTTCGTCGCCTCGCGCGGCCACCATGCCGACGTCGGCGGCGTCACCCCGGGCTCGATGCCGCCGTTCTCCACGCGCATCGACGAGGAAGGCGTGCAGATCGACAACGTCAAGCTGGTGGAGCGCGGGCACCTGCGCGAGGCCGAGATGCTGGCGCTGCTGCAGGGCGGCGAGCACCCGGCGCGCAACCCGGCGCAGAACATCGCCGACCTGAAGGCCCAGGTGGCCGCCAACGAGAAGGGCGTGCAGGAGCTGCGCAAGATGGTGGCGCAGTACGGCCTGGACGTCGTGCAGGCCTACATGGGCCATGTGCAGGACAACGCCGAGGAGTCGGTGCGACGCGTCATCACGCGGCTCAAGGACGGCGCGTTCACGCTGCCGCTGGACAACGGGGCGCGGATCGTCGTCTCGATCAAGGTGGACGCCGCGAACCGCCGCGCAAAGATCGATTTCACGGGCACCTCGGCGCAACTCACGAACAACTTCAATGCGCCCACCGCCGTGTGCATGGCCGCGGTGCTGTACGTGTTCCGCACGCTGGTGGGCGACGACATCCCGCTCAACGCCGGCTGCCTGAAGCCGCTGGACGTGATCATCCCGCCGCACTCGATGCTCAACCCCGACCCGCCGGCCTCGGTGGTCGCCGGCAACGTCGAGACCTCGACCTGCATCACCAACGCGCTGTACGGGGCGCTCGGCGTGATGGCCGCCGGCCAGTGCACGATGAACAACTTCACCTTCGGCAACGACCGCCACCAGTACTACGAGACGATCTCGGGCGGCTCGGGCGCGGGCGCGCTGATCGACGAGCACGGCGAGGTCGTCGGCGGCTTCCCCGGCACCAGCGTCGTGCAGACGCACATGACCAACTCGCGCCTGACCGACCCGGAGGTGCTGGAATTCCGCTTCCCGGTGCGCGTGGACAGCTACGAGATCCGCCCCGGCTCCGGCGGCGCCGGCCGCTGGCGCGGCGGCGACGGCGGCACGCGCCGCATCCGCTTCCTCGAGGAGATGACCGCGTCCATCCTCAGCAACGGCCGCCACCACGGCGCATTCGGCATGGGCGGCGGCGAGGCCGGGCAGGTGGGGCGCAATTCGGTGCTGCGCGCCGATGGCGGCGTCGAGCCGCTCGACCACATCGGCTCGGCGCAGATGAAGCCGGGCGACGTGTTCGTCATCGAGACGCCGGGGGGCGGCGGATTCGGCAAGGCCTGAGCGCCGCTGAGCTGGCAGACCTCCGTCATTCTGCGCGGAGCGAAGCGCAGTCGCAGAATCCACCCCCGCCCACGACGCCGGTCAACCGGCGGCCGTGCGCCGGCAGGCCTTGCCGTCCCCATCGAACACGTGCAAGCCCTTGGGATCGGCCTCCAGGCCGATCCGGTCGCCGATGCGCAGGCGCGTGTGGCCGGGCGCGCGCGCGACGAGCTCCAGCCCATCGGCGCAGCGCACGTAGACCAGGTGCGACTCCCCGAGCTGCTCGACCAGCGTCACCTCGCCGCCGAAGCGCAGGCACTCGCGGGCCGGGTCGACGGCGCCGTCGGCCACCACCAGGTGCTCCGGCCGGATGCCCAGCTCGATGCGCTGGCCCGGCGCCAGCATGCTGCCGTCGACCGGCGCGTCGACCACGCAGCCGGCGTGCACCTCCACGCGGACGCCTGCGGCGGTGCAGGCCTGCGTGGTCGCGGGCACGAGGTTGATCGTCGGCGAGCCGATGAAGGTGGCGACGAAGCGATTGGCCGGATGCTCGTACAGCGCCAACGGCGAGCCGGCCTGCTGGATCCGCCCCTCGTGCATGACGACGATGCGGTCGCCGAGCGTCATCGCCTCGACCTGGTCGTGCGTGACGTAGACCATGGTCGCGGCCAGCTCGCGGTGCAGGCGTGCGAGCTCGATGCGCGTCTTCACGCGGAGCGCGGCATCGAGGTTGGACAGCGGCTCGTCGAACAGGAACAGCTTGGGCTGCCGCACGATGGCCCGGCCGATGGCCACGCGCTGGCGCTGGCCGCCGGAGAGCTCGCGCGGGCGGCGATCGAGCAGGTGGTCGATGTGCAGCGCCTTGGCCGCGGCCAGGATGCGCGCGTCGCGCTCGGCGCGCGACGCCCCGGCGATCTGCAGGCCGAAGGCCATGTTGCCGCGCACCGTCATGTGCGGGTAGAGCGCGTAGCTCTGGAACACCATCGCGATGCCGCGCTGCGCGGGCGGCAGCTCGTTGACGACGCGCTCGTCGATGCGCAGCTCGCCCGCGGTGATCGGCTCGAGGCCGCAGATCATGCGCAGCAGCGTGGACTTGCCGCAGCCGCTGGGGCCGACCAGCACCACCAGCTCGCCGTCGGCGATCTCGAGGTCGATGTCGTGCAGCACGGGGTTGTTGCCGTAGCTCTTGGAGACGTTGGCGAGTCGGACGGTGGACATGGAAGGCCTACTTGACGGCGCCCGCGGTGATGCCGCGGATCAGCTGGCGCGAGAACACCGCATACAGCACGAGGATGGGCAGCACGGCCAGCGACAGCGCGGCCAGCACGGCGTTCCAGTCCGTGGCGAACTGGCCGACGAACTGCTGCACGCCGAGCGTGACCGTCTGCGTCTGCTCGGACGGCGCGAGGATCAGCGGGAACCACAGGTCGTTCCAGATCGGCACCATCGCGAACACGGCCACCGTGGCCACGGCCGGACGGATCAGCGGCAGCACCACCTGGAAGAAGATGCGGAACTCGCCGACGCCGTCGCAGCGCGCGGCGTCCTTGAGTTCCTGCGGCACCTGCGCGACGAACTCCGACAGGATCATCACTGCGAGCGGCAGGCCCTGCGCGATGTAGACCAGCACCAGGGCCGTGAGCGTGTTGACGAGGTCCAGCGCCACCATCTCCTGCAGGATCGCCACCGAGCCGAGCCGGATCGGCACCATGATGCCGAACGCGAGGAACAGCGCGAGCAGCCGGTTGCCGAAGAAGCGGTATTCCGTCAGCGCCCATGCGGCCATCGCGCCCAGCAGCAGGATCAGCGCCAGCGACAGCCCGGTGACCACGAAGCTGTTCCAGAACATGCGCGCCATCGCGGCGTCGCCCAGCACGCGGACATAGCCGGCCAGGCTCAGCGTGTCGTGCGCCGGCAGGGCGAGCGGCGCGTCGAAGATGCCGGCGCGCGTCTTGAACGAGTTCAGGATCACCAGCAGGATCGGGCACACCACCAGCAGGCAGTAGCCGCCCAGCGTCAGGTGCACGAGCGCCGTGCGGCCGATCGCGCCGAAGCGGGTTGGCGCCGTCATCCCGCCACCCGCTGCAGCCGACGCTGGATCACGAAGAAATACAGGCCCACGCCGCCCAGGATCACGAGGAACATCAGCGTGGCCAGCGCCGCGCCCATCGTGGCGCTGCCGACCTCGGACTGGTAGCCGAAGAACGTCCGGTAGAACAGCGTGCCCAGCAGGTCGGACGCGAAGTTCGGCCCGGCCAGCGCACCCTTGACGGCATAGACCAGGTCGAAGGCGTTGAAGTTGCCCACGAAGGTGAGGATGTTGACGAGCCCCAGCGTGG
Source organism: Vitreoscilla sp. (assembly GCA_045810285.1). Lineage (GTDB taxonomy): Bacteria > Pseudomonadota > Gammaproteobacteria > Burkholderiales > Burkholderiaceae_C > Scleromatobacter. The sequence goes on along the minus strand of JBJMWE010000038.1, from coordinate 8,040 downwards.
GCAGGATCAGCGGCAGCCGGATGCGCCAGAAGATGCGCCACGGGCCCGCGCCTTCCACCTGCGCGGCCTCCACCACCTCCTCGGGGATCGCGATCAGCGCGGCGTAGATCAGCATCAGCGGCACGCCCACGAACTGCCACACCGAGATCAGCGCGATCGTGGGCAGCACGGTCTCCTCCTGGCCCAGCCAGGGCCCGAAGTGGTCGCCCAGGCCGACGACCGTCATCAGCTTCTCGCTGACCCCCCACAGCGGCGACAGGATCAGCTGCCACGCGAAGCCGATGACCACCACGGACAGCAGCGTCGGCAGGAACAGCACCGTGCGATACGCCGCCGCCCCACGCACGCCGCGCAGCGACAGCAGCGCCGCCAGCAGCAGCGCCACCGGGTTCTGCACGAGCGTGTGAATCGCGAAGAACTCGACGTTGTTGACCATCGCGTTGCGGAACGCGCCCCACCAGTGCTCGTCGAACAGCAGCTTCTGGAAGTTCGCGAGCCCGGCGAAGGCGACGTGGCCGGTGTCGTCGGTGGCGTACAGGCCCAGGCGCAACGTGGCCAGCAGCGGCCACGCGCTGAACGCCGTATAGACGGCCAGCGCGGGCGCCAGGAAGACGGCCGCGTGCCAGCTGGCCTTCTGCTTCATGCGCGCGCCGTCATTTCGCGGACGCGGGGTGGTACCACTTCGCGAAGCCCGACTGGATGCGCTCGGCCGCCTGCTGCGGCGTCATCTTGCCGTTGAGGACCTGCGAGTTCACGTTCCACAGCTCGTTCTCCATGCTGGGCTCGCCGCGGCTCATGATCTGCGCGTTCAGGCGGATGGTCGACTTGCACTGCGCGCGCCAGCCCACCATCTGCTGCGCCACCGGGTTCTGCACCTGGATCGGGAACTTCGACAGCGAGAAGAAGCCCGTGACCTTGTTCGTGTACAGGTCGGCGAACTCCCGGGACGCGATCCAGTCGAGGAACACCTTGGCGTCCGCCTTGTTCTTGCCGGCGGTGTTGATGCCCATGCCGATGTCGGTGTGGTCGGAGATGTAGCAGGGGTCGCCCGCCTTGCGCACCGGCGGCGGGAAGGCGCCGAAGTCCACGCCGCCCTGCTGCTGGTAGAACGCGATGTCCCACGAGCCGGCCGGCACGATGGCGGCCTTGCCGGTGGCGAACAGCGTCTGCGTGTCGCCGTACTTCTGCGCCTGGAAGCCCTTGGCCATGTAGGCCGGGTACCTGGCCATCGTCTGCCAGACGTCGACGAACTGCGGGTCGGTGAACCTGGCCTTGCCCGCGATCAGCGCCTTGCGGCCCTCCTCGCCGCGCCAGTAGTTGGGGCCGATGCCGGTGAAGACCACCTGGCTGGTGTCCCATTGGTCGGCCGTGCCGAGATCCAGCGGCACGACCTTCCCGACGGCCTTGATCTTGTCCAGGTCGGCGAAGAAGTCGGCCTCGGTGGCGGGCGGCTTCAGGCCCAGTTCACCGAAGATCTTCTTGTTGTAGAAGAAGCCGTGGATCACCGAGGCCATGGGCACGCAGTAGGTGTCCTTGCCGTCGTCGGTCTGCCAGGCGACCTTGGCCGAGTCAGGGAAGTTGTTCAGCGCCGGGTTGCCGTTGAGCTTCTCGAGATGGCCCTTCTTGTACAGGTCCAGCGAGACGTCGAACGGGCGGCAGGTGATGAGGTCGCCCGCGCTGCCCGAGGCCAGCCGCGCGGCGACCACCGAGTTGTATTCCGGCGGCGCGGTGGCCACGAACTTCACGGTGATGCCGGGGTGGGCCTTGGTGAACGCGGGCAGCAGCACGGTGTCCCACAGCGTCTTGTCGTCGGTGCGCCAGCTCTCGATCGAGAGCGTGCCGGCCAGCGCGGGGACGGCGCAGGCGAGCGCGGCGGCGGCCAGGGTGGTGGTGCGTAGCAGCGTGTTCATCGATCGGTTCCTTGGAAGGGGCTGTGACGAGGCGGCCGCAAGTTAGCATCGGTCGCCGCGGAACGCGAGCGTGGCGCCCGCCCCGCCGCGCAGCGCGCAAGTGCTTGATTCGCAAGGTGGTTTCCAGCATTGCCAGCGCGGGCGGCTTACGCATCATTACGTCCACGCCAACCGTCACCCACAGGCCGCATGCCGCTCCTCGCGCCGGGCTTACAAAACATTGCAAAGCGCAGGCTTTCGACAGCCGCGCGGCGGCCCGTGCGCGCCGGTGTGCCGCGGATACTCGGCGCTCTCCTGGCCCTTTGCATGATGTCGAGCGCGCACGCCCAGCCCCTGAACGTCCTGCACTGGTGGACGTCCGACAGCGAGCGCCAGGCCGCCGACCGCCTGGTGCAGCAGCTCGCCGCGCAGGGCGTCGAGTGGCACGACGACGCCATCCCCGGCGGCGGCGGTGGCGCCGCGATCAAGGTGCTGACGGGCCGCGTGCTCGCCGGCGAGGCGCCCGACGTCGCGCAGGTGATCGGGCGCACGCTCACCGACTGGGCCGGCCTCGGCCTCGTGCGGCCGCTGGACGACGTCGCGCAGCGCGGGCGCTGGCGCCAGGTGATGTTCCCCGTGGTGCTGGAGACGGTCAGCCGCGGCGGCCACGTGATGGCCGCGCCGCTGGGCGTGCACCGCATCAACACGCTGCTGGTCAACCACCACGTGCTCGAGCAGCTGCGCCTGAAGCCGCCGCGCACGTGGGCCGAGATGGACGCCGCGGCGCGGGTCATGCGCACGCACCACGTCACGCCGCTCGCGTGGAGCGACGAGCCCTGGCAGATCGCCACGGTGTTCGAGACGGTGCTGCTCGCCGAGGGCGGGCCCGGGCTCTACGCGGAGCTCGCGACGACGACGGGCTGGTCGTCGTGGCAGGACGCGCGCGTCGTCGCCGCGCTGAAGCGCCTGCGCTGGCTGCGCGACCTCGACGACGAGCCCACCACCGAGGAGCCCTGGACCCAGGCCACGCGCCGGCTGCAATCGGGCGCGGCCGGCATGCTGATCATGGGCGACTGGGCGCGCGGCGAGCTGCAGGCCTGGGGCGAGCACGCGGGGCTGGACTTCGACTGCGTGCCCGTGCCGCAGACGGCCGGCATGCACCTGTACTCGATCGACACGCTCGCCATGCTGGTGGGGCGCAACGCGCACGGCGCGGAACAGGAACACATGGCCGACATCCTCGCCCAGCCCGCCACGCAGATGGCCTACAACCAGGCCAAGGGCTCCGTGCCGGTGCGCACCGACATCGACCCCGCGCAGCTCGACGCCTGCGCCCGCGATTCCTGGCAGACGCTCGCGCGCCCCGGCGCCCCGCTGCTGCCCAGCATCACGCACCGCATGGCGGCCGTCGAATCGGTGCGCGAGGCCATCGGCGACGTGCTGCACCGCTTCGTCAAGACGCGCAGCGTCACGCCGCAGCAGGCGCAGGCGCAGCTGGTGGCCATCGTGCGCGGGGCGGCTCAATGACTGCCATGGGCGCCGCTGGCGCGCCGCGCCGCAAGTCCATCCTGGCCGTCGACGACGACCAGAAGACGCGCCAGCTGCTCAAGCAATACCTCGAGAAGCAGCAGTACGTCGTGCACCTGGCGCACGACGGCGAGAGCTTTCGCGCCGAGTTCGACCGCCATCGCGACGAGCTGAGCCTGGTGATCCTGGACGTGATGCTGCCCGACACCGACGGCTTCGCGCTGTGCCGCCTCGTGCGCGAGCGCTCCGAGGTGCCCATCATCATGCTCACCGCCAGCTCCGACGACACCGAGCGCATCGTCGGCCTGGAGCTGGGCGCCGACGACTACATCGGCAAGCCCTACAACCCGCGCGAGCTGCTGGCGCGCATCAAGGCGATCCACCGGCGCTCGAAGACGGGCGACGCCGCGCCGCGCCGCTACATGCGCTTCGCCGGCTTCTGCCTGGACCGCCTCGAGCGCACCCTGAAGGACGCCGACGGCCAGGTGGTGGCGCTGACCGGCATGGACTTCGACCTGCTGCGCCTGTTCGCGGAACACGCCGGCGAGATCCTGGATCGCGCGCGGCTGATGGAGCAGACGCGCGGCCGCGACCTGGGGCCGGCCGACCGCTCGCTCGACGTGCAGGTGAGCCGCCTGCGCCAGCGCTTGGCCGACGACGGCAAGCAGCCGGTGCTGATCAAGACGGTGCGCAACAGCGGCTACGTCTTCTCCGTCGAAGTCCTGTCGTCCCATGACTGACGGCGGCGCGGGCGGCTGGGTCGACCGGCTGCTGCCGGCCACGCTGCGCGGGCGCATCCTGCTGATGATGGTCGCGGGCGTGCTGCTGAGCCAGCTCCTGGGCAGCGCGATCTGGACCTGGCAGCTGCGCGACACCGCCCGCCGCGACGCCCGCGACGCCGCGCACCAGACCGCCATCAGCGCCGCCGCCGCCATCCGCTTCCTGCGCGACCTGCCCGGCCAGTACCGCCCGCTGCTGGTCGACCAGCTGCGCCAGATGGGCGGAACGCGCTTCTTCGTGGCCGTCAACAGGCAGCGCGTGCCGGTCACGCCCATCGAGGATTCGCTGCTCGCACGCACCGTCGTCGGCGAGGTACGCCGCACGCTGCAGGGCGAGCTCGCACAGGGCGCGCAGGCCGACGTGGCGCTCGCGTGGCCTGAGACGTTGTCGGTCACCGGGGACGGGCGCTCGCTGCACGAGCTGCCGGACAACTGGGTCGTCGGCCCGATGCTGCTGCGCCCGCGCCGCGCGCCGGTGCTGGTGATCCAGGCCGACGTCGCCGCCGGCGGCAGCCTGCTGCTGGCCGCCACGCTGCCCGACCCCTATTTCCTGGACAGCGCCAACCCGCTCACGCGCGACCGCCTGCTGCTGCAGGGCGCCACGCTGCTGACGGTGCTGCTGCTGGTGCTGGCCGTCGCGCGCACGCTCACGCGCCCGCTGCAACGCATCGCCGACGCCGCCGCGGCCTTCGGCGGTGCGATGCACCCGAGCGCGGTGCCCGAGACCGGCACCATCGAGCTGCGCCGCACGGCGCGCGCGTTCAACGACATGCAGGCGCGCATCCAGCGCTTCGTGGAGGATCGCGAGCGCCTGTTCGCCAGCATCTCGCACGACCTGAAGACGCCCATCACGCGCCTGAAGCTGCGCACCGAGATGCTGGACGACGACGCGCTGCGCGCCGACTTCCACGAGGACCTGGACGAGCTCGACGTGATGGTCAAGGGCGCGCTGCAGAGCGTCAAGGACAGCGCGGTGCACGAGAACGTCGGCGACGTGCGGCTCGATCGCCTCGTCGAACGCCTGACGCAGCCCGCGCTCGCGGCCGGCGCGCGCATCGCGATCGACGTCCCGGCGCTGAGTGTGCGCGCCAAGCCGCTGGCGCTCAAGCGCGCGCTCGGCAACCTCGTCGACAACGGCCTGCGCTACGGCGGCGGCGAGCTCGAGATCGCCGCCGCCGACGACGACGCCGGCGGCGTCCTCACGATCCGCGACCACGGCCCGGGCCTGCCCGAGAGCTCGCGCGAGGAGATCTTCGAGCCTTACGTGCGCCTGGCCCACGGCCGCGAGAAGAGCCGCGACGGCAGCGGCCTGGGCCTGGGCATCGCGCGCGGCATCCTGCGCGAACACGGCGGCGACGTCCGCCTGGACAACCACCCCGGCGGCGGCCTGGTGGCCACCGTGCGCCTGCCCGCACGCTGACAACCTGCGACCTGGGGGGTGCCATCGGCCGGGCGCCATCCTGGGGATGGTGCGCCGGCCGGGTCCTCCCATGATGAGCAGCCCGCGCGACGCCGGCGACGCGCACGCGCGCCCTGATTCGGAGGACTGTGACCATGGCCAAGAACATCGTGCTGTGCCTGGACGGAACCTGGGATGGCCCGGGCAACCGGGACAAGGGCGGCAAGCTGACGCCCACCAACGTCCAGAAGCTGTTCGAGGCGCTGGCCGGCTCGGCGCCGCTGGCCGCCAGCGACCAGGAAAAGGAGTTCGCGCAGGCGGCGTCCGGCGGCACGCCCACCGCGCAGGTCGGCAAGTACATCGACGGCATCGGCGTGAGCAGCAACCTGCTCGCCAAGGCCGTCGAAGGCGCGGTCGGCCTGGGCCTCGTGGCGCGCGTGGTGCGCGGCTACACGTACCTGTCGCGCGTGTACGAGCCGGGCGACGCCCTCTACATCCTGGGCTTCAGCCGGGGTGCCTACACGGCGCGCGCGCTGGCCGGCCTGGTCACGCGCCAGGGCCTGCTCGATTGGGCCGCCATGAAGCTGGAAGCAGGGTCCGAGCAGAGCTACAGCGCGGGCCTGGCGGCGTGGCAGCAGTACAAGAAGGCCGTCTTCAAGAGCAACGGCCGCGTGCTGCACAGCCTGGCGGACGTCGTGAGCGATTTCCAGGACCTGTTCCAGCTCGGGCTGCATCCGGCGCCGCAACTGCGCTACACCGGCGCGGTGGGCATCGCGGCGGTGGCCGTGTGGGACACCGTCGGCGCCCTCGGCGTGCCCGACCTGTCGGAGCAGGACGGCACGCCCGTGCGCCTGGACGCGTTCCAGTTCTGCGACCAGGTGCTCAACGCCAACGTCGCGCACGGCTTCCACGCGGTGGCCATCGACGAGCGCCGGGTCGACTTCACGCCCACGCTGTGGGACGCGCGCGACGGCGTCGTGCAGGTGCTGTTCCCGGGCGCGCACGAGGACATCGGGGGTGGCAGCGCCGGCGCGGAATCCGGCCTGGCCAACGCCACGCTCGCCTGGATGGCGCGCCGGGTGGCGTCGGTGGGCGTCGAGTTCGCGCGCATGCCGGCCGGCGACCCCGACCCGCTGGCCCTCGCGCACCAGCCCTGGGCCGGCACGCCGTTCCTCGCCGGCCCGCGCCACTTCCCGCCCGAGCTGCGCCTGAGCCAGCGCGTGCTGCAGCGCATCGCCGCCGCCAGCGTGCCGCTGGAGAAGGGCCCGGCGGGCCAGGGCTACCGGCCGCAGAACATCGTCAACAGCTACGTCCTGCTCGATTGGTCGGGCGCCGCGCCGCACGTGGCCGTCGAGCCCTGAGCACGCGCGGTCACCGCGCCGGTCCTGCGACCGCACGCGGCATGTCGCGCACGGCGTCCTCCTTCGCCGGCGGGGCGACGTCTCGCACTGCCGCCCGCCACAGCCATGCCGGCGTCAGTCGGCCACCTTGACCACGACCTTGCCGAAGTTGCGGCCATCGAGCAGGCCCGCCAGCGCCGCGGGCGCCTCCTCGAGGCCGTCGACGCGATCCTCGCGCACGCGAACGCGGCCGTCGGCGATCCAGCCGGCCATCTCGCGGCGGAAGGCCTCGAAGCGCGTCGCGTAGTGGTCGAGGATGATGAAGCCCTCGAGGCGCACCCGGCGCGCCAGCACGGTGGCCAGCAGGCGTGCGCGGCCACCGTCGCCGCCGAGGCCGTTGTAGTGCGAGACGAACCCGCACACCGGCACCCGCGCGCCCAGGTTCAGCAGCGGCAGCACGGCGTCCAGCACGTCGCCGCCGACGTTCTCGAAGTACACGTCGATGCCGCGCGGGCAGGCCTGGGCGAGCCGCGCGCCGAGGTCCGGCGCGCGGCGGTCGAGGCAATCGTCGAAGCCGAGTCCTTGCACCGCCCAGGCGCACTTGTCGGCGCCGCCCGCGATGCCCACGACGCGGGCGCCCCGCAGCTTCGCGAGCTGCCCGACGATCGCACCCACCGCACCGGTCGCCGCGGCGACGACGACCGTCTCGCCGGGCCGGGGCTGGCCGATGTCCAGCAGTCCGACCCAGGCCGTGAAGCCCGGCATGCCCAGCGCGCCGAGCGCCAGTGATGGCTGCGCCGGGTCGCCGACCGGCAGCAGGTCGCTGCCGTCGGACAGCGCCAGGTCCTGCCAGCCGGCGTTGGCCAGCACGACGTCGCCGACGTCGAAGCTGCCGTGGCGCGAGGCGACGACGCGGCTCACGGTGCCGCCCGGCATCGTCGCGCCCAGCGCGATCGGCGGCGCATAGCCGGGCCCGGGCTCTTCCATCAGGTTGCGCATGTAGGGGTCGAGCGAGAGCCACAGCGTGCGCAGCAGCACCTGGCCCTCGGCCGGGGCCGGCGCCGGCACCGACTCGAGACGGAAATCGCTGGCGCGGGGCCGCCCCT
>JBJMWE010000037.1:0-30008 GCA_045810285.1 Vitreoscilla sp. | reverse complement strand
GCGACGGAGCGCGCCGCGGCCGGCCCGGGCGCGCCGGCCTGCGGCAGCGGCGCGACCTGCGCCGGCCCGGCGGCCAGGGTCGGCGGATCCGCGAAGACGGAGAAGCGGCGCGAGAAATGGCGGTCGCAGGCGATCTGCACCGCCACTTCGACGATGGGCTCGGACACCGGCGTCGACGTGATGACGCGCAGCATGAGGGTGTCGTCGGTGGCGCCCGGCAGCACGTCGGTGCGAACCACGTTGGGCGGCAGCAGCGCATCGCCGAAATAGACCTTGGCGGCCAGGCAGTCGCCCGCGAAGCGCTCGCCGGGCTCCACATGCACGGGCACCGTGAAGGTGAAGGACTGGCCCAGAACCGCGTCGGAAACCGGCCGGCCGAAACCCAGCGCCCAGGCTTGCTGGGATGCCATTGCGGTCGCGGCGAAAATGACGTGCGCGGTAAAGTGTTTTTTCATTCCTGTGGACACCACAGATAACCGGATCGACTCTAGCACGATTGCTTTCAGAAACTGTCGCGCCAACTGTCGGGAGAGAATGATTCATGCAGCTCCGACATATCGTCCGACCGGGGAATGCGTGAATATCTCCGGTTCCACCAGATTCCGTAATTCCTTTGCAAGGCAGGCACCATGCCCAGTGAACTCCTGACGTCCCGCGAGGGTTCCACGCTGATTCTCACGCTCAGCGATCCCGCCACCCGCAACACCTTGTCGCCCCAGGTCTACTCGGCAGGCGTGGAAGCTCTCGACGTGGCCGAATCCGATGATTCCGTGCGCGCGGTGATCGTGCGCGGCGACGGCGAACATTTCTGCGCCGGCGGCGACCTGAATCGAATCATCGGGTTGCGCCGGACCGGCCCGGAAGCCCAGTCGGAATCGATCGCCCTGTTCCATCAATTGATCGAATCCCTGCGGGCATTTCCAAAACCCGTCATCGCCGCCGTGGAGGGTTTCGCGGCGGGCGGGGGTATGTCGCTGGCGCTGGCCTGCGACCTGATCGTGGCGGCGTCGGATGCGAAGTTCGTCATGTCGTACGGCAAGGTGGGCCTGACGCCCGACGGCGGTGGTTCCTGGCACCTGGCGCGGCTGCTGCCGCGCGCGCTGGCGCTGGAGATGCTGTGGCTGGCCGGCCCGGTCAAGCCCGAGCGCCTGCTGGCGCTGGGCCTTGTCAATCGCGTGACAGACAAGGGCCAGGCGCTCGCCGAAGCTCTGGCCCTGGCCGACAAGCTCGCCGCGATGGCTCCCAACGCGGTGGCCGGCGCCAAGGAACTGGTGGCGCGCGCGGGCCTGTCGCCGCTGTCCGAACATCTCGAGGCGGAACGCCGCCAGTTCATCGTCAACCTGTTCCACGACAACGGGGACGAGGGATTGAAGGCCTTCTTCGAGAAACGTCCGCCCGCATTTCGCTGAGCCGGATCGGGCGGCGACCTTCAACGGAAATACAACATGGCCCGCCCTTGACCGCCGACCGCCCCGCCCCGCGCCCCATCGCCGACCTCCGCCCGCCGGCGCGACGCCGCCTCTACCTGATGCGGCACGGCTCGGTGGACTACTTCCGGCCGGACGGCACGCCCGTGCCGCCGCACACCGTGCCGCTCAACGAGGCCGGACGCCTGCAGGCCGACGCGGCCGGTGCGCTGTTCGCTTCATCCGGCGTGCGCTTCGACCGCGTCGTCGCCAGCGGCCTCGTGCGCACCGTCGAGACCGCGCAGCGCGTGCTCGCGGCCGCGGGCCAGGACGCGGAGATCCTGCGCGATCCGCGCCTCGAGGAGATCCGCTCCGGCCGCCTCGACGCCATCGCGCCCGACCAGCTGCGCGCCGCCTTCACGGGCGTGTTCAGCGCGGCGGCCGACGTCGAGTCGCTGCGCTTTCTCGGCGGCGAGACGGTGGGCGCGATGATGGACCGTTGCCTCCCCGCCTTCGACGAGGTGCTGGCCGACCCGTCGTGGACCTGCGCGCTGCTGGTGCTGCACGGCGGCGTCAACCGCGCGCTGCTGGGCCATGCGCTGACCGGCACACGCACCTTCCTCGGCCGCCTCGAGCAGGCGCCCGCGTGCATCAACGTGCTGGACATCGGCGCCGCCGACATCGTCGTGCGCGGCACCAATCTCGCGCCCACCCAGTGGCTGCACGAGCGCGAGCGCACCACCACCATGGAGAAGCTGCTGGCGCAGTACCTGCGCGCGGGTGACATTCCGGCCTGACGCCTGTTTGGGACGACAATTGCCGCAGATCAATGCGCCTCTCGGCTGTCGCGACAGGGACAAGGAATGAACAACCCGATTCTTACAATCGAAGAGCAGAACAACATCGACGCGGGCCCATGGTTCTCCTCTCTTTCCGACGAGTTGCGCGCCGCGATCCTGTCGCGCGCCGTGGTGCGACGCTTGCCGGACGGCGCGCCGCTCGCCTCGCGCGGATCCCCCGCGGAAGACTGGTGCGGCGTGGCCAAGGGCGCGGTGCGCGTGAGCTCGGTGTCGCTCTCGGGCAAGCAGGTGTCGCTCACCTATGTCGAACCCGGCACCTGGTTCGGCGACATCGCGTTGTTCGACGGCCTGCCACGCACGCACGACGCGGATGCGCATGGCGCCACGACGCTGCTGTCGGTGCGCAAGGCCGACTTCAAGGAACTGCTGCAGCAGCACGTGGAGCTGTACGACGCGCTGCTGCGCCTGAACTGCCGCCGCCTGCGCATCATGTTCAACCTCGTCGAGGACCTGAACACGCGGCCGCTGTCCGCCCGCCTGGCCAAGAACATCCTGATGCTCGCCAAGGCCTATGGCATCAACCAGGGCGACGAGGTGCGCATCGGCCTGCAGCTCGCCCAGGAAGACCTGGCGCAGCTGGTGGGTGCGTCGCGCCAGCGCGTGAACCAGGAGCTCAAGGAGCTCGAACGCGAAGGGGCGCTGCGCATCGAGCCCACACGCATCGTCGTGCTGTCGCGCGACAAGCTGGTGCAGGCGGCCGAACGATAGAGCGCATCGGACACGTCGCCGATGCGTTGAACGACAACACGCATTGAGACCCGTCCGATGAACCAGACCGAACAGAACACCGGCACCCGCCCGGTCGCCGAGAGCCACCGCTTCGACGTCGCGGCGCTCGAAGCCTTCCTGAAGGACCAGCTGCCCGGCTTCGCCGGGCAGCTCGGCGTCGAGCAGTTCAAGGGCGGGCAGTCCAACCCGACCTACAAGCTCGTGACGCCGGGGCGCTCGTACGTGATGCGTTCCAAGCCCGGGCCCGTCGCGAAGCTGCTGCCCTCCGCCCACGCCGTCGAACGCGAGTACCGCGTGATGGACGCGCTCGCGAAGACGGACGTCCCCGTCGCCCGGATGCACTTGCTGTGCGAGGACGAGGCGGTGATCGGCCGCGCGTTCTACGTCATGGAGTACGTCGAGGGCCGCGTGCTGTGGGACCAGGGCCTGCCCGGCATGACGCAGGCCGGGCGAGGCGCGATCTACGACGAGATGAACCGCGTGATCGCGGCGATGCACAACGTCGACGTCGACGCCATCGGGCTGGCCGACTACGGCAAGCCCGGCAACTTCTTCGCGCGCCAGATCGGGCGCTGGACCAAGCAGTACCAGGCCTCGATCACCGAGCCCATCGAGGCGATGGATCGCCTGATCGAGTGGCTGCCCGCGCACATGCCGGCCAGCGCGATGGACGAATCGCAGGTGTCCGTGGTGCACGGCGACTTCCGCATGGACAACCTCATCTTCCACCCGACCGAGCCGCGCGTGCTCGCGGTGCTCGATTGGGAACTCTCGACGCTCGGCCACCCCCTGGGCGACTTCAGCTACCACTGCATGGCCTGGCACATCCCGCCCGGCACGTTCCGCGGCATCGCCGGACTGGATCACGCGGCCCTCGGCATCCCGTCGGAGCGCGACTACGTGCACCGCTACTGCGAGCGCACCGGCCGCACCGATCCGGATGCCCTGCTGCGCGACTGGAACTTCTACCTCGCCTACAACCTGTTCCGCCTCGCGGCCATCCTGCAGGGCATCGCGCGCCGCGTCGTCGACGGCACGGCCTCGAGCGCGCAGGCGCGCGCGACGGGCGCCGGCGCGCGCCCGCTCGCGGAGCTCGCCTGGTCGTTCGCCCGCAAATCCCAAGAGGCCTGACATGGACTTCGCCTACTCGCCCCGCAGCCTCGCGCTGCAGGAACAACTGCGCGCCTTCATGGCCGCCCACGTCCTGCCGGCCGAGCCGCGCTACCACGCGGAGATCGAGGCCAACACGGCCGCCGGCAAGCGCTGGACGCCGCTGCAGCTGATCGAGCAACTCAAGGCGACGGCCCGCGCCGAGGGGCTGTGGAACCTGTTCCTTCCCGACAGCGAGCGCGGTGCAGGCCTGTCCAACGAGGACTACGCGCCACTGGCCGAGATCATGGGCCGCACGCCATGGGCCAGCGAGGTCTTCAACTGCTCGGCGCCCGACACCGGCAACATGGAGGTGCTGGTGCGCTACGGCACGCCCGAGCACCAGCAGCGCTGGCTCGAGCCGCTGCTGGACGGCCGCATCCGCAGCGCGTTCGCGATGACGGAGCCGGCGGTGGCCTCCTCGGACGCCACCAACATCGAATCGCGCATCGTGCGCGATGGCGACGAGTACGTCCTCAACGGCCGCAAGTGGTGGACGTCGGGCGCCGGCGACCCGCGCTGCGCCGTCTACATCTTCATGGGCAAGACGGATCCCGAGGCGCCGCCGCATTCGCAGCAGTCGATGATCCTCGTGCCCGCCGACGCGCCCGGCCTGAAGGTGCTGCGCCCGCTGACCGTCTTCGGCTACGACGACGCGCCTCACGGCCACATGGATGTGGCGTTCGACGACGTCCGCGTGCCCGCGTCGCACATGCTGCTGGGCGAAGGCCGCGGCTTCGAGATCGCGCAGGGGCGCCTCGGCCCGGGCCGCATCCACCATTGCATGCGCCTGATCGGCCTGGCCGAGCGCGCGCTGGAGCTGATGTGCGAGCGCGCGGTCGCTCGCGTGGCCTTCGGCAAGCCGATCGCGGCGCAGACGGTGACGCAGGAGCGCATCGCCGAGGCGCGCTGCCAGATCGACATGGCACGCCTGCTCACGCTCAAAGCCGCGTGGATGATGGACGTGGCCGGCAACAAGACGGCCAGGGCCGAGATCGCCATGATCAAGGTCGTCGCGCCCAACATGGCCTGCCGCGTCATCGACTGGGCGATGCAGGCGTTCGGCGCGATGGGCATGTCGGAGGACGCGCCGCTCGCGTACTTCTACACGGTGGCCCGCACCCTGCGCTTTGCCGACGGCCCCGACGAGGTGCACCGCAACGCCATCGCCAAGATCGAGATCGGCAAGCGGCGCCAGGCCTGAGGACCTGCGGACGCCGGGCCGCTCAGGCGGTCCGGTGCAGCGCGATGTCGACGGCCGCCGCCACCACGATGCAGCGTTCGAGCAGCGCGATGGTCGGCCGCGAGGCCGACTGCCGCAGCACCACCTGGCCGCGCGCGAGCCGCAGCATGAAAGGCTCGGCCGACACCGCCTCCAGCGGCATCTCGGCGGCACGCGCCTTCAAGGCATCGCTGATCGGGCCGGCCAGCCAGCGCGACACCCACTCGGTGTCGCTGCCGATCGCCCCGTAGCGGTCGCGCAGCGCCACGCCCATCTGGTTGGGGCTCAGCTTGGGATGCATGGCGAGCCAGCGCATCTCCTCGGGCGTCTCCTCGTCCAGGCGCGTCTGCACGTGGTCGGTGATCTGCTCATAGACCTCGCGATCGAGGCGCGCCAGCAGCGGTTGATCGAGCACGAGCGCCTGCACGTCCGAGTTCTGCGCCACCTCGAAGCGGATGCGGAACTCGTGGCTGCTCATGAAGCGGCGCTGCGCCGGCCCCCATTCGATGCGCCAGCCCGGGTGGTCGGGGTTGTCGTTCATCGCCCAGCCGTCGTGGGCGATGGTGCGCTTGAGCGTCCACTGGTTGGCGTCGGCCCAGCGGCTGAATTCGATCCAGCCGGGCAGCGAGCCGCCCAGGCTCAACCATCTTCGCACCGCATCCAGCATGATGTTGTATTGTTCGTTGCCAGGAGGCTTCCTGCCATGATCGAAGTGTATTCGTGGGCCACGCCCAACGGCCACAAGGTTCACATCATGCTCGAGGAGTGCGGCTTGCCGTATCGCGTGCATGCGGTGGACATCGGCGCGGGCGACCAGTTCAAGCCCGAATTCCTGCGCATCAGCCCGAACAACAAGATCCCTGCCATCGTCGATCCCGACGGCCCGGACGGCAAGCCGATCAGCCTGTTCGAATCCGGCGCGATCCTGCTGTACCTGGCCGGCAAGACCGGACGCTTCCTGCCCGCGAGCACCTCCGAGCGCTACGAGATGCTGCAGTGGCTCATGTTCCAGATGGGCGGCGTCGGGCCGATGCTGGGCCAGGCGCACCACTTCCGCATCTACGCACCCGAGAAGATCGCCTATGCGGTCGACCGCTACACCAACGAGGCGCGGCGCCTGTACGGCGTGATGGACAAGCGGCTGGCCAGGTCGCGCTACATCGGGGGCAAGGACTACGGCATCGCCGACATGGCCATCTTCCCCTGGCTGCGCTCGTGGAAGAACCAGGGCATCGCGTGGGCGGACTTCCCGCACCTGAAGGGCTGGTTCGACGAGATCGCCGCCCGTCCCGCCGTCATCCGCGGCGTGGACGTGCTCACCGGCCAGCGCCGCCCGCTGGACGACGACCCGAAGGCGCGCGAGATGCTGTTCGGGCAGACGCAGTACGCCCGCCGTTGACGGGGTGGCCTGCCCAGAGGGACTCGAACCCCCGACCTGCTGCTTAGAAGGCAGCTGCTCTATCCAGTTGAGCTATGGGCAGTCGTGCGCCAGGCGACAGCCCGTGATTCTATCGGCCGGGCACCGCGGCGTCCGCAACGTCGTCGAGGCTGCGCCAACCGCCGTTCGTCTCATGCCGCGCCCTGGCGGCCGCCCGACTGCGTAGCATCGGGGCATGACCCCGTCGCCCACCATCCGGTTCGACCGCCGCAAGTACGGCGACGAACTGCTGGTGGACGCCTGCGCCATCGGCGACATCCCCGGCTTCATCACCGGCCCCACGCGGCCGCATCGCCTGACGTTTTACGAGATCGCGCTGGTGACCTCGGGAGCGGGCCGCCTGGATCTCGACGGCGTCGCGCTGCCCTTCGCGCGCGGCCGCGCGCTGCTCACCACACCTGGCGAGACCCGCCGCTGGCATCTCGCGCCCGACGCCGGCGACCGCTTCGACGGCCTGCTGGTGTTCTTCGAGGCCGAGTTCTTCAACGCGTTCTTCGGCGACACCCGCTTCGTCGAGAACCTGCCGCTGGTGGCGGCCGCCGCGCCGCGCCGCTCGCTGGCCGCGGCGCCGCAGGCGTTCGACGAGTTGGTCGCCCTGGCCGGCGACATGCGCGACGAACTGCGCTGCGTGCGAGGGGACAGCAGCCACGCGCTGCGCGCCCAGGCGTACCGCCTGCTCGTGTCGATGCAGCGGCTGGATCGCGGACTCGCCGCGTCGCCCGCCGACGCATCGCGCGCCCTCGCCCGTCGCTTCACGGCGCTGGTCGAGGAACGCTTCGCGCTGGCCGAGGCCGTGGGCGACTACGCAGGGCGGTTGCACGTCACGCCGCGCTATCTGAACCAGTGCGTGCAGGCAGCGCTGGGGCGCACGGCCAGCGAGGTGATCCTCGCCCGCCGGATGCTCGAAGCACGGCGCCTGCTGCTCTACACGCCGCTGGGCGTCGGCGCCATCGGGGAGCGCCTGAACTTCGGTGACGCGTCGTATTTCGTGCGGGCCTTCAAGCGCCATGCCGGCGAGACGCCGCTGGCGTTCCGGCGCCGCGGTGCCTGAGGGCCGGCGGCGCGACGGAGAGCCCGCGCCGGCGGCGGTGCCGAGCGGGCCAACGCGAACGGATCCGACAGCACCGGATTCGCCCGCGCCCAAGCCGGAAAGTCCATTTCCACCCACGCGCGTGCCTTGAAGGGCTCGTCCGCCCGGACGACGATCGCGGGGTCGTCCACTCCACCGCCTCGCCATGCGCCCGCTTCACCGCTTCCTGCCCGCCCTCGCCTTGTGCCTGGCCATGGCGCCGCTCGCACCCGCCGCCGCGGCCGAGCCGCCGTCGATGTGGCGCGGCGAGCCCGCCGGCTCGGGCCGCCAGGAGGCGCTGACGGTGCCCGGCATCGCCGCCGTGCGCTTCACGGTCGACGCCGGCAGCCCGATTCGCAGCTCGCCGGTGCGGCGGGCGGGCACGCTGTACGTGGGCAGCAGCGACGGCACGCTGGCCGCGCTCGACGCCGCCACCGGCGGCTTGCGCTGGCGCTTCCAGGCCGGCGGTGCCATCGCCTCGACGCCGGCCGTCGACGACCGCGCCGTGTACGTGGCCAGCCGCGACGGCCTGCTGCGCGCGCTGGACGTGCGCAGCGGCCGCGAACACTGGCGCCATCGCTTCGATGCCGCGCTGGGCACCGACGACTACTGGGACTACTTCCTGTCTTCTCCCGTTCTCGCGGACGGCGTGCTGTTCATCGGCAGCGGCGACGGCCACGTGACGGCATTCGATCCCGCGACCGGTCGCGTGAGATGGCGGGTCGCCGCCGGCTCGCGCGTGCGCTCGACGATCGCCGCGCAGGCCGGCACGCTCGTGTTCGGCACGCTGGACGGCCACGTGCGCGCGCTGCGGGCGCGCGACGGCGCCCCGCTGTGGTCGTTCGCCACCGACGGCGCCGCCCACACGTTCGCCGACGCCGGCAACGACACCACGGCCGTCGTCGCGTCGCCCACCCTCGTGGGCACCGGCGCCGACGCGCTGGTGGCCGTCGGCGGGCGTGACGGCCAGCTGTACGCGCTCGAGCTGGCCACTGGCCGGCTGCGCTGGCGCCTCACGCACGACGGCTCGTCGTGGATGCTGGCCACCGCCACCGACGGCCGCACGCTGTACGTGGCCAGCGGCAGCGCCGCCATCGTGCAGGCCGTCGACGCGGCGACCGGTGCGGAGCGCTGGCGTTTCAGGACGCACGGCGCAGTGTTCGCGTCGCTGGCGCTGGCCGGCGACACGCTGCTTGCCAGCGACTTCACCGGCGCATTGGTGGGCCTGGACACGGCCACCGGGCAGCGGCGCTGGGAGTTCCCGCTGGGCGGACGCGCGCTGTCGACCCCGCTGGTCGCCGGCGGGCTCGTCTATGCCGCCTCGGACGCGGGCGTGCTGCGCGCGCTCGAGATCGCCCCCGCGTCGCCGTCCCACAGCACCGCGACGCCACGCCGCATCGTCCATGTCGAGGGCCCGCGTTCGCCCGAGGCCTTCCGCTGGTTCCTCAACGGCGTCGACAGCGCGCTGGCCGCGCAGCTGAAGGCCGCCGGCTACGAGGCGATGGACGGCGACCAGCTGCGCGCGTTCCTGCTGCAGCAGCAGCGGGCCTCCGCGCCAGCGGTGGTGGTGTTCGCTGATAACCTCTTTCCGGCGGCCATCGTCGAAGCGCCCGACGGCGTCGCCCCGATCCGCCGCTTCCTGGACGCCGGCGGCAAGGTGGCGCTGCTGGGACCCAACCCGCTGGCGTTCAAGGCCGACCCGGCCACCGGCGCGGTCGAGGACATCGACTTCGCCGCGGCGGGCGCGCTGTTCGACGTTCGCTTCCCGCCGCCGCAGGAGGCCGGTGGCTACTACGCGGTCGCGCCCACCGCCGCCGGTCGCGCGACCGGCCTGCGCCACGCGGGCGTCGCGTCGTACCCGGTCGACGCCCAGGCCGGCGTGACGGCGCTCGCGACGGATGAATTCGGCCGCGCGAGCGCCTGGCTGCGCGGCTACGGCGGCCGTCCCGGCACCGGCCTGCTGCAGCTCCAGCTGTCGCGCTTCGAGGCCCCGGACCTGGCCGAGCTGCGCGCCGTCATCGAGCACGGCGTGACCTGGTGAACGGCGGTCAGAATGGGCGTCCATGACCACGCCCCCACACTCGCCCTCGCCCGACCGCCCGACCCGTTGCGCCATCAGCTGGAGCGCCGGCAAGGATTCCTGGCTGGCGCTGGCGCGCGCCCGTGAAGCCGGCTGGCAGGTCGACACCTTCGTGACGATGTGCGACGCGGACGGCACGAGCAAGTCGCACGCGCTGCCGCCCGACGTCGTCGCCGCGCAGGTGCGTGCGCTGGGCGGCACGCCGGTCAGCGTCCGAGTGGCGCCGGGCGAGTACGCCGCCTGCTTCGACGCGGCCCTGCGCGCCCTCGTCGACACGGGCCACACGCACATGGTGTTCGGCGACATCGACCTGCAGGCGCACCGCGACTGGCTCGCGCCCGCCTGCGAACGTGCGGGCCTCGTGCCGCTGTTCCCGCTGTGGGGCGAGTCGCGCGCCGCGCTCGCGCGCGAGCTCGTGACGCGCGGCGTGCATGCGCGCGTCGTGTGCGTGGACACGCGCTGGCTCGACGCGTCCTTCTGCGGCGTCGACTACGACGCGGCCTTCCTCGCCCGCCTGCCTGCGCACGTGTGCCCCGTCGGCGAGGACGGCGAGTTCCACACGCTCGTCGTCGACGGGCCGGGCTTCGCCGCACCGTTGCGCGTGGTCGCCGGCCCGCAGCGCCGCGTCGCGTCGCAGCCGCCGTTCGCGCCCACCGAATTCGTGTTCGAGACGCTCGCGCTCGCGGAGCCGGCATGACGCGCTTCGTGATGGTCTGGGGCACGTCCAGCGGCGCCGGCAAGAGCTGGCTGGCCACGGCGCTGTGCCGCTCGGCGGCGCGCCGCGGCGTGCGCGTCGCGCCGTTCAAGGCGCAGAACATGAGCAACAACGCGCGCGTCGTCGCGGGCCTGGACGGCCTCGGCGCGGAGATCGGCGCGGCCCAGTACTTCCAGGCGCTGGCCGCCGGCGTGGAACCGTCCGTCGACATGAACCCCGTGCTGCTCAAACCGGAGCGCGACACTGCGAGCCAGGTGGTGGTGCACGGCCGGGTCGACGCCGCGCTGTCGCGCCAGGGCTGGCGCGAACGCAGCGCGACGCTGGCGCTGGCCGCGCGCGCGAGCCTGGAGCGGCTCGCGGCCACCTGCGACCTGGTCGTCATCGAGGGCGCCGGCTCCCCCGCCGAGATCAACCTCGCGCCGCAGGACTACGTCAACCTGGGCAGCGCACGCCAGGCGCGCGACCTTGGCGCGCTGGACAGCCTGCTCGTCACCGACATCGACCGCGGCGGCGCGTTCGCGCACCTGTATGGCACCTGGGCCCTGTTGCCCGGGGACCTGCGCGGCACGCTGGCCGGCTTCGTGCTGAACCGCTTCCGCGGCGATGCGGCGCTGCTGGAGCCCGGTCCGTCCGACCTGCAGCGCCTGACCGGCGTGCCGCTCGCGGGCGTCATCCCGCTGGTGCGCGGACACGGGTTGCCCGACGAGGACGGCCTGTTCGACGCCGGCCGTCCCGATGCGGCGAAGGCCGGACGCCTGCGCGTCGCCGTGCTGTGCCCGCCGCACATCGGCAACCTGGACGAGTTCGAGCCGCTGCGACGCATGCCCGGCGTGCAGCTGGCGTGGGCGCGCAGCGAGGCCGACCTGCAGGGCGCCGACTGGATCGTGCTGCCCGGGTCCAAGCAGGTCAGCGGCGACCTGGCGTGGCTGCGCGGCCAGGGCCTGGACCGCGCCATCGCGCGCCACGCGGCGCAGGGCCATCCCGTGCTGGGCATCTGCGGCGGCCTGCAGATCCTCGGCGAGGCGCTGGTCGACCCCGACGGCCACGACGGCGAGGCCGGCTTCAACGGCCCGGGGCTGGGCCTGCTGCCGCTGGTCACGCGCTACGACCGCGACAAGCGCGTGCGGCGCACGACGCTGCGCTTCGGGCACACCGACGGCGCCTGGTCGCCGTGGGCGGGCATGGAGGCCGCAGGCTACGAGATCCATTGCGGCGTCACCGTGCCGCACCCGGGCCTGCCGCCGCCCGTGGTCGCGCTGCGCGACGCGGACGGCGCGGCGATCGGCTGGCAGCACGGCAACGTGCTGGGCGTCTACGCGCACGGCCTGTTCGAATCACCCGCGCTGCTGCGCGCGATGTGGGGCGCCGGCGCGCCCGCGCTCGACGACAGCTTCGAGCTTCTGGCCGACCTCGTCGACCGCCATCTCGACGCCGCGCTGCTCGACCGATTGCTCGCGCCATGACGCATCTGCGGCCTGGACGGAGGGGCCGCGCTTTCGACAGGTAGAATCACGCCCTTCGGAGCGTAGCGCAGCCTGGTAGCGCATCTCGTTTGGGACGAGAGGGTCGCACGTTCGAATCGTGTCGCTCCGACCACCTTCCCACCCGCCGGCCCTCAGCGCTTGATCGCCGAGACCTCGTCGCTCTTCTCGATGCGATTGGCGGCCGCGGACTTCAGCCAGCAGCTGCGGTTGCTCCTCACGTAGGTCATCGCCTTGCACGGGATCGTCTCGTAGCAGCGCTTCGCGCACGCCTGCGCGGAGCCCATCGTGAGCCAGCCGTTGGGGTGCAGGTCGTTGCCTTCGTAGCCGACGCCGGGCTCCATCGGGCCCATGGCGGGCGGCTGGGACGGATCCTGCGCGGCCGCCACCGGCGGTGCGGGCGTGGGCGTCGTCGACCCGTTGCCGGCGTGCGTCGGCGCGGCCGGGAGCACGACGTCCGGCCCTGGCGTCGTGGCCTTGACCGGCTTGAGCGCCACGACGAGTCCGGTGACGGCGGCGATCACCGCGGCCGCGCCCGTCAGCAGGCCCGGCGCGGATTGCCAGAAGCCTTTTCCTTCGTCAGCCATCGGATGCTCCCTCGCTCCAGACCGCTGCAAATACTCTGCCGGCCTCCGGAAGGCGCCAATCCCATGGATGAGGAACGCGTCCCGCGTGCGCTTCGCGCCGACGCGCCGCAGCGCCTGGCGCGGTTCAGGCCGCCGCGCGCAGCACCACCTGGCGCTCGCCCACCGCCACCCGGTCGCCCGCGCGCAGCTTGCGCCCGCGCCGCAGGTCGACTTCGCCATTGACCTGCACGCCGCCCTGCTGGATCAGCATCTTGGCTTCGCCGCCGCTGCTGGCGAGGCCCGCGGCCTTGAGCAGCGCGTCCAGCGTGATGTGGTCGCCGCGCAGGTCGAACGCGATGGGATCCATGGAAGGCATTCTCGGCAGGCAGGAAAAGGGTCGCCAGGGTAGCGCCTTTTCGGCCGCACAAAGAAAAGAGCCCGGCACAGGGCCGGGCTGAGACCGGCGACCAAAGAGGAGGGAGGGAGGAGGTGCGCCGCCGGGAGAGCTCACTATCGGCGATGCGGCAAGCGGCGCGTGTAGGACAAGGGCGCACCAGCGTGCCCGCTGCATTCAGCCTACCGCGTTCACGGTAGAGCACGCCCGAGGTCGAGCGCCTACGCGCCCTGCTTCTTCAACGCGGCCGCGCGCATCGCGCTGAGCGTCGCGCGCGAGGTGCTGACATCCTCCGGCAGCAGCAGGTGCAGCAGCGTGGGCCCGTCGGCCTGCATCGCGCGGCCGAACGCCGCCTCGAACTGCGCCGTCACCTCCACGCGCTCGGCGTGCCAGCCGAAGGCCCGGCCGAGCTGGACGAAGTCGGGATTGGTGAGCCCCGTGCCACTGACGCGCGCGGGATACGTGCGCTCCTGGTGCATGCGGATCGTGCCGTAGCTGCCGTTGTCGACCACCACCACCACCAGCTTGCCGGCGCCCCGCCCCGCCCCGTGCGCGGCGGCGGTGGCGAGCTCCTGGCCAGTCATCAGGAAATCGCCGTCGCCGGCGATCGCCACCGCCGTGCGATCGGGGAACAGGAGGTTGGCGGCGATCGCCGCCGGCACGCCGTAGCCCATCGCGCCCGCCGTCGGCGCGAGCTGCGTGCGGCCCTCGCGCTGCAGGCTGCTGTAGCGGTGGAAGCGGTGCAGCCAGCCGGCGTAGTTGCCCGCGCCATTCGTGTAGACCGTACCGGCCGGCGCCATCGCCTCGATCGTCTTGACGACGACGGCCAGGTCCATCGGCTCGACCGGGACGGCTTCGAGGCTGGCCAGGTACTCGGCATGCGCCTGGGCGCCCTGGACGGGCGAGCGCGGCGTCGGCGGATCGAGCTCCTCCAGCGCGTCGCCGATGGCGGCCATCGAACACTGCAGGGCGATGGTCGGCTGGTAGACCCGGCCCAGCTCCTCCGCGCCGGCGTGGATGTGCACCAGCGGCTGGCGCGGCACCGGCGCCTCGGGTAATGTGTAACCGCTCGTGGTCATTTCGCCCATTCGGACACCGACCGCCAGCAGCAGGTCGGACTCCCGGATGCGCCGTGCCAGCGCCGGACTGATCCCGATGCCGACGTCGCCCGCGTACAGGCGGTGGCGGTTGTCGAACACGTCCTGGTAGCGGAAGGCGCAGCCGACCGGGATCTCCCAGTCCTCGGCGAAGCGCTCGAAATCGGCGGCCGCACCGGCCGTCCAGCCGCTGCCGCCGACGATCGCGAACGGCCGCTCCGACTTGATCAGCAGCTGGCGGAACTGCGCCAGCACGTGCGGATCGGGCCACGCGCACGCCGGCTCCACGCGCGCCAGGACGGGCGCGGCCGTGGGCGTGGTCAGCATGTCCTCGGGCAGCGCCAGCACCACCGGGCCGGGCCGGCCCTGCATCGCGGTACGGAACGCGCGCGCGAGGTACTCGGGCAGGCGGTCGGCGGAGTGCACCTCGCCCACCCACTTGGCCAGTCCCAGGGTGCCGGGGCCGAACATCTGGCGGTAGTCGATCTCCTGGAAGGCCTCGCGATCGCGCTGGTCGGCCGCCACCTGGCCCACCAGCAGCACCATCGGCGTGGAGTCCTGGAAGGCCACGTGCACGCCGATGCTGGCGTTGGTGGCGCCCGGGCCGCGCGTGACGAAGCACACGCCCGGACGGCCCGTGAGCTTGCCGTGCGCCTCGGCCATGAAGGCCGCGCCGCCCTCGTGGCGGCAGGCCACGAAGCGGATGCGGCCCGCATGCTGGTGGAAGCCGTCGAGGGCGGCCAGGAAGCTCTCGCCGGGCACGCCGAAGACGGTGTCGACGCCCTGTTCGATCAGGGCCTCGACGAGGGCATGCCCGGCGAGGCGGGCGGAGGCCGAGGAGGCGGCGGAAGGCATGGAACTCACCACGGTTTGTCCGGACAAAGCGTCGATGGTAGCCGGGTGCAAGCCCGTGCAACCGGGTTCCGGCGTGAACGGCCGTTCCTGTACGGGCGTAGGAGGCATGTATGAAACTCCAGTTCGCGATAAGGAAGTCACATCCGTAAACATCTTGACGCCGGTCATTTCCACCTGTCCGAGTAAGCTCAACTTCATGTCGCGCCCCTCTGTCATTCCCTTCCCCGCTCCACTGCGCAGGCTGCGTGCGCAGCTCGCGCCGCTGGTGCTGCCGGGCAAGGAACGATCGGGCCCGAATTCGATGTTCGACTCCGCCGGCGCGCTGGGCGTCACGGTCGAAGTGCCCGAGAGCGAGCAAGGCGCGCTGGCGCTGCATGCGCACCTGGCCTCGTCGCCCGAGGTCAGCGCCATGCTGGTGATCGACCCGTCCGGCGTCTGGGCCCACGGCATGATGCAGACGCTGTCGGACGCCACCGGCTCGCCGGTCGACCGCCTGCGCGTGCACTCGCGCGGCGGCCTGCAGATCCGCGCCGTCGTCGATGAAACCCTGTTGCCCGCCGGCAACGGCCCGCACCGGCTGGTGCGCTGCCTGCATGGCGACGCCAAGCCCGTCGACCGCCGCGCCATCTTCGGCGCGCTGCTGTCGCATTCGCAGGTCTGCTCGGTGCTGGTGGGCCCGATGCCCAGCCACGAGGCCGTCACGCTGCTGGAAGAGATGCACCGCCTCGCGCTGCAGCCGTTCGCGGCCAGGACGCGCTGGCTGTTCTACCTCGCCGCGGAGCACCGCGGCCTGGAAGACCTGATCGAGGCCCGCGAATGGCCGATCCGCCCGACGCTGCTGCATGCCCGTCCGCTCACGCGCTCGGTCACCAACGTCTGGAACCAGCTCTACGAGGCCTGGGTCGGCAGCTGACCCTGTTGATCGGACGTCCTCCGACCATGGGCTACGATGGCGAACCGCCTTCCCCGGGGCGGATGCAGCCATGACACAAGCCACGTACGAATACGACCGCCAGGACGCCTCCGGCGCCACCTGCACCGCCAACGCCTGGGCCAAGGTGATGCCCACCCCCAGCGCCGACGAGCGCACCCGGCTCAAGGCCCGGGCCAGGGAACTGCTGAAGCAGCACGACGCCGTGCTCGTCGCCCACTACTACGTCGATGGCGACCTGCAGGATCTCGCGCTCGAGACCGGCGGCTGCGTCGCCGATTCGCTGGAGATGGCCCGCTTCGGCCGCAATGCATCGCAGCAGACGCTGGTCGTCGCCGGCGTGCGCTTCATGGGCGAGACGTCGAAGATCCTGTCGCCGGGCAAGCGGGTGCTGATGCCCGACCTGGACGCCACCTGCTCGCTGGACCTCGGCTGCCCCGCCGACGACTTCGCCGCCTTCTGCGACGCCCATCCGGACCGCACCGTGGTCGTCTACGCCAACACCAGCGCCGCCGTGAAGGCGCGTGCCGACTGGATGGTGACGAGCTCGTGCGCGCTGGCCGTGGTCAACCACCTGAAGTCGCAGGGCAGGAAGATCCTGTGGGCGCCCGACCGCCACCTGGGCCGCTACATCCAGGAGCAGACCGGCGCCGACATGCTGCTGTGGAACGGCGCGTGCATCGTGCACGACGAGTTCAAGGGCCTGGAGCTGGAACTGCTGAAGAAGGATCACCCGCACGCGATGATCCTGGTGCACCCCGAGTCGCCGCGCAGCGTCGTGCAGATGGCCGACGTCGTCGGCTCCACGTCGCAGATGCTGGACGCCGTCGTCAAGGGCGGCGCCCAGGAATACATCGTCGCCACCGACAACGGCATCCTGCACCGCATGCGCCAGCTCGCGCCCGGCAAGACGCTGATCGAGGCGCCCACCGCCGGCAACTCCGCCACGTGCAAGAGCTGCGCGCACTGCCCGTGGATGGCGATGAACAGCCTGCAAGGCCTCGTCGACTGCCTCGAGCAGGGGTCCGGCGCCATCGAGGTGGACGAGCCGGTGCGTGGCGAGGCGCTCGGCTGCATCCAGCGCATGCTGGACTTCGTCGCCGCCAACCCGGCTGCCATCGCCCGCCCCGCGCAGGACAGGACGAACGACCCCGCCGCGGCCGGCCTCGTGCCCGGCATCGGCGCCGCATGACAAGAACCTGCCCGCGCGGATCACGAGTCCGGCGCGCGGCCACCGGAGACATCGCATGTTCGACCACGACGAAACCCTCGCCGAGGCGCGCGCCCGCAACGTGCGCGACGCCCTGTACGAGGACATGGGCCGCCAGGACTGGACCGGCCTGCTGATCCCCGCCGGCAAGCGCGTGCGCGCCGTGGTGCGGGTGCGCGAGAGCGCCCTCCTGTGCGGGCGCGACTGGTTCTGCTCCTGCCTGTCCACGCTGGACCCGGCGGCGCGCATCGACTGGCACTACGGCGAAGGCGCCACGATGAGCGCGAACTCGGACGTCTGCCACATCGAGGCGAATGCGCGCGCCCTGCTCTCGGCCGAGCGGCCTGCGCTGAACTTCCTGCAGCTGCTGTCCGGCACCGCCACCGCCACGCGTCGGCACGTCGAGGCCATCGAGGGTGCCGCCACCAGCCCGCGCGGCTGCGCGGTGCTCGACACCCGCAAGACGCTGCCCGGCCTGCGCCTGGCGCAGAAGTACGCGGTGCGCGTGGGCGGCGGCCGCAACCAGCGGCTGGCGCTGTGGCACGGCATCCTGATCAAGGAGAACCACATCGCGGCGACCGGCGGCATCGCGGCGGTCATGGCGCAGGCGCACGCGCTCAACGCGGGCGTCGACATCCAGATCGAGGTCGAGTCGATCGCCCAGCTGCGCGAGGCGCTGGCCGCCGGCGCCACCAGCGTGCTGCTGGACAACTTCACGCTGGACGACATGCGCGAGGCCGTGAAGGTCTCCGCCGGCAAGGCGATGCTGGAAGTCTCCGGCGGCGTCACGCTGTCCGCGCTGCGCGACATCGCCGCCACGGGCGTCGACCGGGTCTCGATCGGCAAGCTGACCAAGGACGTGGTCGCCACCGATTTTTCGCTGCGCGTCCTCGACTAGTTGGCACTTTGCCGGGCGCTCGTGGCCCGCGCCGGCCGGGCGCGCGGCACACTGGTGCGATGGACATCGCATCGATCCACAACAACCACGAGAAGGCGGTCTTTGCCTGTGTGCAGGAGATGGCCGAGCACTTCCCGCATATCCGCGACAACCCGGACATGCTCGCCGACATCGCCTGCGTGGCGCTGAACCGCCTGCCGCCGCGCTACATCCGGCACGATGTGGACTTCGCGTTCTTCCAGACCGACCGCGAGCGCACCGAGACCGAGCGCTCCATTGCCGAAGCCGTCGAATTCGCGTTCGGCTTCGTGCAGGCGCGCAACGCGATGCGCGCACGCGCCTGATGCCCGTCATCATCGAAGCCCGCTTCGACGAACTCGCCTTCCCGCCCTGCTGCTGCGGCTGCGGATCGCGCGCCTTCGCGATGCGCCCGCACACCGAGAAGGTGGTGGTGTGGACGGTGATCAGCGTCACCAAGTACCGCCAGGTCACGCTGTCCATTCCCTCGTGCGACGACTGCGCGCGCCGGCCATGGTTGTGGTTCGGCGGCGCGGGCGCGCTCGCCGGCTTGGCGATGCTCTACATCTCGCACGCCTCCGATCGCGGCCACGACGTCGGTGCCGGGGTGGCGCTGTTCTTCGTCGCGGCCATCGCGATGGTGCTCAAGGGCCAGGCGTCCAAGGCGCTGCGCATCCTCGGCTTCGACAGCGAGGACCGCATGATCAAGCTGAGCATCCGCAGCGCGGAAGCGGCGCGCCGGATGCTGCAGCAGCATGCGCACCACGAGAGCGAACACCGGCTCGTGCGCAAGCCGCTGAAGATCGCGCTCATCGTGGTCGCGATCCCGTTCGTGCTGATGTTCCTCGGCGCGCTGATGCGGCACCACGGCACGTGAGCGGACGGCGCGACCCGTTCCCGCGCCAGCCGCGCTGCCGGGCCGGGAGCGACGAGGCGCGCTCTCAGCCCGCGCGGAGCGCGTCCCGCAGGAACCCGCCGACGCGGCGCTCGTATTCCGGACGCGCGAACGCGTGCAGGTCGACGTGCGCGGCACCCTGCACGATCCACAACGACTTCGGCTCCGCGCGTGCCGCGGCGAACAGCCGCCGGGTCTCGGCGGGCGTCGTGTGGCGGTCGGCGTCGCCGGCCGCGATCATCAGCGGCGAGCGCAGCGACGGCAACGCGTCGATCGGGTGCAGTTGCGCGGGCGTCACCCCGAGCCGCCACGGCATCTGACACAGGAGCGCCGGCGCCAGCATCGCGGCGGGCGCGCCGACGTGCGCCGCCAGCCGATCGGCGACGGCCTCCTCGATGGTCGGGTACATCGATTCGAGCACCACGGCCGCGGGCGCCGGATCGGGCCGCGCCAGCACCAGCGAGGCCGCGCCCAGCGACACGCCGATCACGCCGACGCGCTCGCCCGCGCAGCGCTGCGCCAGCCAGGCCAGCGCCGCGGCTGCGCCGTGCGATTCGTTCGCGCCGAACGTGATGCGCGGCGCGGGGCTCTCGCCGTGGCCCGGCAGGTCGATGGCGAGCGTGGCCAGGCCCTGCCCATGCAGGAACAGCGCGCGTGCGGACATCGCATGCCGGCTGCCGCGCACGCCGTGCAGCAGCAGCACGGCGCCGCGGCCCGGTTCGCCCGCCGTGAACCAGCCCGCGACGACGGATCCGGAAGCCGTGGGAATTCGGACGGCGACGGCCGGCAGCCGGGCCGGCGGCTCGCCGGCCGCGCGCATGTCCGGGCGCGTCATCGCTTCGCCGAGCGCGAGCGCCCCGCCCGTCCCGGCGAGCAGGACGCCTCCCACCGCGCCTAGCGCCAGCGTGCGGCGTCTCACGTGCAGCCCGCTCAGGCCGACGTCCGGCTGGTCGCCGGCCGCGTCAGCACCGTCGGGAAGCTGACCGGCAGCGTGCGCGGGAAGTCGCGGCTGAAGTGCAGGCCGCGGCTCTCGTGGCGATTCAGGGCGGAACGCACGATGAGTTCGGCGCAGACGACCAGGTTGCGCAGTTCCAGCAGGTCGCGGGTGACGCGGAAGTGGGCGTAGTACTCGTCGATCTCGGCCTTGAGCAGCTCGATGCGGTGCAGCGCGCGCTCCAGCCGCTTGGTGGTGCGCACGATGCCCACGTAGTTCCACATGAGCATGCGCAGCTCGTCCCAGTTGTGCGCGATCACCACCTGTTCGTCGGCGTCGTCGACCTGGCTCTCGTCCCATTCGGGCAGCGCCTCGTCGGCCACCGCGTTGTCGGCCAGGATCGCGTCCGCGCAGGTCTTGCCGATGACCACGCATTCGAGCAGCGAGTTGCTGGCCAGGCGATTCGCGCCGTGCAGGCCCGTGTACGTGGTCTCGCCCACGCCGAACAGGCCCGGCAGGTCGGAGCGGCCGCTGAGATCGGTGACCATGCCGCCGCAGGTGTAGTGCGCGGCCGGGACGACGGGGATGGGCTGGCGGGCGATGTCGATGCCCAGCGACAGGCAGCGTGCGTGGATCGTCGGGAAATGCGCCTTGAGGAAGTCCTCGCCCAGGTGCATGGCGTCGAGCCACACGTGGTCGATGCCGTGCTTCTTCATCTCGAAGTCGATCGCGCGGGCGACGATGTCGCGCGGCGCGAGCTCGCCGCGCTCGTCGTGCGCGAACATGAAGCGCGTGCCGTCCGGCAACTTCAGTTGCGCGCCCTCGCCCCGCATGGCCTCCGTGATGAGGAAGCTGCGCTCCTGCGGGTGGTACAGGCAGGTCGGATGGAACTGGATGAACTCCATGTTGGCCGCGCGGCAGCCCGCGCGCCAGGCCATGGCGATGCCGTCGCCGGTGGAGGTGTCGGGGTTGCTGGTGTAGCGATAGACCTTGCCCACGCCGCCGGTGGCCAGCACCACGGCCGACGCCGCGATCGTCTCCACCTTGCGCGAGTCGATGTCGAGGGCGTAGATGCCGTACACGCGCGGCGGCTCCTCGCGCTTGAGGTGGCGCGAGGTGACGAGGTCGACTGCGATCCAGCGCTCGCGCAGCGAGATCAGCGCGTGCGCCTGCGCCTGCGCCAGCAGCGACTCGTGGATCGCGCGGCCCGTGGCGTCGGCCGCGTGCGCGATGCGGCGCACCGCGTGGCCGCCCTCGCGCGTGAGGTGCAGCCCCATCGGGCCGTCGGCGTCCGCGGTGAAGGCCACGCCGTTGTCGACCAGCCATTCGACCGCTGCGGCACTGTTCTCGGCGATGAAGCGCGCGGTGTGTTCGTCGACGATGCCGGCGCCGGCGTCCTGCGTGTCGCGCACGTGCGATTCGATCGAGTCGTCCGAGCCCAGTACGCCGACGATGCCGCCCTGCGCCCAGGACGTGGCGCCCTCGCTCAATCCGCGCTTGGCCAGCACGATCACGCGCCGCCCGCTGCGTGCGAGATGCAGCGCCACGGTGAGGCCGGCGAGGCCTGCGCCGACGATGACGATCGGGCTGGAATCGGTGGAAGCGGAGGTGGGCATGGAAGGAACTGGTGGGCGCCGGCGGGCGGAGCCGCGGCGGAACGACGGCTTCGGGATGGCGAAGATTCTACGAACTGCCGCAAATCCCTCTTGCGGGCCAGCCGCCGCCGCGCGCCGCGCACATGACCGGCGTCAACCGCAGAACGCCACGAGCTGCCACAGCGCGAGCACGTTGTCCGGCGCCAGCCAGGCCGCCAGCAGCAGCGCGTTGGCCAGGCCCGCCGCGCCCGTTCCCGCCAGCGCCAGCGCGCGGGCGCGCGTCACGCGAGCACCCGCGCGCGCGGGGCCCTGCGCGCGAGCGGGCGATCGTCGATCGGCCAGTGCAGCACCGCCGCCAGCACGCCGAGCGCCATCGCCAGCAACCAGACGAGGTCGTACGAGTGGGTGCGCTCGAACACCGCGCCGCCCAGCCACACGCCCAGGAACGAGCCGAACTGGTGGCCGAAGAACACGAAGCCGAACAGGCTGCCGATATGGCGCACGCCGAACACCTGGCCCACGATGCCGTTGGTCAGCGGCAGCGTGCCGAGCCAGATGAAGCCCATCACCGCGGCGAACGCGTACAGCGTCGCCGGCGCCAGGGGGAGCAGGATGAACAGCGCCATCGCCGCCGTGCGCGCGAGATAGATGCCCGCCAGCACGCGCTTGCGGCGAAGGCGCGCGCCCAGCAAGCCGAACACGTAGGTGCCGGCGACATTGGCCAGCGCGATGATCGCCAGCGCCGCGACGGCATGCGCGGGCTGCAGGCCCTTGTCGCGCAGGTAGGCCGGCAGGTGCGTCGCGATGAACGCGAGCTGGAAGCCGCAGGCGGTGAAGCCGAGGTTCAGCAGCCAGAAGCCGCGATGGCCGAAGGCGTCGCGCAAGGCGTCGGCCAGCGCGGGAGCCGGCGTCGCCGGGTCGCCCGCGACCGCGCCCTGCTCGCGCAGCGGCCACGCCAGCGGCAGCAGCGCGAGGCAGGCCGCGGCGAGGACGAGCGCCGCGACGATCCAGCCGCGGTCGCCGATCAGGCCCTGCACCAGCGGCACCAGCGCGAACTGCCCGAAACCGCCCAGGGCACCGGCCAGCCCCATCGCCCAGCTGCGGCGCTCGGGCGGCAACAGGCGATTGAGCGCGCCGTAGACCGTGCCGAACGCGGTGCACGACAAGGCGATGCCGATGCACACGCCGGCCGTCCACGTGAAGGCGGCGGGCGTCGCGAACCACGCCATGCCGGCCAGTCCCAGCGCGTACAGCACGAGGCCGACGGCGATCACGCGGGCGCTGCCGAAGCGGTCGGCGATCATGCCCGTGAAGGGCTGCGCCACGCCCCAGGCCAGGTTCTGGATCGCGAGCGCGAACGCGAAGGTCTCGCGCGTCCAGCCGCGGTCGGACACGACGGGCAGCTGGAACAGTCCCTGCACGTAGCGCACGCCCAGCGACAGGCCCATCAGGACCCCGCCCGCGACGACGATGGCCAGGGGCTCGCGCCACCAGCGGCGGGCCGGGGCGGACGGATGGACGGTCATGGCGGGTCTCCGGTACGTTGGATTCCCATTACAGGGTCGTCCCGGCCGTGCTTCAATCGACGAATTCGCCGCTTCGCATGCGCCCTGGGAATGTCACTGCCCCTGCTGAAACTCGCCTCGCTGGACCTCGTCCGCGGTTTCGTGGCCGTCGGCCGCCGCATGAGCGTCACGCACGCGGCGGAAGACCTGTGCCTGACGCAGTCGGCCGTCAGTCGCCAGGTGGCGGCGCTCGAGGCGCAGCTGGGCGTGCGGCTGTTCGTGCGCGGTTACCGGTCGATCGCGTTCACGCCCGAGGGCGAGCGCCTGTTCCGCCGGGCGGACGCGGCCGTGCAGCAGTTGCAGGACGCGATGGGCGAGCTGAGCGCGGCCGGCGTCGGCCAGCCCGTGGTGCTGGGCGCCAGCATCGGCGTCGCCAGCCTGTGGCTGCTGCCGCGGCTGGCGCGCTTCCAGGCCGCCCACCCGGGCATCGACCTGCGGCTGTCGGCCAGCGACCGCATCGTCGACCTGCGCCACGACGACATCGACCTGGCGATCCGCTACGTTCGCCACGCGCCCGCAGGCGCCGTCGTCGCGCCGCGGCGCCTGTTCGGCGAGACGGTGGTAGCCGTCGCGCACGCGTCGCTGGCCGACGGCGCGCTGGCGAGCCGGCGCGCCCTCGCCCGCCAGACGCTGCTCGAGTTCGACGCGCCGCGCGGCCACCTGCGGCCGGCGTGGCTGCAATGGGCGTCGTGGCTGGAACGCCGCGGCTGGGCGGACGCGAAGCCGCGTGGCGTGCTGCGATTCAGCCAGTACGACCAGGTCATCCACGCGGCGCTGGCCGGCCAGGGCGTCGCACTCGGCCGCCTCCCGTTGCTGCAGCCGCTGCTGGATGAAGGCCGGCTCGTGGTCGTCGACCCGGCGCGCCTCGAGACCGACCACGGCTACTGGCTGCTGCAGGCCGACGCCGCCCCGCGCCGGGCCGTGCGCCTGGTCGCCGACTGGATCGCGGCCGAGGCCGCACCGGTCGTGGAATGACGTGATCGGGGTATGTCGCGCACGCGACAACCCCCTGGCCGAACTGTCGAGTCGAGCGCACGATTGCGTGAAGGAATTCCTCCCCGGCAAAACGCCGTTACAGACGAGACGTACGATGACTTGGAATGGTCTTGCTCGACAGGCACATTGCCTACCCTTTCACCTATCGATCACAGGAAACTCCATGACCGCGCCGCGCCGCCTGCTGCTCGCCTTGACGGCGCTGGTGGCCCCCTTGCTGTTCGCCGGTTGCAACGGCCACCCCCAGACCCTGTCGATCGGCGTGCTTGTCGCGCAGAGCGGCCCCTCGGGCGCACGCGGCAAAGATCTGCTCCAGGGCGCGCAGCTTGCGGCCGAGGAGATCAACGCCTCGGACTTCAAGCTGGACGGCCAGCCGCTGCACGTCGAGATCCGCTCCACCGACGACAAGGGCGAGGTCGAGGCCGCCACGACGCAGGCGCACGACCTGATCGACACCGGCATCAGCGCGATGATCGGTCCGATCAACAGCAACCAGGCCGCCGCGGTGATCCCCATCGTCGCGGCCAAGGGCCTGCCGCAGATGATCACGGCCACCAGCGCCGCCCTGCCCGCCCTCGGCCAGGGCAACGTGCTGCGCCTGCTGGCCAACGACGACATGCAGGGCCGCGCCATCGCGTCGTTCGCGGCCGAGACCCTGGCCGCCAAGCGCATCGCCCTGGTCGTCGAGAAGAGCGACTACGGACGCGGCCTGAACGCCAGCGTGGGCGCCGCGCTGCACAAGTACCAGCGCGACGCGGTCGCCAGCACCGAGGTCGACGACAAGGGCCAGGTCGCGCCCGAGACGATCGCGCAGTTCCGCCAGGCCGGCGTCGACACGATCCTGTTCCTCGCGCGCGAGCCCCAGCTGGTGGGCGTGCTGGACGCCATGGACAAGAGCGGCTGGACCGACGTCAACGTCGTCGGCACCAACGTCGTGCGCAATCGCAACGTCGCGCGCCGCCCGGTCCACGTCAAGGCGCTCTACGCCACGGCCACCGCCATCGACGCCAAGGAATTCCCGCAGGGCAAGCAGTTCCTCGACGCCTTCCAGAAGCGCTACAACGCCGAACCCGTCTGGGGCGCACAGTACGCCTACGACGCCGTCTACGCGCTGGCCGACGGCGCCCGCCAGGCGCGCACGCTGGATCCGGCCGACCTCATCAAGACGCTCAAGCGCATCGAGCCGGCCACCAGGGTCAACCAGCAGATGCGCTTCGCGGCCTCGGGCGAGCAGGTCTACCCGAACATCGGCGTCTACAAGGTCGACCACGGCACGTGGACGATGCAGATGATGTCGGCGACCTGGTGAGCTGATCGCTGCTTCGCCGCCCCGCGAGGAGTTGGCGGACCCCTCGCGCCGAACCTCGGCCTTCAAGATGAAGGAAAGGCCCGGCGGCATCGCTGCCGCAGGGCCTTTTTCGCTGGGCCGCAGGCTCAGTGCACCACGCGCCCGAAGCTGAACTCGCCGTCCTTGACGTCCACCGGGATCACGTCCTTCGGGCCGAAGCGACCTTCCAGGATCAGCCGCGCCACCGGGTTCTCGATGCGCTGCTGGATCGCGCGCTTGAGCGGGCGCGCGCCGAACACCGGGTCGAAGCCGACCTTGGCGAGCTCGCGCAGCGCCGCGGGCGAGACTTCCAGCGTCATGTCCATCTTGGTGACGCGCGACTCGAGCACGGCCAGCTGGATCTTGGCGATGTCCTGGATGTTGGCCTGGTCCAGCGCGTGGAACACCACCGTCTCGTCGATGCGGTTGAGGAACTCGGGGCGGAAATGCGCCTTGACCTCCTCCGACACCGCTTCGCGGTTCTCCGAGGACGGCTGGCCGGCCATCTGCATGATCATCTGCGAGCCGAGGTTGCTGGTCATCACGATCACCGTGTTCTTGAAGTCCACGGTGCGGCCCTGGCCGTCCGTCAGGCGGCCGTCGTCCAGCACCTGCAGCAGCACGTTGAACACGTCCGGGTGCGCCTTCTCGACTTCGTCGAGCAGCACCACGCTGTACGGCTTGCGCCGCACGGCCTCGGTGAGCGTGCCGCCCTCGTCATAGCCGACATAGCCGGGGGGCGCGCCGATCAGGCGGCTCACCGAGTGCTTCTCCATGAACTCGCTCATGTCGACGCGGATCAGGTGATCCTCGCTGTCGAACAGGAAGCCGGCCAGCGACTTGCACAGCTCGGTCTTGCCCACGCCGGTCGGGCCCAGGAACAGGAACGAGCCGAGCGGCCGGTTCGGGTCGGACAGGCCCGCGCGCGAGCGGCGGATCGCGTCGGAGACGACCTTGATCGCCTCGTCCTGGCCCACCACGCGCTCGTGCAGCTTGACTTCCATCTGCAGCAGCTTGTCGCGCTCGCCCTGCATCAGCTTGGCCACGGGGATGCCGGTGGCGCGCGCCACGACCTCGGCGATCTCCTCGGCGCCCACCATCGTGCGCAGCAGCTGCGGCGTGTTGCCACCCGACTTCGACTTGCCCGCCTCGACCGCCTGCGCCTCCGCGAGCTTCTTCTCGAGTTCCGGCAGCCTGCCGTACTGCAGCTCGGCGACCTTGTTGAAGTCGCCCTTGCGCTTCTGGTTCTCGATCTCGAAGCGCAGCTTGTCGATCTCCTCCTTCAGGTGCGCGGAGCCCTGTGCGGCGGCCTTCTCGGCCGTCCAGATCTCCTCCAGGTCGGCGTACTCGCGACCCAGGCGCCCGATCTCCTCCTCGATCAGCCCCATGCGGCGCTGAGAGGCCTCGTCGGTCTCGCGGCGCACGGCTTCGCGCTCGATCTTGAGCTGGATGATGCGGCGGTCGAGGCGGTCCATCACCTCGGGCTTGGAGTCGATCTCGATCTTGACCTTGGCGGCGGCCTCGTCGATGAGGTCGATGGCCTTGTCCGGCAGGAAGCGGTCGGTGATGTAGCGATGGCTCAGCTCGGCCGCGGCCACGATGGCCGGGTCGGTGATCTCGACGCCGTGGTGCACCTCGTACTTCTCCTGCAGGCCCCGCAGGATGGCGATGGTGGCCTCCACGCTGGGCTCGTCGACCAGCACCTTCTGGAAGCGGCGCTCGAGCGCGGCATCCTTCTCGACGTACTTGCGGTACTCGTCGAGCGTGGTCGCGCCGATGCAGTGCAGCTCGCCGCGCGCGAGCGCCGGCTTGAGCATGTTGCCCGCGTCGATGGCACCCTCGGCCTTGCCGGCGCCCACCATGGTGTGCAGCTCGTCGATGAACAGGATGATGCGGCCCTCGTCGAGCGCCACTTCCTTGAGCACGGCCTTGAGCCGCTCCTCGAACTCGCCGCGGAACTTGGCGCCGGCCAGCAGGCCCGCCATGTCCAGCACGAGCACGCGCTTGTTCTTGAGCGTCTCGGGCACCTCGCCGGCGACGATGCGCTGGGCCAGGCCCTCGACGATGGCCGTCTTGCCCACGCCCGGCTCGCCGATCAGCACCGGGTTGTTCTTGCTGCGTCGCTGCAGCACCTGGATGGCGCGGCGGATCTCGTCGTCACGGCCGATCACCGGGTCGAGCTTGCCCTTGCGCGCCCGCTCGGTCAGATCCAGGGTGTACTTCTTGAGCGCCTCGCGCTGGCCTTCCGCATCGGCCGAATCCACGGTGGCACCGCCGCGCACGGCGTCGACGGCCGCCTCCAGCGCCTTGCGCGTGAGGCCGTGGCCGCGCACGATGCCGCCGATGTCCGTCTTCGAATCGGCCAGCGCCAGGAGGAACATCTCGCTGGCGACGAATTGATCGCCCCGCTTGCCCGCCTCCTTCTCCGCCTGCTGCAGCAACTGCAGCAGGTCGCGGCTGCCGGACACCTGCCCGCCGCCCTGCACCTGCGGGAGGCCGGCGATCAAGGTGTCCATCGCGGTCCGCAGCCCGGCGGTGTTGGCCCCTGCGCGGTCGAGCAGGGATTTGGGGCCGTCGGGCTGCGCCAGCATCGCCGCCAGCACGTGGGCCGGTTCGACGTACGGGTTGTCGCGTGCCACGGCGGCGCTCTGGCCGTCGGCGAGAGCCTGCTGGAACGCGGTCGTCAGCTTGTCGAGTCGCATCTTGAAAATCCTTTCGAACTGCCACCAACGTGGGAACGGAGGATGCGTTTTCAAGCGCGAGCAACCGGCGTTCCGGATCGGTCCGCCACAGGGCGCGACGTCCTGTCGATCTGACGTCATCCCGGCCCGGGCGTCAATGACGCCGCGCAAGCCGGGCGCATCGGGCGCTCAGGATCGGCGCAGCCGCTCCAGGACCTTCACCAGCTCGGCGCGCACATGGGCCTCGTCGACCAGGGAGTCGGCGCCCGCGGGCCGGTAGCTCGCGAGCATCAGCACGCGCTCGGACATCCAGTCGTTGTCCGGGAACGCGTCATCCAGCCCGACCTCGATCGCCTGGGCGGCGGCGACGGAGACATCCGTCCCGTCGATGAAGCGTTCGATGCGCGCGACCAGTTCCACGCGCCGCGCGCGGGCGGGTTCGTTCGGTTCGTACTTGCCGTTCATTCGCTGAGTGTCCTGTAGTGCCCCGCATGGTAGACAAGCGGCGAGGACGCCGAGCCGCCGATGCGCTCGACCTCGCCGATGAACAGCATGTGGTCGCCCGCGGCATGGTGGCTGTGGCGCCGGCACTCGAACACGGCGACGCAGCCGGCCAGCAGCGGCGCGCCGCCCTGCCCGTCCGTCCACTCCCCCTCGTCGAACTTGGCGCTCGACGGCCGCGCGAAGCGGCGCGACAGCTCCACCTGGTCGGCCGCCAGCACGTTGACCGCGAAGTGGGTGGCGGCGGTGAAGGCGCCGATGGTGGAGCTGGACTCGCGCAGCGACCACAGCACCAGCGGCGGATCGAGCGACAGCGCGTTGAACGAGTTGGCCGTCAACCCCACGGGCTCGCCGTGCTCGTCGCGGCAGGTGACGATCGTCACGCCGGTCACGAAGCGGCCCAGCGCCCGGCGCAGTTCGTCAGGCACGAGTTCGCTCGCGGCGAGGTCGGGCATGGCGGGGTGGGACGGGGGGTCGGGGGTCGGAGCACTCATCGGACGGGACGCTGGAAGAAGCCGGGATCTTGCCGGCAGCGGCCTATTGTCGCAGGGCAACCTGCGTGCGCCCGGGTACGTGCGGGGCGAACCGCCTACTTTGTGCCGGGCAGGCCGGCTGGCGCCTCCTCGATTCGCGCCACGGCCTGCGCAGGGCGCCATGCGGTCGTTCGCGAATCGACTGGATTCGCTCGCGCCGTCGTTCCGGGACGCAGGCCGTGCGGCCGGCCTCTGCCGGGGATCGGGGTCAGGCACGGCCTCGAATCGCGGTGATCCGTGCCGCTGGCGGGAAGGTCCTGGCGCGATTCGAGGAGGTGCCAGACCCCTCGGCGGGCGGTCATGAGCGCCTCGGGGCGGCGCGCGGTGAACGTGGTTCAGGGCGCGTCCGCCGACGGCAGTTCGCCAGGCGCCTCCGCTGGCGGCAGCGCGCCGGGCGCGTTCGCCGACGCCAGGCCCCAGCGGCGCAGCGCCTCGTCGTCGGCCGCGCGGGCGTCGACCCAGTGCTCGCCGGCGGGCGTCGCTTCCTTCTTCCAGAACGGTGCATGCGTCTTCAGGTAGTCCATCAGGAATTCGCAGCCCTGGAAGGCCGCCCGCCGGTGCGGGGCCGCGACGGCCACCAGCACGATGCGTTCGCCCGGCAGCAGGCGCCCGACGCGGTGGATCACGAGCGCCGCCTGGACGCCGAAGCGCGCCTCGGCCTGGACGATCATCGCCTCGATGGCGCGCTCGGTCATGCCCGGGTAGTGCTCCAGCGTCAGTGCGGAGACGTCGTCCTCGCGCGTGTGCCCGCGCACGAGGCCGGTGAAGCTGGCGACGGCGCCGATGTCGGTGCGCCCGCCCTGCAACGCGGCGAGCTCGGCGCCGACGTCGAAGTCGGCCTCCTGGACGCGCACGCGGGCCGT
>JBJMWE010000036.1:0-16916 GCA_045810285.1 Vitreoscilla sp. | reverse complement strand
GAGGCGCCGGTCAGCCGGGCCTATGCCCGGACGCTGCGCGAGTCGGGCTGGTACTAAGGGCGCCGAGACGCCCCATCCATCCCGGCTCAGGCTTCGATCAGAATTCTTCCCACGCCTCGCTCTTGACCGCGGTCGCCGCGCGGCCGGCTTGGCCACGGCCTTGGCCACCGACTTGGCCACCGACTTGGACACCGGCTTGGCGACCGGCGCCGCGGCCTTGGCGATCACCTTGGTGGCCGCGGCCTGGTGCCTGGGCGCGGCCGCGAAGCCGATGTCCATGGCGCCGTCCACGCGGTAGCCGGCCACGACCGTGGTCATGCGGTGCGCCTGGTCCTTCAGGCTCTCGGCGGCGGCGGCGGATTCCTCCACCAGCGCGGCGTTCTGCTGGGTCATCTGGTCGAGGCGCGTGACGGCCTCGTTGACCTGGCCGATGCCCTGCGACTGCTCGAGGGCGGCGGCGCTGATCTCGCCGATGATGTCGGTCACGCGCTGCACGCTGGCGACGATCTCGTCCATCGTGGAACCGGCGTCCTGCACCAGCTTCGAGCCGGTCTCGACCTTGTCGACCGAGGTGCCGATCAGGCTCTTGATCTCCTTGGCCGCCTCGGCCGAGCGCTGGGCCAGCGAACGCACCTCGCCGGCCACGACCGCGAAGCCGCGGCCCTGTTCGCCGGCGCGCGCCGCTTCGACGGCCGCGTTCAGCGCCAGGATGTTGGTCTGGAAGGCGATGCCGTCGATGACGCCGATGATGTCCGCGATCTTCTTGGACGACGAGTTGATCTCCTCCATCGTCGAGACGACCTGCGACACCACCGCGCCGCCGCGGCGCGCCACCGAGGTGGCCGAGCTGGCGAGCTGGTTGGCCTGGGCGGCGGCGTCGGCGCTCTGGCGCACGTTGGCGGTCAGTTGCGACAGCGAG
This sequence comes from Vitreoscilla sp., assembly GCA_045810285.1. Taxonomy (GTDB): domain Bacteria; phylum Pseudomonadota; class Gammaproteobacteria; order Burkholderiales; family Burkholderiaceae_C; genus Scleromatobacter. The sequence continues at coordinate 15,997 of JBJMWE010000036.1, read as the reverse complement.
CTCGCGGTCTGCTGCAGGTTGCTGGCGGTCTGCTCCGTGCGCTGGCTCAGGTCCTGGTTGCCCGTGGCGATCTCGATCGACGCCGTGGAGACTTCGTGCGAGCCCGAGCGGATCGAGCCGATGGTCTTGCGCAGCTCGTCCTGCAGCGTCTTGAGGGCGCGCAGGGCGAGCGTCGACTCGGCGTTGCCGGTGACGCGGATCTCGGTGGTGAGGTTGCCGGCCGCCATCTCGCGCGCATGGCGCGTGAAGTCGCCGACGATGGTGCGCACCATCTTCAGCGAGACCAGGAACAGGCCGGCGGCGAGCAGCACCAGCGTGGTGCCGCAGCCGATGATCGCGCCCGCCGACCAGCCGAGGCCCAGGCCGACGGCGACGACGATCTGGCTGCCGGCCAGCAGCGAGAAGAGCAGCGCCGCGCGGGCGCCCGTGGGAAGGTTGTTCAGCATCTTGGATCCGGTCAGGTCGATGGATTTGGATTGTTCGGAGCACCCGGGCGCGCGGGCCCGGCCTGCGCTCAATGGCGCGAGCGGCGCACCAGCGAGCCGGTGTCCAGGATCAGCGCGACGCGGCCGTCGCCCATGATCGTGGCGCCCGAGACGTCCTGCACCTTGCGGTAGTTCGCCTCCAGGTTCTTCACGACCACCTGTTGCTGGCCCAGCAGCTCGTCGACCAGCAGCGCGACGCGCGCGCCCTCGGCCTCGACGACCACCATGATGTTGCTGACGTGCTCGAAGTCGAAGCGCGGCACCTCGAAGACGCGCTCGAGGTCGATGACGGGCATGAACTCGTCGCGCACCTCCACCACGCGGCCGGTGCCGCCGATCGTCTTGATCATGCCGGGGGCGACCTGGAACGATTCGACCACCGAGGCGAGCGGCAGGATGTAGCACTCGTCGCCGACGCCGATGGACATGCCGTCCATGATGGCCAGCGTCAGCGGCAGGCGCACCTTCACGCTCATGCCGTAGCCTTCGGCGGAGTCGATCTCCACCGTGCCGCCGAGCGACGTGATGTTCTTCTTGACCACGTCCATGCCGACGCCGCGGCCGGAGACGTCGGTGACCTGGTCGGCCGTCGAGAAGCCCGGCGCGAAGATCAGCGCGTAGACCTCCTGGTCGGTCAGCGAATCGGGCGCGTCGATGCCGCGCTCGCGGGCCTTGCTCAGCAGCTTCTGGCGCGACAGGCCACGGCCGTCGTCGCGCACCTCGATGACGATGGAGCCGCCCTGGTGGGAGGCGATCAGCGTGATCGTGCCGTGCTCCGGCTTGCCCTTGGCGAGGCGGTCGGCCGGCAGTTCGATGCCGTGGTCGCAGGAGTTGCGCACCAGGTGGGTCAGCGGGTCGGTGATCTTCTCGACCAGGCTCTTGTCCAGCTCGGTGGCTTCACCCTGCGTCACCAGCTCGACCTTCTTGTCCAGCTTGGCGGCGAGGTCGCGCAGCATGCGCGGGAAGCGGTTGAACACCATCGACATCGGAATCATCCGGATCGACATGACCGCTTCCTGCAGGTCGCGGGTGTTGCGCTCGAGGTCGGTCAGGCCGGCCAGCAGCTGCTGGTTCAGCTGGCCTTCGCGGCTGTTCTGCGCCAGCATGGCCTGCGTGATGACGAGCTCGCCGACGAGGTTGATCAGCTGGTCGACCTTCTCGATGGACACGCGCAGCGTGGCCTGGTCGGGCGGGGCGACGGACTTCTCGATGGCCCTGGCGGCGGGGGCCTTGGTCGCGACGGCCATCGCCGTGGGGGCCGCGGCGGCGCTGTCCCCTGCATCGGCGGCGCTCGCGGCGGGAGCCGCCTCGGCAGCGCTCGCGTCGGTCAGCGGCTCGAAGAAGCCGTAGCCGGGATCGACGGGGTTTTCCTCAGGCGGGGCGCCGGCGTTCTCGTGGAAGAACCCGAAGCCGGGATCGGTCGAGCGCATCTCGATCTTGTCGCGTGCCACGTGGAACGTGAACAGGTCCAGCAGTTCGTTGTCGGACGTGGTCGTCACCACGCGGAAGCGGCGCATGCCGTCCGCGGCGCGGCCGGCGTCGAGGGGTTCGATCGTGCCGAGATCCTCGATTTCCGCAAACAGTTCGCTCAGGGCGTCGGCGGTCTCCGGCTTCTCCAGCGGTCCGATGACCAGCTCGATGGCGCGCGTCTCGGCCTTCGGGATGGGCATGGACTTCAGCGTCGGACTCGTCACGGCCGGCGCGGCGACGGGCACGGCGGCCCTGGCGGCGGGCGCGGGCGACTGGCCTTCGGCCATCGCGCGGATGCGGCCCAGCAGCTCGCTGGTGTCGGGGGCCGTGCTGGCCGAACCCTGGTGCACGGCGAGCTGCGCCTTGAGCGCGTCGCCCGCGGCCAGCAGCACGTCGACCATCGCCGACGTCGGGTTCAGTTCGTGGCGGCGCAGCTTGTCCAGCAGCGTCTCCATCTGGTGCGTCAGCGCGGCGACGTCGGAAAAGCCGAACGTCGCGGCGCCGCCCTTGACGGAGTGCGCGCAACGGAAGATGGCGTTGAGCTCCTCGTCGTCGGCGGCGTCGACATTGAGCTCCAGCAGCTTCTGCTCCATCGACTCGAGGTTCTCGCCGGCTTCCTCGAAGAAGACCTGGTAGAACTGGCTGAGGTCGATGCCCGCCGCGCTGCTGTTGTTACTGATCTCACCCATGACTCTTTCTCCTGATCCGGAATTCTTCTGCCTGTCCTCGTATGCGGATCAGCAGTTCAGCGAACGACCTTGCCGATGACCTCGATCAGCTTGGCGGGATCGAACGGCTTGACGAGCCAGCCGGTGGCGCCCGCGGCGCGGCCGGCCATCTTCATCTGGTCGCTGGACTCGGTGGTCAGGATCAGGATCGGGGTCTGCTTGAACTTCGGGTTCTCGCGCAGCTTCTTGGTCAGGCTGATGCCGTCCATGCGCGGCATGTTCTGGTCGGTCAGCACGAGGTTGTAGTCGCGCTGGGTGGACTTCTCGAAGGCGTCCTGGCCGTCCACGGCCTCGACGACGTTGAAGCCGGCGTTCTTCAGGGTGAACGAAACCATCTGGCGCATCGAGGGGCTGTCGTCCACGGCAAGGATCGTGTGCATTGCAGTTCTCCGGAGGGGTCTTGAATAGAGCTTGAAGGGATGGGGTCAGAACAGGTCGATGGAACCAGCGTCCATCTCGTCCTGCGTCACGGGGTTGGGTCGCATCGGCGCGTCCTCGACGACGGCTTCGCCGTCCTCGTCGTCGCCCATGGCGTCGCGGGCGATGCGGTCGGCGCAGTTGCGCAGCCGGCGCTGGGTGTGCGCGATCAGCTGCGTGGCCATGTCCTGGAACTGCAGCGCGGTGATGGCGCCGGCCAGGCTCTGCAGCGCTTCCTTGATGGGCGCGGTGTCGAGATTGACCTTCGGCGCTTCGTCGCGCAGCACGTTCATCTGGTTGGACGCGCCATAGAAGTGACCCATCAGCGCCTCGCCCGCGTCCTCGAGCAGGCGCTGCAGGCGCTCGAGGTCGTGCGAGGCGACCATCAGGTGATCCTGCAGGTCTGCCGCCGCGACCAGGGGGAGGCCTCCGCCGGGCGGTGGTGTCTGGGCGTCACTCGTCAGCATCGTGGCTCCAAGCTTGATGTTGTGTTCTCGGGACGAGGCGACCCTGCGCCTCGAAACCCTTGGGATTGCGCCTGATTCTTCGGCAGGACCCCGCCGGACATTGAGGAGATCACGTCGGAAATCGTCGCCCTTTTCTCGATAAGCGTGGACTGGTGCCCGTTCGGGTGCGGTTTTTGGCATCGGAAAACCCCCCGTTTGGCAGCCCGGCAGTTCTGAAACCGGCGGATACACTCTTCGGATGCCATCCCGCACTGCTCCCGCTCGCCACACGTCGCTGCGCGTGCTGCACCTGGAGGACTCGGAACTCGACCACGAGCTCGAGATGGCCCACCTGCGCCGCGGCGGCACCGAGGTCGTCTCCGTGCGGGTCGATTCCGAGCCGGCCTTCCGGGCGGCGCTGGAAGAACCCTGGGACATCGTCCTGTCCGATTTCAACGTGCCCGGCTTCTCGGGGCTGGCGGCGCTCGAGATCGTCAAGGCGCTGGACCGCCCGCTGCCGTTCATCCTGATCTCGGGCGAGATCGGCGAGGACGTCGCGGTCGCCGCCATGCGCAATGGCGCCAGCGACTACCTGCTCAAGGCCAACCTGGCGCGCCTGGCGCCTGCCGTCGAACACGCGATCGACGCCAACGAGGCGCGGCTCGCGCGCGAGCGTGCCGACCACGAGCTGTCCCTGTCGCGCCAGCGGCTGTCCGAGCTGGCGCAGCACCTGCAGACCAGCGTCGACAACGAGCGCGCCGCGATCGCCCGCGAGATCCACGACGACGTCGGCGGCTCGCTCACCGCGCTGAAGTTCGACCTCGCCTGGATCGCCCGGCATTCGAAGGATCCGCAGGTGCAGCAGCGGGCCCAGTCGGCCGTCGAAGTGGTCACTCACGCCATCGAGTCCAGCAAGCGGATCATGCACAATCTGCACCCGGCCATCCTGGAGCAGGGCCTGGTGGCCGCGCTGCAGTGGATGGCCAGCCGCTTCGAGAAGCGCACCAGCGTCGCCTGCTCGTTCCGCACCAGCCACGAGGCCATGCAGCTGCCGCCGGGCGTGCCGCTGGTGGCCTACCGGGCGGCGCAGGAGGCGCTCACCAACATCACCAAGCACGCGAACGCCACGCGGGTCAGCATCGACCTGTCGCTGGCCGGCGACGTGCTGTCGCTGGAGATCAGCGACAACGGCGTCGGCCTGCGCGGCGTCGATCTGGCCAAGGCCCGCAGCTTCGGCATCCGCGGGCTGCATGAACGGGCATCCACGGTGGGCGGCTGGGTCGACTTGTCCAGCAGCCACCAGGGCACGACCCTGATCCTGTCCGTGCCGTTGTCCGACGGCGTGGGCTACGCGTCCGAATTCGGTCCGGATGCCGAGGACTCGCGTCCGGCATTCGAAGATTCCGACGATCCATCGGTCTGGGGGGGCCTATGATCCGCGTCATTCTCTGCGACGACCACGCGCTGATTCGTCGCGGCATCCGCGACACCTTGTCCGACGCACCCGACATCGAGGTGGTGGGCGAGGCCGGCGACTATTCCGAGCTGCGCGCGCTGCTGCGCACCGCGGCCTGCGACGTCCTCGTGCTGGACATCAACATGCCCGGCCGCAGCGGCCTGGACGTGCTGGCCGCGCTGAAGGACGATGGCGACGCGAAGATGCGCGTGCTGATCTGCAGCATGTATCCGGAAGACCAGTACGCGATCCGCGCGCTGCGCGCCGGCGCGTTCGGCTACGTGAACAAGGGCGGCGACCCGCAGCAACTGGTCACCGCGGTGCGCACGGTGTCGCAGGGCAAGAAGTTCGTCACCCCCGACATCGCGCAGATGCTGGTCGAGAGCCTGACCGCGCCGGAGGTCGCGCACGCGCACGAGAAGCTGTCCGACCGCGAGCTGCAGACCCTGGTGATGATCGCCTCGGGCAAGCGCCTGTCCGACATCGCCAACGAGCTCACCCTGTCGCCCAAGACGGTCAGCGTCTACCGGGCGCGCGTGCTCGAGAAGCTGGGGCTGACCAACAACTCCGAGCTGACGGTCTACGCGATCCGCAACGGGCTGGTCGGCGAATAGCGCCCGGCTGCGGCGACGTCGGCGATGCAACGGCTGTTCCGCTTCCCGTCCGCCCAGCGGCGCGACCCGGCCGTCGAGGCCTGGCTGTGGACGCGCGGCGGCGAGACGGGCGCGCTCGCGCGGCGCTGGTTCGAGCGCCTGCGCGTGTGCGGCGACGACGTGCGCGAGGTGATGCACGACGGCCAGCCCACCGCCTGCGTGGGCGACGCGGCGTTCGCGTACGTCGACGCGTTCCGCGCGCACGTCAACGTCGGCTTCTTCCTCGGCACCGAGCTGCCCGACCCGGCCGGCCTGCTGCAAGGTTCCGGCCGCTTCATGCGCCACGTCAAGCTGGCCCCGGGGCGCGACTTCGACGCCGCGGCGCTGGGGGCGCTGGTCCAGGCCGCCTACGCGGACGTGCACGGGCGCCTGTCCGTTTCGCGATGAGCGCGGCGCCGGCGATCCGCGCCATCGACCCGCTCGATCCGCAGCGCCTGGACGGGCGGTGCGAAAGCATGTGCCTTGCGCGTGGCAAGGTGGGCAGGGTATCGGAACGGGGCGCCGGCGTGGCCCCGATTCTGGTCGTCCAGTAGCGACGGCGCCCGCGCGTGGCGGGCGGCGGCGGTCTCAACCCGGCGTCAGCTGCGACAGCGTCGTCGCATCGAAATGCGAGCCCGTGGCCGATTCCAGCTGGCTGATGGCCGACTCCAGCACCGCGAAGATCTGCGCGCGCTGGGACGCGTTGGACAGATCCAGCGTGGCGGTCGCGGCAACGCCGTTCGCGCTGAGCGCGGCGCTGAAGGCAGACTGCGCCTGCGCCGCGGTGAACAACCGGTAGGTCGTCGCGCTCGGGGCGTACGCCATCTTCTGCATCGTGCTGGTGAACACGGTCTTGAGCGCGGCCATGCTGAACGCCACGTGGTTGGCGGGCGTCACCAGCGTGGTGGCCGACGTCGTGGGCACCGGCAGGTCGTAGAACTGGTTCAGGTAGTAGCGGACCTGGTACGGGTACTGGTCGTAGGTGTTGGCGTCGCCCCAGGCGTTGCTCCACGCGCCGACCGCGTTGTTCGTCGCGGCGGTGGCGGTGGCGCCCAGCGTGCTGTAGTGCGCCACGAGGCCACCGTAGTAGCCCTGGTTGTACGCGGTGTTGAGCAGCACCTCGAGGAAGTTGCCGGGCAGCTTGGTGAAGTTGGCGATGGCGTTGTCGTACTGCGGCTCCCACGGCGTCGTCCAGCCGCCAGCGCCCTTGCCGATCTGGTTCAGCGCGACGTAGTCGTTGAAATGGAAGTACGCCGCCAGCATCGGGCCGTAGTACTTGTTGTTGAACGAGGGCGGCGTCGGGCGCTGGTACTGCGTTGCGGCAGTGGCCATCGTGTAGCCGATGTTGGGCTGCAGGGCGACGAAGTTGATCAGCGAATGGCCGGCCGGCGCATACGAGCCGCCCACCATGTCGACCGCGTAGTTGTTGATCTGGTACGGGCCGCCCTGGCCGGTGCCCATCACGGCCTGCTGGTTCGGATCGGGATCGATGAGGTCGCTGCCCGCCGTGTAGTACTGCGTGGCGAGGTTCTCCTGCAGCAGTTGGCCCAGCACCGACCCGTAGAGATAGTCCTTCTGGAACTGCTGGCCCGGCGTGTAGCGCTGGATCAGGTGCCCGACCATCACCCCCGCCAGCAGGTTGGACATGATGAGGTCGGTGTAGTTGTCGCCGGCCAGCACGAGACTGTCCTGCGGCGTGCCGTAGCCGCTCACGCCCAGCAGCAGGTGGAAGCCGATGGTGCCCGTGGTGGCCGAGGGCGACGGGGCCGGCGACGGCGTGGGGGCGGGCGGCGGAGGCGTCGGGGTGGGCGGCGGGGGCGGCGTGGGCGTCGGCGGGGGCGGCGTGGGCGTGCCGCTGCAGCCGGTGGTGAGCGTCCACGGCATGCCGGTGCCGCTGCCGCCGTTGTTGGTCGCCGGGTCGTTGCCCTGCGTCCACCAGTTCGCCTTGTAGGTCTTGCCGCCTTCGGTCGCGGTGTTGCCCGCCACGTAGACGGCCGTGGCGGACCAAGGCTGGCAGTTGGGCGTCGCGGCGAACGCCTGCGGCGCGACGGCCAGCGTGGCCACGGCGGTGGTCAGCAGGCCCAATTGGTCGAGGCGGGCGCGACGGGAGGGGGCGGCAGGACGGGTCATCGCAGGGGTCTCCTTCGTTGGACTTCCGCCTCGAGGTGGCGCCGGAAGATCGTTCAGGGTGCGCCGGGCCGGGCCACTGTAGACCACTCTGGAACCACTTCAATACCTTGTTCGGCTGATGCGAAGGCAGGCCGGGTAGCGATGCATGCGCTTTTCATCGCCGGGCCGCGCCTGTCCAGGTGAGATCCACGGCCGCGGACCGGTACCGGCCGGACGACGGGATCTTGCATGGATGCGGCGGCGCGCCATTCCTGCGGACAGCGTGGCAGCGAAAATGGACGCCGGCGCCGGTGCCGGCACCGGAAACGACAACGCCCGCAAGCGCGGGCGTCGTTCGATGAGCGGAGGGGCTCAGAAGCCGAGGCTGGCGAGCAGGTCGTCGACCTCGCCCTGGTCGGAGACCACGTCCGTGCGGCCTTCCGGGTTGACCACCGGGCCGTTCAGCACGCTCGGGTCGACCTGTTCGCGCACGCCTTCGGGCACCACCTGGATCAGCAGCTTGACGAGGCTGTCCTCGAGATCGTTGGCCAGCGTCACCACCTTGGCCACCACCTGGCCCGTCAGGTCGTGAAAGTCCTGCGCCATCATGATGTCGGTGAGGTGGTCGTCGATCCGCTTGGTCGAATGCTCCACTTCGTGGACGAAGTTCATCACGGCGCCCGACGCCACGGCCTTGACCGGGTCGGCCACGATCAGCTGCCCGATCGAACGGGTCGATTCGGAGATCTGGCGATGCTCGTTCTTCGCTGCATCGACGGTATTTAGCACCTTGTTGGCGGCATCCGCCGTCTTCGTCGCGATATAGCTCAGGCGGCTGCGCGCATCCGGCAGGCCTTCGGTGGCCGTCTGCAGCTTGGGCATCACGCCCAGCTGCTGCATGGTGTCGTGCAGCAGGCGCGTGATGGTGCCCAGTTGCTGGAACACCTCCGGCGACACGGCCAGGGAGTCCGCCTTCATGGCGGCGATGTCTTCCATCTTCATGTTGTGGCTCCCGCTGGTCAGGCCGTGGCCGCCAGTTTTTGCATGATCTTCTGCACCTTCTCTTCCAGCGTCGCCTTGGTGAACGGCTTGACGATGTAGCCCGCGGCGCCCGACTGCGCGGCCAGGACGATGTCTTCCTTGCGCGCCTCGGCCGTCACCATCAGCACGGGCAGGTGCTTGAGGGTGTCGTCGGCCTTGATGGCCTTGAGCAGGTCGAAGCCGTTCATGTTGGGCATGTTGATGTCCGACACGACGAAATCGAACTTCGCGGCCTTGAGCATGTTCAGGGCGACGTGGCCGTCTTCGGCTTCCTCGCAGTTGTTGCAGCCCATCTCCTTCAGGAGCCCGCGGACGATGCGGCGCATGGTGGAGAAGTCGTCGACGACAAGGAATTTAAGGTCGGTTGGATTGCTCATGGGGTCCTCAGGCGGGCAAAGTGCTGAAGTGATATCGGTCAGTGGGCAGCCGCAGTTGAGCCGGCGGCAGTGAAATTGGTCGCACTCGAGGCCGAAGAATCGGCCGGCTCGGCGGCGGCCTGCTCGGGGTCGGTGCGGAACATGCGGTCCTCCGCCTCGCGGTTCATCACGATGATGCTGATGCGCCGGTTGGTGGGGGCCAGCGGGTCCCTCTCGTCGAACGGCTGGCTGGAGGCCAGGCCCTGCACGCGCAGGACGCGGTCGTCGGCCAGGCCGCCGGCGAGCAGTTCGCGGCGCGAGGCGTTGGCGCGGTCGGCCGACAGCTCCCAGTTGCTGTAGCCGCGGTCGCCGCCCGGGAAGGGCTGGGCGTCGGTGTGGCCCTCGAGCGTGAGGTGGTTGGGCACCTCGGTCAGGACGGAGCCGATCTCGTGCAGCAGGTCCTTCATGTAGGGCGCGATCTGCGCCGAGCCGGAGGCGAACATCGGCCGGTTCTGGTCGTCGACGATCTGGATGCGCAGGCCGTCGCGGGTCATGTCCAGGCGGATCTGGGAGCTCATGTCCTTGAGCTTCTCGTTGCCCTGCAGCTTCTGCTGGATCTCCTGTTTCAGGTTCTCCAGCCGCGCGACCTCGGCGCGGATCTGCTCCTGCTTGAGCTTGTGCAGGTTGATCGTGTTGCGCGTGGCCTCGACCTCGCCCTTCTTGACCTGGCCCACGGTGGACGTCAGGCTCTCGCCGCCGCCCTTGAGGATGGAGTTGGAATCGCCCGAGCCGGAACCGCCGGCCAGCGCGATCTTCAGCGGCGACTGGAAGTAGTCGGCGATGCCCTTCTTGTCGCCGTCGGTGGTGGACCCCAGCAGCCACATCAGCAGGAAGAACGCCATCATCGCCGTGACGAAGTCGGCGTAGGCGATCTTCCAGGCGCCGCCATGAGCGACATGGCCGCCCTTCTTGACGCGCTTGATGATGATCGGCTGGAGCTTCTTCGAGTCGCCGGCCATGGTCCTACTTCCTGCCCTTCACATGGCTCTCGAGCTCGATGAAGGTGGGCCGGTCGAGCGAGTACAGCACCTTGCGGCCGAACTCGATGGCCACCTGCGGCGCATAGCCCTGCATCGAGGCCAGCAGCGTGGTCTTGATGCACTGCAGCTCCTTGCCCGCGTCCTCCACCTTCTGCTCCAGCAGGCCGCCCAGCGGCTCGACGAAGCCGTAGGCCAGCAGGATGCCCAGGAACGTGCCGACCAGCGCCGAGCCGATCATGCCGCCCAGCACCGCCGGCGGCTGGCCGACCGAGCCCATGGTGTTGACCACGCCCAGCACGGCCGCGACGATGCCGAAGGCCGGCAGGCCGCCGGCCATGCGCGCGATGGCGGCCACCGCGGCGTGCTCCTCGTTGTGGTGCGTCTCGATCTCGGAGTCCATCAGCGACTCGATCTCGTGGGCGTTGAGGTTGCCCGAGACCATCATGCGCAGATAGTCGGTGACGAACTCCACCACGTGGTGGTCGTTGCCGACGATGGGGTACTTCTGGAACAGCGCCGAGTTGTGCGGATCCTCGACGTCCTTCTCGATGGACATCAGGCCTTCCTTGCGGGCCTTCTGCAGGATGTCGTACAGCAGGGACAGCAGCTCCATGTAGCGCGCCTTGCTGAACTTGCTGCCCTTGAAGCAGGCGCCGATGCCCTTCATCGCCGCCTTGACGACCTTCATCTGGTTGTTGGCCAGGAAGGCGCCGCCGGCCGCCCCGACGATGGTGATCATCTCGAAGGGGAGCGCGTGCAGGATCACATGGATGTTGCCCCCGTGCGCGATGAACACGCCGAAGATGCAAGCCAGTGCGACGAGCCAGCCGACGATCACGAACATTTTGGGTACCGATCCAGTTCTTTGTGCAGGTGGGCGCCCAGCCAGTGGGGGCCATGCGGCTTTATCGACGGGTCCGGCGCGCGGCTTGAGGGCGCGTTCGGCATGAAATGAACGAAATCCACCCCCAAATGGCCGCGGGACACCGCCGTCGCGCAGGGAAGTCGTGGTCCGGCAGGCCTCACGTCAGCCTCCGATCCGGTAGACCCACAAGGGCCGCCCCGAGGGCAGCGCCATGCGTGCATGGGCGCGCCGCCCGGCGGCCTCGAACTCGAGGCTGACCACCCAACTGCCCGGGCGCATTTCGGCATCGGCCTTGGCGAGCGCGCGCGCCATGCTTTCCGGCCGCTGGAACAGGTAGACGAGGTCGTGGCCGGCCCAGGAGACGCGCCACATGTCGCCGCGCTCGATGCGCGCCCAGGGGCAGCGCAGCCGGGAGGCCAGCGCCAGCGGCCAACTCCATTCGACGCCCGCCAGCTCGGCCCGCGGCCAGACGGCGCGCAGCGCGCGCAGGCCATGGCCCATGCCGCTGCCGGCATCCAGGACGCTGGCCGATGCGGGCAGCGGGACATGGCCATCCAGCCCGGCCAGTGCGGCGCGCGGCGTGGGGAACATCGGCGCGTCGCGCCAGGCGGTGACGGGGTAGGCGAGCGCGAGCGCGGCCAGCGGCAGCAGCCACGCCCACGCCGGCAGCACGCCGCCGACCCCGGTGGCCAGCAGCGACACCGGAAACCCGGCAGCGACGATCACCCGACGCCAGAACGTGGCGGCGAAGGGCGCGGGCGCGGCGGCGACGACCAGCCCGGCCGCCACGGCGAACGCGGGCGCCAGCGCGGCCGCGCGCGCGAGCCCCAGCATGGCCGCCCAGCCCCCGGCCCACGCGAGCAGCGCGGACAAGGGCCAGCGCAGCGCAGGCAGGCGCAGCGCGACGGCGGCGCGGAGGGGCGGAGACGAGGCCATGCCACGAGTGTCCCGGCGATGCCGCGCAGCCGCCCCGCGGAAAAGAGGACATTTCCCGGCCGTCTTGCCCCGCGGGTTGCGCAACGGCCGAGGACGCACCGAACCGGCGCCGCCGCTCAAGCGCATCAAACGGAGTCCAGGGAGCGGCGGAACCGGCTCCGCCGGGCCGCTCGCGTCCGGCCCCCTCGGGGGCAGCGAGCGCCAGCGAGCGTGCGGCCAAAGACGTCGGGGCAAAGAAAAGGGTTCATCGCCAAAGTGCGGGGGCTGCCGGCGACGTGGCTTGGGCCGGGGCACCCCCGCCCGGACAGGCTCGTCTCTTCACCCCGTCATCCTGCGCGCAGTCGCAGGATCCACCGCTGCCGGGCCGCCGCGTGCGTCAAGGACCCGCTGCTCGCAGTAGCCGCATAAAGCCGACTAGACATCTTGGCAGGGGTGGATCCTGCGACTTCGCGCAGGATGACGGGGCAAAGGGAATCGACGTTCCGGGCGGCGTCCCACACCAGGTCTGGACGGACGCTGTCCCCGCAGTTCGGCGAGGAACCAAGAAAAAGGCGATCCGTTTGGGGATCGCCTTGGAAAGCACAGGGGTTGTGCTAGGAGGAGACAAGCAAGAAAAAACAGTAACTACTAGACCTCATATCGGGCGTTTTGTTCCACCAATCAAGCCCGGGTCTGTAAAGAATCGCGTACTAGTTCACGAGTTGCGCGGAGCCGGCCCGTCCTGGATGCTCGACTTGCGCACGTCGACCCCGTGGTACGCGGGTCCGTTGTTCAGTGCGTCAGGGACAGGGCGCCGGCCGCCTTGCCCTTGCCGGCACGCGCCGGCGGGTTGCACAGGCCGCAGACGAAGTGGCGCGCCATCTCGTGCGGGTGGGTGACGAAGTTGCCGCTGCACTTGGTGCACTTGGTCAGCGTCAGCATGCCGTTGTCGACGAACTTGACCAGGCGCCAGGCGCGGGTGACGGACAGCAGCGGCTCCAGGCCCTGCGCCTCCGTCTGCTCCATGTAGAGCTGGTAGGCCTTGATCACCGTGTCGATCTCTTCCATCGCGGCGGCCTTGTTCAGGTACTCGTGGATGTTCAGGAAGAGGCTGGCGTGGATGTTGGGCTGCCAGGTCATGAACCAGTCCGTCGAGAAGGGCAGCTGGCCCTTGGACGGGCTGCGGCCCGAGACTTCCTTGTACAGGCGCAGCAGGCGCTCGTACGAGAGGTCGGTCTCCGATTCCAGCACCTGCAGGCGGGCGCCCAGCTTGATCAGCGTGACCGCGCGCTCGATCTGGCGGGCTTCGGTGAGGATGCTCTTGACGCGGCTCATGATGGTGTCTCCTGCCTGGGCTTCGTTGTGTGCTGCTGAGTCGGTAACGGAGGCGGCTTACGCGGCTTCCTGGTGGCGGCCGGCCATCAGGATGGAGGCGTGCAGGCGCGAGACGGTCTCGTTCGCGGCGGTCTTGCCGTGGCTGGTGATCAGGTTCCAGACGAGGTCGTCGTCCATGCGGAAGCGGCACAGCAGCGTGTTGCCGGAGGCGATCTTCATCATCTGCGCCGGGGTCAGCGAGGAGATCATGTTGGCGGTCTCTTCCGAGATGCCCAGGCGGAACAGCGCCTGTTCGCGATCCGAGCGGATCAGGCTTTGCGCCAGCATCATGTACGACAGGTTCGCTTCGCGGATCTCGGCGAGGATTTGAGTGGTTTCCATGATGCTTGTCCTTGTGTCCGGTGGAGGAAGAAACGGTGTCAACGTGAGATGGACTGTAAAGCGCTGAACTGGGAGGGAACATAAGCCCACTTCGGCGACTTGAGTCGGGCTGGCGCCAGGAACGTTGTCAGGCAAATTCCTACAAGATGGCGTGGGACCTGACACACAGCTCGACAGTCGGCGCATCCAAGTGACGGCACAGGAGCCCGTGCCCGGCGGGCGCCAGGCGCGTACCCGAGCACCCGGGCCTTCCTGTCGAGTGGACGAGACGAGGGCGCACCCATGCACGCGGCAGGCGCCCGCGGGGCCTGGCAGAAGCGGGATGGAGAGGCCGCGCGGGGCCGGCGGCCTGGGCTGCTCGACCGGGCGGTCGTGCGCAGGCGCGCGCGAACGGGCCGGCGTGTCGACGTGCGGCGGCCCTCCCGGGCCGTGGCCGCAGCCGGCCGGCGGATCAGCCGGCGCGGTTCAGCGCGCGAGCGCGAGCTTGCGCACCGGCGCGCTCGCCTGCGCGGCGGCGTCGACGTCGCGGTAGTACTTGGCGGGCGTGCCGAACCACACCTCGTTGTCGGGCACGTCCTTGCGGACCTGCGAGCAGGCGCCGATCTCGGCGTTCTCGCCGATCGTCACCGACGGCATGATCACCACGCTGGCGCCGAAGCGCGACTTGCGCTTCAGGCGGCCGACGCTCTTCTCGTTGTTCTTCTGCAGGTCCGGCGTGTCGGTGACGACGAAGGCGTACTTCATCACGACCTCGTCCTCGACCACCGTGCCGGCCGACAGCGTGCCGCGGCTGCCCATGAGCACGCGGTCGCCGAGGTCGCAGCGGTCGCGGATCTCGCAGAACGAGGTGAACGAGCAGTCCTCGCCGATGCGCACGTCGCGGCCGATCTTCGTGTACGTGCCGATCTTCGTGCGCGCGCCGATGCGGGCGCCGGCCTGCACCATCGCGTAGTCCTCGAGGACGACGCCGTCGGCCAGCGTGACGCCGTCCTCGACGATGCAGAAGCGGCCGATCGTGACGCCGGCACCGAGGGTGGCGTTGGGGGAGACGTAGGAACCGTGCATGGGGACTCCTTTTCAGGCGGGAAGCTTGGGAACGCCCGCGTGGCTGGCCTTGGCGTCCATGATCCGGGCAGGCACGCCCGAGACCACGACGCCTTCCACGTCCACGTTGCGGGTGACGACGGCGCCAGCTCCGACCACCACGCCGCGCGCGAGCGCGATGCGCGGCCTGAGCACGCTGGCGGCGCTCAGGAAGGCCCGGTCGCCCAGGCGGCAGTTGCCGGCGATCGAGACGTTGTTGGCGAAATGCACGTGCGCGCCGATGACGCAGCCGTGGCCGATCTTGGTGCCGTGGGCGACGACGCAGCCGTCGCCCAGCGAGGTGACCTCGTTGACGGAGCCGCGCACCACGGTCACGTCGGTGCCGATGAAGCAGTCGTTGCCGATGCGCGCCCCGCCGATCTGCGGCTGCACGATGCGCTCGCCCGTGTGCGGATCCCAGACCCACGCGACGCCGGTGGCGCCGATGGTGGAGTGCGACTCGATGGTCACGCGGTCGCCGACCACGGCGCCGTCCTTGAGCACGACGTGCGAGTCGAAGTGGCAGCCGGCGCCCACCGTGGCGGCGCCGATGACGCAGTACGGGCCGATGGTGCTGCCTTCGCCGATGGTGGCGCGCGGGTCGATCACCGCCGTCGGATGGATGGTGGTCCGTGCCGGAGCGGGCGCCGCGAAGAAGTGGCGCATCAGCAGGTAGAACGCGCGCTGCGGATGGCGCGTGACGATCTGGCAGGCGATGTCGCCGGGCAGCGGCGCCGCCGCCAGCACGGCGATGTCCGCGTGCTCGAACCGTGGCGTGTCGTCGCCCTCCCAGAAGTACAGGCCCTGCGGTGCCTGCGCGAACAGGCTGCAGAAGCGCACGGGGCCCAGGTCGCGGCGCCCGTGCAGCACCCAGTCCAGGCCCAGCGCGTCGAGCGCGGCCAGCACGGTGTCCAGCGGGAAGGCGGCGTCGTGCGCGACCATGGTCAGGCGATCGCGGGCTCGCGCGAGGGCAGCGCGACGGGCGCGGTGGCGGGGTGCATGGCCAGCAGGCGCAGCCAGAACGGCCGCCACGCGACCACCAGCTGCTCCAGGTCGCCGCCGTGCTTCTGGATCAGGTCGAAGGATTCGTTGATCATGGCGTCGTCCTCGCCGAAACGCTCCAGGCACTGGCGCACGTTCCACTTGATGGCGGTGACGACGTCGGTCGCCGCGATGCGGCCCTCGCGCCAGGCGAGCAGCGCGGTCGTCACCCACGCCAGCGACGACACGCGGCCGAT
>JBJMWE010000035.1:0-6592 GCA_045810285.1 Vitreoscilla sp. | reverse complement strand
GCTGCTCACCCGCAACATCGCCGCGTTCCAGCGCCTGGCCAGGTTCGGCCCCTACCTGGCCGGCCCCGACTTCACCCTCGCCGACTGCGCCGCCTACGTCTCCCTGCCGCTGGTGGCCATGGGCAGCAAGATCATCTACGGCTCCGACGCCCTGCAGGACGCCGGCATCGACTGGAAGAGCTACATCAGGTTGGTCGAGCAACGCCCGAGCGCGCAGAAGGTGACGGCGGATCGGAAGCGGGACCAGGAGGCGGCGAAGGAAAGAGCCAACGCGGCAAGGATCTGACCAATCCGCCAAGCCACATGCCGCTCCGCTCTTGCCGTCGACACCGCCCCGCCGGTGCCGCGTCAATGCTTGATCGTGGCAAACGGCTTGACGGCGAATCCGCGCTCCTTGAACAGCTGCCAGACCTTGAGCTTGTACGGATAGAGGAACGAGTCGGGGGATGAGGCGTAGGGCGAATCGAGGGCCTTGCTCAGTGCGTCGACAGTGTTTTCGTAGTCGTAATGGGCGCCCAGCTCGATCATGACCCACACGACGTCCCAATTCTGTCCGTAGGCAATGTCCGAGATGATCGGCCGATGCGTTCGCCCGTCGATGTCCAGGTTGGCGCCGAGCGCCTTGAACCAGCGCAAATCATCCAGGTCGTGATCGTAAGAGAAGCGCACGATGACGGGATCTCCATCGGGTCGCAAGGTGTTTGGGTCGCCGCCCGCCTTCATGATCATGGCCAGAATGTCCTTGCCGCTTGGAGTCGCAGCATGACTCTCTACCGCCAGATGGACGGCGCCTGCCCGATCCGCCGCCTTCAGATTGGGGTTGGCGCCTGCGCCCAGCAACGTCGCCACAGCGCGTGGGCACTGTGCGTCGACCGCAATCATCAGTGGCGTCACGTCGTGCAGCCCGCGTGCGTCGACCTGGGCGCCGGCCAAGAGGAGTTGATCGATCGACGGCGCGTCGTCGGAACGGATGGCGACTTCCAGCCGCTGCTGGATGCCCGATGAGAAGAAGATCGCTTTGGTCGAAGGCATGGCGAATGAGGGTGTGGTCGGGGCGACGCCGGCGGCGAGCCCGACAAGGGCCGACGCGATGGCACGGAGCGTTCGGAACAGGTTGCAGAACATCGAGATCAGGAATCCTCTACGGCCAAGAAGGGGGTTGTCGAGCGTGTGTCCGGTCGGGGGGCTTAGCCACACTTCGAAAGGAAGTTGTTGAGCGACTTGCGATCACTTGCGACGTTCGACTCCATCGAGTCCAGGACGACGCCCATCTTGTGCTGCGCCAGCTTGCCCAGCGTCGGTTGGTCGCTGCGGGCGCCGAGCATCTTGCCCGCCAGGGTCATGCTGTCGTTGATCGTCTCTTTGGAGGCTGCGCGCACAGGCGGGAACGTCGCTACGACGCCACCGGAGTCATAGGCCGCCTGCATGCTGTCGATGTGCTGGTCCAGCTCGTCGAGGTAGGCCTGCTTGTCGATGTCAAACAGCGGATCGTTGACGCCCCGCATGGCGGGATTGCGCACCTTGATGTTGATGGGATTCAGGCCTGGGCCCTGTCCGGCCAGCTCTCGGCGCAGGAATCGCGAATTGATGATGTTCTGGCCTGGATCGGTCGTGTTGTTCATATAGGTAAGGAAATCGCCTTCGGAGCTGAACGCCTTTGTCCGCGACATCAGGTCGTCGAAGCTGGACTGCCCCGTTCTGGCCAGCGAGCTGTCAGTGAGGCCGGCAGAGTTGAAGACACGCACCTGCGACAGCACGCTGACGAGTCCGCCTTCCTGTGCAATTCCGCCTCCTTTGGAGTAGCCAGCGATGTCGAACACCTGATCGTTGGCATGGAGTCGCCGCGTCAGCGTGCGCATCTCTTCGTATTGCGGCGTGTCCACGCCAAGGCCATTCCGCGTGTTGACTTGCCAATCGACCAAGCTGTCGGGTTGCGTATCTCTTGGCACCAGGATCATGCGGCCAGTGCCCTCGTCCCTGTAAAGCGCCGCACGAAAGCCAGTGTTGTCGTTGCGCAGGTGAAGGTCGTCGAGCGTGCCCGGAGGCATGCCGAGCGATCGGTTCAGGTCCTCTGCTCGCACCGGCAGGCGGGTCAGGCACGGCTTGTCCGACGGCGTGTGCCCCGGCTTGTCTCCCAGCTCGTTCAGATCCGCCGCCGCCCGGGCCGAGGGCAGGGCCTCGCGGTAGCGGTCGAAGCGGGCGACGACCGGCGCCAGGGTGCGCGCCTGTTGCGCGCAGTCGCTGTTGACGCGGGCGCTCGGTGCGCCCTGCGGGGACGCCGGCGAGGCGGCGCCAGAGGCCGGGCCGCCCGGCGCGATGCGGGCCCCCGTCAGCGCGGCGATGCGGGCGGCGCTCGCCTGCGACAACGCGTCGTCCTTCGCATGGTCCGCCCGGCAACAGGCCGCGCACGGTGCCTTGGCCGAGGCCGGCCCGGCGCGCGAGAAGCAGCCCATGTCAGGCCTGCGCGCCCGGGCGCGTGAGGTGCGGGACGTCGAAGGCGGCGTAGCGCAGCAGGCCGCGTTCGGACAGGAACAGCTTCATGCTCGTTTCCGGCTGCGACGACTGGCGCACCGCCTCGGCCGCCCGCGTGGCGTCGACGCCCAGCGTGGCGCAGGCCAGCAGGAAGCACATGAACAGTGCGGCGTCGTGCTCGGAAGCGTCGCGCAGCGTGGGCCAGTGCGGCGCCCAGAGCGCGGTGCGCAGCGTGGTGTCCTGGGCGGCCTGGCGGTAGGACGGGACGGTGGTCTGGTCGCGGATGAACTCGGCCACGCGCGAAAAGAAGTGCGCCTGGGTGATGGCGGACATCTGGGCGGTATCGAAGTGCAGCATGGGGTCGGCGATCGGTTTGCGATGCCGCCATGTTCGGGCGACGCCGAAAAACTGCCCCGCGCATTCCGCGCGATTTCGCCGCCGTTTGACGCGCTGCGCCGCTTGCCGGGCCGCGGTCGGCCATCGGAGGCGGCAGGTGGCGGGTCGCCGGCCATCGCGACTGTCACGGACCCGCTTCTGCCGGCCGCCGCTCCGGGATTCGCGCGGGCTGCCGCGCCATCCATCGCTCTTGCCCGCGCTGCGGACGTGCAAGGGCTTGACGGTCTGTTTATCATGGTCGGTTGCCTGCCGATTTCCCATGCCCAGTTCCAAGACTCCCGCCCCCGCCAAGAAGACCCGTTCCCAGGCCGCGGCCGCCCCGGTGGTCGCGCCGGAAAGCGCCGGCCGCAACCTCGCCAGCGCGCTGCGCGGCCCGCGCACGGACGCCGAGCTCGAGCGCGAGATGCGCCTCGCGCGCCCGGACGCCCACGCCATCCGCGTGCGCGGCGCCCGCACGCACAACCTGAAGAACCTCGACCTCGACATCCCCAAGCACGCGCTGGTGGTCATCACCGGCCTGTCGGGCTCGGGCAAGTCCAGCCTCGCGTTCGACACGCTGTACGCCGAGGGCCAGCGCCGCTACGTCGAGAGCCTGTCGGCCTACGCGCGCCAGTTCCTGCAGCTGATGGACAAGCCGGACGTCGACGTCATCGAGGGCCTGGCGCCCGCGATCTCCATCGAGCAGAAGGCCACCAGCCACAACCCGCGCTCGACGGTGGGCACGGTCACCGAGATCCACGACTACCTGCGCCTGCTGTTCGCCCGCGCCGGCACGCCCTACTGCCCCGACCACGACCTGCCGCTGGCCGCCACGCCCGTCTCGCAGATGGTCGACAACGTGCTCGCGCTGCCGGAGGAGACCAAGCTGATGGTGCTGGCGCCGGTGGTGCGCGACCGCAAGGGCGAGTTCACCGAGCTGTTCGCCGACATGCAGGCCCAGGGCTACGTGCGCTTCCGCGTCGACGGGACGATCGTCGAGGCGAGCGAGCTGCCCGCGCTGAAGAAGTCCGAGAAGCACGACATCGACATCGTCATCGACCGCCTGAAGACGCGCGCCGACGCGCGCCAGCGCCTGGCCGAGAGCTTCGAGGCCGCGCTGCGCATCGCCGACGGCCGCGCCATCGCGTTCGAGATGGATTCCGGTGCCGAGCACCTGTTCTCGGCCAAGTTCGCCTGCCCGATCTGCAGCTACTCGCTGCCCGAGCTCGAGCCGCGCCTGTTCTCGTTCAACTCGCCCGTCGGCGCGTGCCCGAGCTGCGACGGCCTGGGCCAGGTCGTCGCGTTCGACCCCGAGCGCGTCGTCGCCTTCCCCACGCTGAGCCTGGCGGCCGGCGCGGTCAAGGGCTGGGATCGCCGCAACGGCTACACGTTCTCGATGCTGGAGAGCGTGGCCGCGCACTACGGCTTCGACGTCGACGACCCGTTCGAATCGTTGCCCGAGAAGGCGCGCGACGTGCTGCTCAACGGCTCGGGCGAGGAGAACATCGAGTTCACCTACACGTCCGAGGGCAGCGGCAAGACCAAGAAGCAGACGGTGGTCAAGCGCGCGCATCCGTTCGAGGGCATCCTGCCGAACTTCGAGCGGCGCTTCCGCGAGACCGATTCGGCCGCGGTGCGCGAGGATCTCGCGCGCTACCAGGCCGCGCGCGCCTGCCCGTCGTGCCACGGCACGCGGCTGCGCCGCGAGGCGCGCAACGTGTTTCTCGTGGGCACCGGCGGCGATCCGGCGCAGCAGCGCAAGCCGATCTTCGCCATCGAGCACGCCACGCTGTCGGACTGCCTGGCCTATTTCGAGCAGCTGCGCCTGGAAGGCGCGCGTGCCGACATCGCCGACAAGGTGGTGCGCGAGATCCGCAGCCGCCTGACGTTCCTGAACAACGTCGGCCTGAACTACCTCAGCCTGGACCGCAGCGCCGACACGCTGTCCGGCGGCGAGGCGCAGCGCATCCGGCTGGCGTCGCAGATCGGCTCGGGCCTGACGGGCGTGATGTACGTGCTCGACGAGCCGTCCATCGGCCTGCACCAGCGCGACAACGACCGCCTGATCGACACGCTGCGCCACCTGCGCGACCTGGGCAACTCGGTGCTGGTGGTGGAGCACGACGAGGACATGATCCGCGCGTCCGAGTTCTGCATCGACATGGGCCCGGGCGCCGGGCGGCACGGCGGCCAGGTGATCGCGATGGGCACGCCCGACGAGGTGGCGGCCCACCCGGAGTCGCTCACCGGCAAGTACCTGTCGCGCGCGCTGATCATCCCGGTGCCCGACGAACGCCACGAATGGCGCGCGCAACCCGAGGACGACAACCCGCAGGACACGCCGCGGCTGCGCGTGCGCGGCGCCCGCGGCAACAACCTCAGGAACGTGACGGTGGACATCCCCGTCGGCCTGCTGACCTGCGTGACGGGCGTGTCGGGTTCCGGCAAGTCCACGCTGGTCAACGACACGCTGTACAACGCCGTCGCCCGCGAGCTGTACGGCAGCCACGCCGAGGCCGCGCCGCACGAGGCGCTGGAAGGCCTGGAGGCGTTCGACAAGGTCATCAACGTCGACCAGAGCCCGATCGGCCGCACGCCGCGCTCGAATCCCGCCACGTACACGGGCCTGTTCACGCCCATCCGCGAGCTGTTCGCCGAGGTGCCGGCGGCGCGCGAGCGCGGCTACGGGCCGGGGCGCTTCAGCTTCAACGTGTCGGGCGGCCGCTGCGAGAGCTGCCAGGGCGACGGCGTGCTGAAGGTGGAGATGCACTTCCTGCCCGACGTCTACGTGCCCTGCGACATCTGCCACGGCAAGCGCTACAACCGCGAGACGCTGGAGGTGCTCTACAAGGGCAAGCACATCGCGCAGGTGCTCGAACTGACCGTGGAGGACGCGCTCGAGTTCTTCTCCGCGGTGCCCAACATCGCGCGCAAGCTGCAGACGCTGCTGGATGTCGGGCTCGGCTACATCACGCTGGGCCAGAGCGCGACGACCTTGTCCGGCGGCGAGGCCCAGCGCGTGAAGCTCGCGCTCGAACTGAGCAAGCGCGACACCGGCCGCACGCTCTACATCCTCGACGAGCCCACCACCGGCCTGCACTTCGCCGACATCCAGCTGCTGCTGACCGTGCTGCACCAGCTGCGCGACGCCGGCAACACCATCGTCGTCATCGAGCACAACCTGGACGTCATCAAGACGGCCGACTGGGTGATCGACATGGGCCCCGAAGGCGGCGCGGGCGGCGGCACCGTGGTGGTGGAAGGCACGCCGGAGGCCGTGGCGGCCTGCCCGACCAGCCATACCGGGCGCTACCTGGCGCCGTATCTCGCCGAGCAACGGTCCTGAGCCCGCGCCGCGGCGTGGGCGCGGCGCTCAGCCAGCGCTGACGACGCGATCCCGGCCGCCGTCCTTGGCCTGGCGCAGCGCCGCGTTCGCGCGCTCGAGCATCGCCGGCGGCGTCTCGCCGTCGCGGGCACGGGCCAGGCCCACCGACAGGGTCACCCGCTCCGTCTCGTCGCGATCGGGGCGGCGGATGCGCGCGCCGCCGATGTGCGCGCGCACGCGGTCGGCCAGCAGCAGCGCGGCGGCGGCGTCGAACCCGGACACCAGCAGGCCGAACGCCTCGCCGTCCACGCGCGCGAGCGTCGCGCCGGCGGGCACCAGCGTGCGCAGCGCGTCGGCCACCGCCTTGATCACCTGGTCGCCGAAATCGCGTCCGTAGGCCTCGTTGACGCGGCCGAAGCG
>JBJMWE010000034.1:0-20293 GCA_045810285.1 Vitreoscilla sp. | reverse complement strand
TGAGATCGTCGGTGGCCGAGGCGCCGGTGTCGTAGGCGGCGTCGTGCTGCAGGCCGATCGACACGGTCGGCGCCGTCAGGCCTTCCGTGAACGAGCCGGTGGCGGTCGTCGTGTTGCCGGCCGCGTCGGTCGACGTGACCGACAGGCCCACCGGGCCGTTCGGCAGGCCCGCGGCGGGCAGGGTGCCGGAGGCGGGCGCGGCGCTGGCGGTGTCCAGCGACCAGTGGCCGCCGGCGTCCGTGGCGGCGCTCCAGGTGACGGGCGCGCCCGATGTCGGCGTCACGGTGATGGTGACGGTGCTGTTGGCCTCGCCGGTGCCCGCGAGGACGGGGCGGGTGTTGTTCGTGACGCTGTCGGCGGACGACGCGCCCGTGTCGTTGGCGGCGTCGTGCTGCAGGCCGATCGAGACGGCCGGCGGCGTCAGGTCTTCCGTGAACGAGCCCGTGGCGGTGCTCGTGTTGCCGGCCGCGTCGGTGGACGCGACTTGCAGGCCTACGGTGCCTTCAGGCAGGCCGCCGGCGGGCATCGTGCCCGAGGTCGGCGTGGCGGTGGCGGTGGCCAGCGACCAGGCGCCGCTGGCATCCGTGGTGGCCGTGTAGGTGATCGGGCCGCCGGACGCCGGCGTCACCGTGATCGTGACCGTGCTGTTCGCTTCGCCCGTGCCGGCCAGCACCGGCCTGGTGTTGTTGGTGACGTCGTCGGTGGCCGACGCGCCGGTGTCGTCGGCGGCGTCGTGCTTCAGGCCGATCGAGACGGCGGGCGACGTGAGGTCTTCCGTGAACGTGCCGCTGGCGGTGGTCGTGTTGCCGGCGGCGTCGGTGGACGTCGCCTGCAGCGCCACGGGGCCGTCGGGCAGGCCGGCGGCGGGCAGGCTGCCGGACGTGGGCGTGGCGGTGGCCGTGTCGACCGACCAGTGGCCGCCGGCGTCCGCCGTGGCCGTGTACGTGATGGCGCTGCCGCCGGCCGGTGTCACGACGATCGTGACCGTGCCGTTCGGTTCGCCGGTGCCCACGAGCACGGGCCTGGGGTTGGCGGTGACGCCGTCGGTGGACGAGGCGCCGGTGTCGTTGCCGGCGTCGTGCAGCAGGCCGACCGTGGTCGTCGGCGGCGTGCGGTCTTCGGTGAACGAGCCGGTGGCGGTGGTGGCGTGGCCGGCCGTGTCGGTCGTGGAGACGGACAGGCCCACGGCGCCTTCGGGCAGGCCCGCCGCGGGCATCGCGCCCGAGGTCGGCGTGGCGGTGGCGGTGTCCAGCGACCAGGCGCCGCTGGCGTCCGTGGCGGCCGTGTACGTGATCGGGCCGGCGCCGTTCGGCGTGACGGTGATCGTGACCGTGCTGTTCGCCTCGCCCGTGCCTTCGAGCACCGGCTGGCCATTGCGGGTGACGCTGTCGGTGGCCGACGTGCCGGTGTCGTTCGCGGCGTCGTGGCGCAGGCCGATCGAGGCGGTCGGCGGGGTCAGGTCTTCCGTGAACGAGCCGGTGGCGGTGGTCGTGTTGCCGGCCGCGTCGGTGGACGTCGCCTGCAACGCCACCGGGCCCTCGGGCAGGCCCGCGGCGGGCATCGCGCCCGCGGTGGGCGTGGCGGTGGCCGTGTCGACACGCCACTGGCCGCTCGCGTCGGTGGTGACCGTGTACGTGATCGGGCTGCCGCCGTTGGGCGTGACGACCACTGCAACGGTGCTGGACGGCTCGCCCGTGCCCGCGAGCACGGGCCTGGCGTTGCTGGTGACGCCGTCCGTCGCGGAGGCGCCGGTGTCGTTGGCCGCGTCATGCAGCAGGCCGACCGTGGCGGCGGGCGGGGTGTGGTCTTCGGTGAACGAACCGGTGGCCGTCGACGCGTTGCCGGCGGCGTCGGTGGACGTCACCTGGAGGCCGACGTTGCCTTCAGGCAGGCCGGCAGCGGGCATCGCGCCGGACGTGGGGGTCGCGCTGCCGGTGTCCAGCGTCCAGTGGCCGCCGGCGTCGGTCGTGGCCGTGTACGTGATCGCGGCGCCGCCGGCCGTGGTCAGCGTGACGATGACGCTGGCGTTCGGCTCGCCGTTGCCCGCGAGCACGGGCCTGGGGTTGGACGTGACGCCGTCGGTGGCCGAGGCGCCGGTGTCGTTGGCGGCGTCGTGCACCAGGCCGATGGACGTGGCCGGCGGCGTGTGGTCTTCCGTGAACGCGCCGGTGGCGGTGGTGCGGGTGCCGGCGGCGTCGGTGGTGGTGACGCTGAGCGCGACATTGCCGTCGGGCAGGCCGCCCGCGGGCAGCGCGCCGGAGCTCGGCGTGGCGGTGGCGGTATCGAGCGTCCACTGGCCGTTGGCATCGGTGGGGGCGCTGTAGGTGACGGCCGGGCCGCCGGGGGGCGTGACGGTGATGGTGACCGTGGACGACGGCGCACCCGTGCCCGCGAGCACGGGGTGCGGGTTGGCGGTGAGGCTGTCGGTGGCCGAGGCGCCGGTGTCGTCGGCCGCGTCGTGCTGCAGGCCGATGGAGGCCGGCGGCGCGGGGGGCGGGGCGACGTCGACGGTGATGGTCGAGGTGGACGTGCCGGCGCTGCCGTTGGCCTCGGTGTACGTGAAGGTGACGCTGCCCGACGTGCCCACGCCGGGCGTGAAGGTGAGCGTGCCGTCCGGGTTCATCGTGACCGTGCCCTGGGGCAGCGTCACGGTGGTGTTCGGCGCGATCGGTTGGCCGGCGACGGCCACGATCGTGACGGCGCTGGTGGACGCGTCGTTGCCGCGCGGATCGAAGGTGACCGGCGTGTTGGAGGCGGTGGATTCCGAATCGGGGTTCGCGACGGGTGCCGAGACCAGCGGCGCGACGGCCTGCCCCTGCGACGTGGCAGTGGGCGTTCCGGCGGCCGGATCGGCCTGGCCCAGGCCGGCGGCGGTGATGGATTCGCTGTCGCGGCCCACGCGCAGGCCTTCGCCCAGGCTGCCGGCGGCGCCGCCGTTGGGGCCGGCGGCCGGCACGACGTCGGCGTCGCCCTGGCCCACCTGCGAGATGATGCGTTCGACGTCGTCGTTGCCGGTGGCCAGCAGCGTCTTCGCATGCGCGCCCTCGATCTGGACGATGCCGTCCTGCGAGGTGAGCACCACGTCGCCCTTGCGCACCACGTCGCCAACGCGCAGCGGCCGCACGTCGCCGTCGTGGTGGCGGATGTGCGCGTCGCCCCAGACGCCGACCACCTTGCCCGTGAGCTGGCGCACCGGCACGTAGCCGCGTTCGATCAAGTGGCGTTCGCCCGGGTGCACGGCGGCGGCGTGCGGCACGCCCGCACCTGATTTCGCGTCGTGGCCAGGAACGGCGTCTTGCGGGCGGGGGGTCAGCGGGGAAGACGACGTCATGCCTGGATACTCCGAAGAAAGCCTGGTTACCGGAACCGGCTTGTCGTCGTATCGGCCACTCCGCCGAATAGTTCAGCAGAAAGACCTGGTCGCACGACGGCCGCACCGTACCTGTAACTGTTCCGAAGGATTATCCGGGCAACGCCAGATTCTTATAAGGCGCAAACTGGCCGATTTCCGTGATCGCGATCACGGACCACCGTCCGCGGCAGCCAATAGCGAGAATGCCCTACACCCGTGAAAAAGTAACGGAACGAGCGCTCCGATCGCGGGCGTGGACCCGCATGCCAACTAGTTGGCAATATCTCAGCGTTCCCGCAGGGCGTATGACTTGACTTTGAGGACGGGCTTCAACAAATACGACAGCACCGTCTTCTGGCCGGTCAGGATATCCACCTCGGCCGTCATGCCCGGAATGATGGGCAGCTTGTCGTTGAAGCCGGTCAGGTGGGTGCGCACGCGCACCACGTAGTAGGCGTTGCCCTTGTCGTCGACCACGCTGTCCGGGCTGATGTTCTCGACGTCGGCGTCCAGGCCGCCGTAGATCGAGAAGTCGTAGGCCGTGAACTTCACGTTGGCCTTCTGGCCCGGGTGGATGAAGGCGATGTCGCGCGGCTGCACGCGGGCGTCCAGCACCAGGGAGTCGTCCAGCGGCACGATCTCGACGATGTCCTTGCCCGGCTGCACCACGCCGCCCACGGTGTTGGCCAGCAGCCGCTGGACGCGGCCGCGCACGGGCGACTTCACCTGCGTCTTGCTGACCTTGTCGGCCAGGCCCGCCTGGCCCTGGTTCAGCGCATTGAGCTTGCCCACGCCTTCAGCCAGCTCGCGGCCCGACTCGTTGCGGAACGCCAGTTCGGTCTCCTGGATCTTGCGGCTCGATTCCTGGATCGCGGCCCGCGCGCGGCCGATCTGCGCCTGCGCCTGCTCCATGTCGCCGCGGTTCTTCGTGACGTCACGTTCCAGGCGCAGGATGTCCACCTGCGACACGGCGCCCGTGGCCAGCAGCGGACGCGTCTGGTTCAGCTCCTGCGTGGACAGCTCCAGCCCGCGCTGGGCGGCAGCCTTGCGGGCCTGCATCTCGGCCATTTCCTGCTCGTGCTGCGACAGCTGCTGGTGCACGATCTGCACCTGCGTCTGCAGCTCGGTCACGCGCGAGTCGTACAGCCGCTTCTCCCCCTCGACCAGCGCGCGCTCCTCGTCGCTGGACGGTGTGGGCGGCAGGAAGCTGGTGCCCTGCGCGAGCGCGCGCAGGCGCGCCACGCGCGCCTCGAGCGCGAAGCCCTGGGCCGCGCTGTCGGCCACCGCGGAGGTGGCGCGCGTCGGGTCGATCATCAGCAGCACCTGGCCGGCCTCGACCTTGTCGCCCTCGTGCGCCAGGATCTGCTCCACGACGCCGCCGTCCAGCGACTGCAGCACCTGCAGCTGCCTCGACGGCACGACGCGGCCGTCGCCGCGGGTGACCTCGTCGACGCGCGCGAACGCCGACCAGAGCAGCAGCGCGGCCATGACGAAGGCCGCGACGCGGGTGATCTTGCGGGCGCGCAGCGTGTGCTGGCGCGACATCACCTCCACGGCCTCGCGCTCGAACACGGCCATGCCGGGGATCTCGCCCGGCTGCAGCGGGGCGCCGGCCAGCCAGGCGTCCAGGCGCAGGCGCCACTCACGCCATTTCCGGCGTCGCGCGGGCTTGCCCGCGGGCGCGGCCGCGGCCTTGGGCGCGGGCGTGGCGGTGATGGTCAGCGGCGGGGCCTTGGCCGCCGGCACGGGTGCGGGCTTGCGCGGCCTGGCGTCCGGCGCGGCGACGTTGTCCTGGTCCAGACTCATTGGGCCCTCGCGATGCGCCCGCTCTGCAGCGCTTCCATGATGCGGTCCCGCGGGCCGTCGGCCACGACCTTGCCGCCGTCGATGACGATCACGCGTTCCACCAGTTGCAGCAGCGAGGTGCGGTGCGTCACCAGCACCACCGTCTTGTTGCTGGCGAACGCCATCAGGCGCTGGGTGATCTGCGCCTCAGAGGAGAAATCCATCGCGCTGGTGGGCTCGTCCAGCAGCAGCATCGGCGCGTTGTGCAGCACGGCGCGCGCGATGCCCACGCTCTGGCGCTGGCCGCCGGACAGCGATTCGCCGCGTTCGCCCACGGGCATGTCGAAGCCGGCGGGGTGGCGGTTGACCGTCTCGGTCAGGCCGGCCACCTCGGCGGCCGCCACGATGGCGCCGTCCTCGGCGTAGGGCATGCCGAAGGCGATGTTCTCGCGCAGGCTGCCGTAGAACAGCAGCACGTCCTGCGACACGTAGCCCATGTTGCGGCGCAGGTCGGCCGGGTCGACCTGGCGCAGGTCGATGCCGTCCACCAGCACGGCGCCGGCCGTGGGCTGGAACAGGCCCATCGCCAGGCGCTGGATGGTGGACTTGCCGGACCCGACCTTGCCGATCAACGCCACCTTCTCGCCGGGCTTGATCTTGAAGCTGATGCCGTCCAGCGCGTTCTCGCGCCGGTTCGGGTAGTGGAAGGCGACGTTGCGGAACTCGATCGCGCCCTCCAGGTCGCGCCGTTCCACGAAGGTGGCGTCCTGCGGGCGTTCGACCGCGGTGCGCATGATCTTCTCGAGGCCCTCGAGCGCGGTGCGCGCGCCCTGGTACTGCATCAGCAGGCCCACGATGGCCCCGGCCGGCGCCATCGCCCGGCCCGCCAGCATGTTGACGGCCACCAGCGCGCCCATCGTCAGCGACTTCTCGCCGATCAGGTACACGCCCACGATCACGAGCACCACGCTCATGAGCTGCGTGATCGTGGACGTGACGTAGATCGAGCCCGAGGACAGGCTGCGCATCTTCACGTTGGTGGCGGCCAGGTGGACGTTGGTGCGTTCCCAGCGCGCCTGGATCAGGCTCTCGGCGCCCTGCGCCTTGATCGTCTCGATGCCCGTGAGGCACTCCACCAGCGTCGCGTTGCGCACTGCGCTGGCCTTGTACGTGGTCTCGGCCAGCGCATGGAGCTTCTTCTGCACGATCCAGCCGTAGGCGAGCACGCCGGCGAACGACAGCACCACCGGGATCATCAGCCACGGCGAGATCCAGACGATGACGACGAGGAACAGCAGCGCGAACGGCAGGTCGACCAGCGCGGTGACGGTGGTGGAGGTGATGACGTCGCGCACCTGCTCGAAGCCGCGCAGGTTCTGCGAGAACGAGCCCACCGACTCGGGCCGGTTCTCAAGCCGCATGCCCAGCACGCGCTCCAGCAGCGTGGCGGAGATCTTCACGTCGATGCGCGCGCTGGCCTCGTCGACGAAGCGGCTGCGCAGCTTGCGCATGAGCAGGTCCGAGCCCAGGATCAGCAGCACGCCGATGGACAGCGCCCACAGCGTCTCGAACGCTGCGTTGGGCACGACGCGGTCGTAGACGTTCATCGAGAACAGCGGCAGCGCCAGCGCGAACAGGTTGATCAGCGCGGCGGCCCAGAGGATGTCCTTGTAGACGAGGCGCTGTCCGAGCAGGGCGCTCCAGAACCAGTGGCCCTGCGTCGGCTGGGCCACCGTCTCGGTGCGCTTGTCGAAGCGGAAGTGCGGCCGGACGTACAGCGCCAGGCCGGTGGCGCGGCTGGCGAGCTCGGCGTCGTCCAGCAACACGGTGCCCTGGCCCGTCTCGGGCAGCAGCACGCGGTGGCGGCCCTGTTCGCGGCCGAGCAGCACGCAGGCCTTGTCGCCGTCCAGCAGCAGGATGACGGGCAGGGTGGCGGTGTCGATCTCCCCGATGGCCACGCGCTGCAGCTTGGTGGCCATGCCGGCGCGCGCGGCGGCGCGCTCGGCCAGGTTGAGCGTCAGGCGGCCATGGCTGAGCGGCAGGCCGGCCGACAGCGACGCCCGCGTCGCGTGCTGGCCGTGCAGCCGGCATACCTCGACCAGGCAGTCGAGCAGGGGGTCGGGATGCACGAGATCCTGCCGGACGGCTCCCCCGGACACCGACGCCGGCGCGGCCCGGGGCGCGGCCGGCGCCGCCGCGGGCGGCTGGGCGGGCGAGGCGGGCGGTACGGCGGAGGAGGGAACGCTCATCTGGGGTTGGTCTCGTTGAGGACACCCAGCGGGCGTCCCGTCATGCGATATCGGCGCAGTGCACCGTGAATTGACCCGTGCGCCGGTCGGCGAAGAAGTGTTCCAGCGTCACCTTCACGGTCTTGAAGGCCAGAGAGTCCCAGGGGATCTCGGACTCGCCGAACAGCCGGGCCTCGATCGTCTCCGGGCCGGGATCGAGCCCGGGTCCGGTCATCTCGGCGCGATAGTAGAGGTGGACCTGCCCGACGTGGGGCACGTTGAGCAGCGTGAACAGCGGCCCCATGCGCACTTTTGCGCCGGATTCCTCTTCGGTCTCGCGCAGCGCGCCTTGTTCCGTGGTCTCGTTCAATTCCATGAACCCGGCGGGAAGTGTCCAGAATCCCTTACGGGGCTCGATGTTGCGCAGGCACAGCAGCACCTTGCCGTCCCACACCGGCACCGTGCCCACGACGTTGAGCGGGTTCTCGTAGTGGATGGTGCCGCAGGACGAGCAGATCGCGCGTTCCCGGTTGTCGTCGGGCGGCTCGCGGTAGGCGGTCGGCGCGCCGCAGGCGCGGCAATGGCGGATCGAGCGGGGGCTGAACATGGGCGGTCTCGCGGGTTCTGGCCAGTGTAGCGGGCATCCCCACGCGGCGATCGGCGCGCGCCCGCGTGGCATAGTCGTCCGATCCCCGCCGACTGCCCTGGAATGTCCGTCATGACCGATGTCATCACCGTCCCCGTCGTCCCGCGCGTGCCCGTTCGCGGGGGCGGCGAGTTTCCCGTCCACCGCATCTACTGCGTGGGCCGCAACTATGCCGAGCACGCCGCGGAGATGGGCCATGACGCCCGCGAGTCGCCGTTCTTCTTCATGAAGCCGGCCGACGCCGTGCTGCCCGTAAGCGCCGGCGAGACGGGCTTGATGGACTACCCGACGCTCACCGCCGACCTGCACCACGAGGTCGAGCTGGTGGTGGCGATCGGCGACGCCGCCGCCGGCAACGGCCGCGACGTGGCCGAGGAGGACGCGCCGCGCCTGGTCTTCGGCTACGCCATCGGGCTCGACATGACCCGGCGCGACCTGCAGGCCGCGGCCAAGAAGGCGGGCCGGCCGTGGTCCATCGCCAAGGGCTTCGACCAGTCGGCGCCCATCGGCGAGATCGCCCGCATCGAGGAGACGGGCGAGCTGGCCACCGGCGCCATCACGCTGGACGTCGACGGCGCGCGCCGCCAGAAGGGCGACCTCTCCGACCTGATCTGGAACGTGCGCGAGACGATCGCCTGGCTCAGCCGCGCCTGGACGCTCAAGCCCGGGGACCTCATCTTCACCGGCACGCCCGCGGGCGTGGCGGCGGTGGCCCGCGGCCAGACGCTCACCGGCCGCATCGCGGGCCTGGGCGAGCTCGTCGTCACGCTGCGCTAGGACGGCGGCCGTGGAGCTCTACAGCTACTTCCGCTCGTCGGCCAGCTGGCGCGTGCGCATCGCGCTGGCGCTCAAGGGCGTGGACGTCGACTACCGCGCCGTGCACCTGCTGAAGAAGGAGCAGTCGTCGCCCGACTACATCGAGAAGTCGACCTCGGGCCTCGTGCCGCTGCTGGTGACCGACGACGGCCTGCGCCTGCACCAGTCGATGGCCATCATCGAATACCTCGACGAGACCGTCCCCGAGCCGCCGCTGCTCCCGCGTGACGCGGCCGGCCGCGCCCGCGTGCGCGCGCTGGCGCAGGACATCGCCTGCGAGATCCACCCGCTGAACAACACGCGCGTGCTGGGCTACCTGACCGGCACGCTGGGCGCGAGCGATGACGCGAAGACGGCCTGGATCCGCCGTTGGGTGGAGAGTGGCCTCGAGGTGGTCGAACGCCAGCTCGCGGCGCGGCCCGCCATGTTCTGCGACGGCGCGGCGCCGGGCCTGGCCGACTGCGTGCTGGTGCCGCAGGTCTTCAACGCCCAGCGCTTCAAGTGCGAGCTGGGCCACGTGCCCCAGGTCATGCGCGTGCACGCCGCCTGCATGGCGCTGCCCGCGTTCGCCGACACCCAGCCGTCGGCCTGTCCCGACGCGGAATAGCCGTCATGACGATGTTTCGCCCGCTTCGTTCACCGGCGCCCGCGGGGGCGTCCCAGCGCCTTCGGGTGGCGGGGCGGTCCTGAGATGCCGCTCGAGATCGTCGACCCGCTGCCGATCGGCGCCTTCTTCCGGCCGTCGTCCTGGCCCAAGGGCACGGGCGCGTTGATGACCACGCGCCAGGGCGGCGTCAGCGTGGCGCCGTTCGACACGCTGAACCTGAAGGCGCAGACGCCCGACCCGCTGGACCAGATCGCCGTCGCCGAGAACCGCCGCCGCTTCGCGGCCACGCTCGGCGCGACGCCGGTGTTCCTCGACCAGGTGCACGGCACGCGCGTCGTGCGGCTGGCGGCCAGCCACCTCGGGCCCGAGGCACCGATCGAGCGGGCCGACGCGAGCATCACCACCGTGCCGGGCATCGCCTGCACGGTGATGGTGGCCGACTGCCTGCCCGTGCTGTTCGCAACCCGCGACGGCCGCGCCGTGGGCGCCGCGCACGCGGGCTGGCGCGGGCTGGCCGCCGGCGTGCTGGAGGCCACCGTCGACGCGATCCGCGCCGCAGTGCCCGTGGGCGCGGGCGACATCGTCGCGTGGCTGGGGGCGTCGATCGGCCCGACGGCGTTCGAGGTCGGGGCCGACGTGCTGGCCGCGTTCCACGACGGCGAGGCGCGCCACTTCGTGCCGGCGCCGCCGCGCGACGGTGTCCCGAAATGGCACGCCGACCTGCCCGCGCTCGCCGAGGGCCGGCTGCGTCGCCTCGGGTTGACGGACGTCGCCGGCTGCGGCGAGTGCACCGTCAGCGACGCGTCACGCTTCTTCTCGTACCGGCGCGACCGCGTCACCGGCCGCCTCGCCGCCGCCGCCTGGATCGACGTCGCCTGAGGCCGGCGTTGCCTTGCGGGCGCGGGCGCGCGCCCGCGTGTTCCCGATGTACAGCACGATCGCCAGCGGCAGCAGTCCGTACAGGCACAGCGTGACGATCGCGCCCAGCACCGTGCCGCCCGGGCCGAGGGCCTCGGCCAGCACCATCATGAGCACGACATAGGCCCAGCCGACGGCGACGATCAGCACGGTCGTGCTTCTTCGAAAGGGGTCATCGTTCGTGGTCCGGTAAGCAATCTTGCGCAATGGTAGTTTGTCACTGGCCTGGGGTAAGCTCGCGAGGCACCCACGTGATCCGATGATCTGAAAGTCCACGCCTGGACGGATGGCGGCGAGCTCGACATGCGCCCCCCGGCCGCGGCCTGAAGGCGTGGCAAAGGAGACTTGATGGCTCGCAGTACCCCTTCCAAGACGGCCGCCCGCACGGCCGCGCGTCCCGCCCGCCGCGCGCCCCGCGCCCGCGCTGCGGCAGCCCCCGCCGACAAGGACGTCGAAGCGGACATCGCGCGTGCCGCCGGGCGCGCGCACGCCGCGTCCCCCACCCAGGCGGTCGCGCACGGGCCCGAGGCCTTCGGTGCCGCGATCGGCGGCTTCCTCAATTCGCTCAGCGGCCTGCAGGTGCCGCAGGCCACGCTGGCGCAGCTGCAGGAGCAGTACGTGAACCACGCGACTTCGCTGTGGAACGGCGCGGTCGACCGCATGCCGCTGTTCGGCACGCAGGACAAGCCGGCCGAGCCTGCCGCGATCGGCGACCGCCGCTTCTCGAGCGACGACTGGGCGAAGAACCCGACCGCGGCGTTCACCGCGCAGCTGTACCTGCTCAACGCGCGCACGCTCACGCAGCTGGCCGACAGCCTGCAGGGCGACGAGAAGACCAAGGCGCGCGTGCGATTCGCCGTGCAGCAGTTCGTCGACGCCGCGAGCCCGGCCAACTACCTCGCGCTGAACCCCGAGGCCCAGCGCAAGGCGATCGAGACCAAGGGCGAGAGTCTGTCGCACGGCCTGCAGCACCTGTGGGACGACGTGCAGCAGGGCCATCTGTCGCAGACCGACGAGTCGGTGTTCGAGGTGGGCCGCAACGTGGCCACCACCGAAGGCGCGGTCGTCTTCGAGAACGAATACCTGCAGCTGATCGAGTACAAGCCGTTGACGCCGCAGGTGCATGCGCGGCCGATGCTGTTCGTGCCGCCGTGCATCAACAAGTACTACATCCTGGACCTGCAGCCGGCCAACTCGCTGATCCGCCACACGGTGTCCGAAGGCCATCGCACCTTCGTCATCAGCTGGCGCAATCCCGACGAGTCGATGCAGGACCGCACCTGGGACGACTACATCGAGAATGCCGTGATCAAGGCCATCGAGGTGGTGCAGCAGATCACCGGCGCGAAGACGATCAACACGCTCGGCTTCTGCGTGGGCGGCACGCTGCTGGCCACCGCCCTGGGCGTGCTCGCGGCGCGCGGCAGGCAGCCCGCCGAGAGCCTGACGCTGCTCACCACCTTCCTCGATTTCTCCAACACCGGCGTGCTGGACATCTTCGTCGACGAGGCCTCCGTGCAACTGCGCGAGATGACCATCGGCGCGCAGGCGCCCGCGGGACCGAAGCTGCTCAAGGGCGGCGAGCTGGCCAGCACGTTCAGCTTCCTGCGCCCCAACGACCTGGTGTGGAACTACGTCGTGGGCAACTACCTCAAGGGCGACAAGCCGCCCGCGTTCGACCTGCTGTACTGGAACAGCGACGCCACCAACATGCCCGGGCCGATGTACTGCTGGTACCTGCGCAACACCTACCTCGAGAACCGGCTGCGCGAGCCGGGCGCGTTGACGGTCTGCGGCGAGAAGCTTGACCTGTCGCAAATCAAGGCGCCCGCGTTCATCTATGGTTCACGCGAGGACCACATCGTTCCGTGGAAGGGCGCCTGGGAGTCCACCCGTATCCTGGGCGGCAAGACGCGCTACGTGCTGGGCGCATCGGGCCACATCGCCGGCGTGATCAATCCGCCCAAGGCCGGCAAGCGCAGCCACTGGACGAACGAGAAACCCGCCGTCTCGGCCGACGCCTGGCTGGCCGGCGCCACCGAGCACCCGGGCAGCTGGTGGACGGGCTGGACGCAGTGGCTGGCCGGCTTCGGTGGCGGCGACGTGCCGGCGCCCAAGGCGCCCGGCGGCCGCGGCTTCAAGGCCATCGAGCCGGCTCCCGGCCGCTACGTGCAACAGAAAGCCTGACCCATCCCTTGATCGGACACTTGCCGGTCATACCCCATACCGTATCATTCCGCCCCGCAGGAGAATTTCAATGACCACAGACATCGTCATCGTCGCCGCCGCCCGCACCGCCGTCGGCAAGTTCGGCGGCTCGCTCGCCAAGGTCCCGGCGTCCGAGCTCGGCGCCATCGTGCTGAAGGCGCTGCTGGAGCGCTCCAGGCTCACCGGCGAGCAGATCAGCGAGGTCATCCTCGGCCAGGTGCTGCAGGCGGGCACCGGCCAGAACCCGGCGCGGCAGGCGGTCATCAAGGGCGGCCTGGGCCACGGCGTGCCGGCCATGACCATCAACAAGGTCTGCGGCTCGGGCCTGAAGGCCGTGATGCTGGCGGCCCAGGCGATCCGCGACGGCGACGCAGACATCGTGCTGGCCGGCGGCCAGGAGAGCATGAGCCTGTCGCCCCACGTGCTGCCGAACTCGCGCGACGGCCAGCGCATGGGTGACTGGAAGCTGGTCGACACCATGATCACCGACGGCCTGTGGGACGTCTACAACCAGTACCACATGGGCATCACCGCCGAGAACGTCGCCAAGAAGTACGGCATCTCGCGCGAGCAGCAGGACGCGCTGGCGTTCGCGTCGCAGCAGAAGGCCGCTGCGGCGCAGGATGCCGGCCGGTTCAAGGACGAGATCGTGCCGGTCGCGATCCCGCAGAAGAAGGGCGACCCCGTCCTGTTCGACGCCGACGAGTTCATCAACCGCAAGTCCACGGCCGAGGCGCTGGCAGGCCTGCGTCCCGCGTTCGACAAGGCCGGCTCGGTGACCGCCGGCAACGCCTCGGGCCTGAACGACGGCGCCGCCGGCGTGGTGGTGATGTCGGCTGCCCGTGCCGACGCACTCGGCCTGAAGCCGCTGGCGCGCATCGCGTCCTACGCCAGCGCCGGCCTCGACCCCGCCTACATGGGCATGGGCCCGGTGCCCGCCGCGCGCAAGGCGCTCGAGCGCGCCGGCTGGAAGCCCGCCGACCTCGACCTGCTCGAGATCAACGAGGCCTTCGCAGCGCAGGCCTGCGCGGTGCACCAGGAAATGGGCTGGGACACCAGCAAGGTCAACGTCAACGGCGGCGCGATCGCCATCGGGCACCCGATCGGTGCGTCGGGCGCGCGCATCCTCGTGACGCTGCTGCACGAGATGCAGCGCCGCGAGGCCAGGAAGGGCATCGCCTCGCTGTGCATCGGCGGCGGCATGGGCGTCGCGTTGACGGTCGAACGCCCCTGATCCACGGGTCGCCGCCTCGGGTTCGCCCCGAGAGCGGCACCGGGCGCAAAGCGCGATAGTGAATTCGCCCTCCGCGGCACCCCAATACACAATCCTCAAGGAGACATGACATGAGCCAGAAAGTTGCGTACGTGACCGGGGGCATGGGCGGCATCGGTACCGCCATCTGCCAGCGCCTGCATCGCGACGGCTTCAAGGTGATCGCGGGCTGCGGCCCGAGCCGCGACCACGCGAAGTGGATCGGCGAGCAGAAGGCGCTGGGCTACACGTTCTACGCCTCGGTGGGCAACGTGGCCGACTGGGAGTCGACCGTGTCGGCCTTCAAGCAGGCCAAGGAAGAACACGGCGTCATCGACGTGCTGGTCAACAACGCCGGCATCACGCGCGACCGCATGTTCCTGAAGATGACGCGCGAGGATTGGGACGCGGTCATCGGCACCAACCTGACCTCGATGTTCAACGTCACCAAGCAGGTGGTGGCGGACATGGTCGAGAAAGGCTCCGGCCGCATCATCCAGATCTCGTCGGTCAACGGCGCCAAGGGCCAGGCCGGCCAGACGAACTACTCGGCGGCCAAGGCCGGCATGCACGGCTTCTCGATGGCGCTGGCGCTCGAGATGGCCAACAAGGGCGTCACGGTCAACACCGTCAGCCCGGGGTACATCGGCACGGACATGGTCAACGCGATCAAGCCCGAGGTGCTCGAGAAGATCGTCGCCACCATCCCGGTCAAGCGCCTGGGCACGCCCGACGAGATCGCTTCCATCGTGGCCTGGCTCGCCGGCCCCGAATCGGGCTTCACCACCGGCGCCGAGTTCGCGGTGAACGGCGGCCTGCACATGGGCTGATCCCGCCCGCATCGCACCGCCAGGGCCTCGAAGCGTTCGCGCGCTTCGAGGTCTTTGCACATGGGGAGAGCCCGCGCGCCATGCCCTTCGAAGGCCGCCTTCAGCAGTGGAACGACGAGCGGGGCTTCGGCTTCGTCGAGGTCGACGCCACGCGCGAACGCGTGTTCGTGCACGCCAGCGCGCTGCCGCGCGACGGCACGCGGCCGGCGAAGGGCGCGCGCCTGGTCTTCGATGTCGAACGCGATGCGCAAGGGCGCAAGCGTGCAGTGAACGTCCGCCTGGCCGACGCGCGCAATGCGGTCCCGATGGCCGCCCGGCCCGAACTGCGCTTCGAACCGCGTCCGGCATCACGCGCGCTGCTCCAGCGGCGCCGCGGCCCGGCGCTGGCGTGGGCGGTGATCGCGCTCGTGGCCGCGGCCGCCGTGGCGTCCTGGCGCATGCGTCCCACGGCGCACGCGGTGGTGCTGCCCGATCGGTCCGCACCGGCAGCGGCACCGGCCCGACCCGTCGTCGACGCCGAAGCCGCGAACCGCCGCTGCGACGGCCGTACCCATTGCTCGCAGATGACATCCTGCGAAGAGGCGACATGGTTCCTGACGCATTGCGAGGGCGTCACGATGGATGGCGATCGCAACGGCGTGCCCTGCGAGCAGCAGTGGTGCTCGGCGCCTTGAGCGAAAGCGCGGCGTCGGGACTTCCATCATTCCGCGGCGCCCGGGGCCGCCGGACAATCCGGCGCACGAGAACGACCCTGGAGCACCCATTGAACGAAACGCGCTTCGCGCCGCCGAAGGCCGCGCTCGCCGAGCCCGCGGCACCCGTCGCATTCGAGCCGCCATCCGACGTGCTCTTCGCGATCAAGCTCGCGCTCGCCGGCGTGCTGCTGAACGTCATCGTGCTGTGGGCCGGCGCGTTCAGCGGCCTGCATCCCCCCGCCGCGTCGACGCTGCTCCCGCACCTGCTGCCCGAGACGGCGTTGATGCTCGGTCTGGCGTATGGCGTGCATCGGCGGAGCCGCGTCTGCGCGGTGCTGCTGCTGATCGACTTCCTGCTGCCCAAGATCGCGCTGTACGTGGTGACGGGCACGCTGGTGCTGAACAACGCCTGGCTGATCCTCATCGGTACGAGCCTCGCGGGCGTCTACGGCGCGTTCCGCCATCACCGGCTCCGGGCGCGGGCCGCGGCGGCGGCCAGAAGGTGATCCGGCGCGGCACGCGATGAGGATCGGCGTGCGGCGCGACTCGCCTTCGCTGCGCGGCCGCATTCATAATGGCGCATGAGTCGAAAGAGCTCCAGGGAGGAGACGATGGAGGACCTGCGCCACGGCCCGCGCGTCGCGTGCGGTGCGGACGAAGTGATGTCCGGCGAGCGTGGCCGCCGGGCCCGCAACCCCGGTATCGACCTGCTGCGCGGCCTGTCCATCCTCCTGGTGGTGCTGCACCACACCGCCATCCGCGTGCCGCTGGACAAGGGTGTGCTGGCCGACTGGCTGCCGCTGCGCGTGCTGGAAGGCGTGCAATACAACGGCTTCGAGGCCGTGTTCCTGTTCTTCGTGATCTCGGGCTTCCTCATCACGTCGAACTCGCTCGCGCGCTGGGGCACGCCGGCGGCCATCGACGTGCGGGCGTTCTACATGCGGCGCGCGGCGCGCATCCTGCCGACGCTGTGGCTGCTGGTGGCCGTGCTGTCGGTGCTGGCGCTGGCCGGCGCACCGCACTACGTGACGGAGCAGCCGCGGCAGACGCTGGGCGGCATGGTCGCCGCGGCCCTGGGGTTGACCGTGAACGTCTACCAGGCGCGCACGGGTTGGCTGCCGGCGGGATGGGGCGTGCTGTGGTCGCTGTCCATCGAGGAGCTGTTCTACCTCGCGTTCCCGTGGGTGTGTCTCGCGCTGCGTCGTACCTGGCTGCTGGTGCCCCCGCTGGCGGTGCTGGCCCTGTCGATTCCGTTCGTGCGCGCGGGCATCCACCACGACCCGATCTGGGCGGAGGAGAACACCCTGCAGGGCATGGCGGCCATTGCCACGGGCGTGCTCGCCGCGTTGCTGGTGCGGCGCTGGCCGTCGGTGCGCGCGTCGACGCGGCGCTGGACGACCGCGCTCGGCGCACTCGGCCTGGTCACGGTCTGGTTCGCGGGCGCCGAGCTGTGGCGCACGCTCC
This sequence comes from Vitreoscilla sp., assembly GCA_045810285.1. GTDB lineage: Bacteria > Pseudomonadota > Gammaproteobacteria > Burkholderiales > Burkholderiaceae_C > Scleromatobacter. The sequence continues at coordinate 3,492 of JBJMWE010000034.1, read as the reverse complement.
ACCACGGCTACATGCTGGTGCTGACGGGCTCGGCGGCCGCGTCGGTGATCGCGGCGCGCTGGCGCGCGCTAGCTGGCGTCGCGCGCGCATCGCGCGCCTTCGCATGGCTGCGCTCGCTCGGCCGCCTCAGCTACGAGATCTACCTGACGCACATGTTCGTCGTCTGGCTCGTCGTCGACCGCTTCGATGCGGCCGGCGGCGACCTGCGCTGGGGCGTCCTGTGCTACCCGCCCGTGCTGGCCGGCACCTGGGCGCTGGGCTGGCTGGTCGGGCGCTTCGTGTCCACGCCGCTGGAGCAGCGCCTGCTGCGCGCGCGAGCGTCACGCGTGACCGTGTCCACGCGCGCAGCGACGAGGGGGGCGTCCGCATGAATTCGAGACTGCGCCTGGTGATCGCGGCGGTGGTCATGCTCGGCCTGGCGGCCGCCGCCTGGTACTGGCGCGCGTCCGCGCCCGTCGCCGGCGCGGCACGCGTCCTCGGCGTGCAGCCGGAGAGCAGCACGCCCGACGCCGCCGCCACGTTCAAGGCCGCCGGCGTGCACAAGTGCGTGGGCGCGCACGGCACCAGCTACAGCGACGGCCCGTGCCCCGCCGGCACCCGCGAGGTCGCGGCCAGCGGGGGCACCGTCACGGTGACCGCGTTCCCCAGGCCGGCACCCGCGCGGGCGTCGTCCGCGCTGGGCGGCCCCATCGTCAAGCCGATGGATCCCGAAGAACGCGACCGCCTGCGCGACAAGGCGATCGAGGACGCGGCGAACCGGCGATGAGCGCGCGCGGCGCGCGGGCGACGAAGGCGCCGTGCTCTGCCAACGCGGCCCCGTTCGACACTAGCTCGCCGAGATCGCGTCCAGCAGCTCCGTCTCCACCTGGATCTGCAGCCGGTTGTTCTGCAGCGCGGCGCCGTCCACGAGGAAGGTGTCCTCCACGCGTTCGCCGAGCGTCGACACCTTGGCCAGCTGCAGGTTGATGCGGTACTGCGCCAGCACGCGGGCGACGGCGTACAGCAGGCCGGACCGGTCGCTGGCGCTGATGGACAGCAGCCAGCGCTGCGCGCGCTCGTCCGGGCGCAGCGACACCCGCGGCACCACCGGGAACGACTTCACGCGGCGCGAGACGCGGCTGGCGCGCGGCGTGGGCAGCGGGCCCTCGGAGCCGGCTGCCAGCGCGGCCTGGTGCTCGACCAGCGGGATCAGGTCGCGGTAGCCGGCGGGGCCGTCGTCCTCGTAGGCCGGGTTGACGACCTGGAAGGTGTCGAGCGCGAAGCCGGCGTTGGTGGTGTGGATCTTGGCATCCTGGATGGAGAAGCCGGCGCCGTCGAAGTAGCCGCAGATGCGCGCGAACAGGTCGGCGCGGTCGGGCGAGAACAGCAGCACCTGCAGGCCTTCGCCGTGCGGGGCGGGCCGGGCGCGCACGACGGGGATCGTCGTCTCGAGGTGGCGCCACAGGGAGCGCGCGTGCCAGGCCAGCTCGTTCGGGTCGTGGCGCACGAAGTAGCCGAGGTCCAGCGTCCTCCACAGCGGCGTCTCGGTGCCGGGCAGCGCGGAGTGCAGCGCGAGGATCTGGCGCGCCTCCTTCTTGCGTGCCTCAATCTCGGCGTCGAGCGCCAGCACCTCGCCGCCGAGCTTGCGCAGCGTCAGGCGGTAGAGGTCTTCCAGCAGCTTGCCCTTCCACGCGTTCCAGACCTTGGGGCTGGTGCCGCGGATGTCGGCCACCGTCAGCAGGTACAGCGCGGTCAGGCGGCGCGGGTTGTCGACCTTGGCGGCGAAGTCGGCGATGACGTCCGCGTCGGACAGGTCTTCCTTCTGCGCCACGTTGCTCATCGTCAGGTGCTGGCGCACCAGGAACTCGATGAAGTCGGCGTCTTCCCTGGGCAGGCCGTGGTCGCGGCAGAAGCGGCGCACCTCGGCGCCGCCCAGCTCGGAGTGGTCGCCGCCGCGGCCCTTGGCGACGTCGTGGAACAGCGCGGCGATGTACAGCAGCCACGGCTTGTCGAAGCTGGCGGCCAGCGCCGTGCACTTCGGGTACTCGTGCGCGTGCTCGGGAATGAAGAAGCGGCGCACGTTGCGCAGCACCATCAGGATGTGCTGGTCGACCGTGTAGACGTGGAACAGGTCGTGCTGCATCCGTCCGACGATGCGGCGGAACACCCACAGGTAGCGGCCCAGCACCGACGTGGCGTTCATCAGCCGGAACGCGTGCGTCTGCCCCTCGGGCGCCTGCAGGATGGCCAGGAAGCGCGCGCGGTTGACCGGATCCTTGCGGAAGGCGCCGTTCATCTGGTTGCGCACGTTGTAGAGCGCGCGCAGCGTGCGCGCCGACAGGCCTTGCAGGCCTTCGGTGGTCTGGTACAGGAGGAAGGTCTCGAGGATGGCGTGCGGCTCGCGCAGGTACAGGTCGTCGTCGACGACCTCCAGCAGGCCGCTGCGGTCCAGGAAGCGCTCGTTGAGCGGCTGCATCGGCAGGTCTTCCGAGCCGCTGATGCGTTCTTCCAGGTTGAGCAGCAGCACCTGGTTCAGCTGCATGACGGCCTTGGCCGCCCAGTAGTAGCGCTGCATCAGCATCTCGGATGCGCGCATGGTCGTATTGCCCTGGTAGCCGAAGGACTCGGCCACGGCCGTCTGCAGGTCGAACACCAGCCTGTCCTCGCGCCGGCGTGCGACCAGGTGCAGGCGCGCGCGGATCAGCTTGAGCGTGCCCTCGTGGCGCTGCAGCTGCTTGACCTCGAACGCTGTCAGCAGGCCGTGCGCGGCCATCTCGCTCCAGGTGCGGCCCAGGCCGGCGGCGCGCGAGATCCATCCGAGCACCTGCAGGTCGCGCAGGCCGCCCGGGCTTTCCTTGCAATTGGGCTCGAGGGAGTACGGCGTGTCCTCGTACTTGACCTGGCGCTGGCGCATCTCGAAGGTCTTGGCGCGCAGGAACGCACGCGCGTCCATCGCGTCGGCGTTGACGCGCCTGAACGCATTGAACATGCGGCGCGAGCCGGTCAGCAGGCGGCTCTCGAGCAACGCGGTCTGCACGGTGACGTCGGCGCGCGCCTCGGTCACGCATTCGTCGAGCGTGCGCACGGACGAGCCGATCTCCAGCCCGATGTCCCAGCAGGCCGTGATGAAGCCCTCGATCGTGCCGCGCAGCCCGTCGGACGCGCAGTCATGGTCGTTGGGCAGCAGCACCAGCACGTCGACGTCCGAATACGGGAACAGCTCGCCGCGGCCGTAGCCGCCGACGGCCAGCAGCGCCGCGCCGGCGGGCATGCCGGCATGCGTCCAGAGCTCGACCAGCGTCTGGTCGACATGCCTGGCCAGCGCGCGCAGCAGGCTGGTGGCAGCCGGCGCAGTGGCGCGCGACTCCGCGAAGCGGGTCAGCAGCGCCGCCTTGCCGGCGCGGAAGCGCTCGCGCAGCTCGGCCACGGAGGCGCGCGGCGCCGGAATGCCGATGGTCGAGGGCAGGGCTGACACGCGCGCCGCTAGGCTGTCGTGACGCCGGTGCGGGCGTT
>JBJMWE010000033.1:0-6191 GCA_045810285.1 Vitreoscilla sp. | reverse complement strand
GGTACCATAGCGCGCTGTCCTTGGGCGTGCGCGCCTGGGTCGCGTAGTCCACGTGCACGAGGCCGAAGCGCTTGTCGTAGCCGGAGTCCCATTCGTAGTTGTCCAGCAGGCTCCAGTAGAAGAAGCCGCGGATGTCGACGCCCGCTTCGCGCGCGCGGGCCAGCGCCTCGAGGTGGCCGTGCATGTAGGCGATGCGCGCCGCGTCGGCCACGCGGCCGTCGACGACGGTGTCCGCGTTGGCCATGCCGTTCTCCATCAGGTAGATGGGCGGCAGGCCGGGGTAGCGGCGGTGCAGGTCCACCAGCAGCTCGGTCAGGCCCTCGGGGTGGATCTCCCAGCCCATGTCGGTGACGCCGAGCGCGCGCGGCGCGGGCAGCGGCGGCGTGGCCGCGCTGGCCCAGATGCGCGTGTAGTAGTTGACGCCGAGGAAATCCAGCGGCTGGCCGATGGTCGCGAAGTCGCCGGGCTGGATGTTGCGCGGATAGTGGCGGATGGCCGCGTCCTGCGGGTAGCCGCCGGCGAAGATCGGCTCCATGTACCAGCGCACGAAGCGCGCGTACTCGCTGGCGGCCAGGGCACGGTCGGCGGCGCTGTCGGTGGCGGCGCTCGCGGACGACTGGTTCAGCACGATGCCCAGGGGGCTGCGGCAGCCCGTCGCGCGCATCGCCTGCAGCGCGAGCCCGTGCGACAGCAGCAGGTGGTGCGACACGTCGGCGGCGAGCGCCGCGTCCTTGAAGCCGGGGGCGAACTGGCCGCGCTCGTGGCCCAGCACCGCGGTGCACCAGGGCTCGTTGTGCGTGGAGATCGACGCGAGGCGATCGCCCAGCCGGCGCGCGATGCATTCGGCATAGTCGGCAAAGCGCAGCGCCGTCTCGCGCGCGGCCCAGCCGCCGGCGTCCTGCAGGCCCTGCGGCAGGTCCCAGTGGTACAGCGTGGCGTGCGGGCGCAGGCCGGCGGCCAGCAGTCCGTCGACGAGGCGGTCGTAGAACGCCAGGCCCGGCTCGTTCCAGGCGCCGTGGCCCAGCGGCTGCACGCGCGACCAGGAGATCGAGAAGCGGTAGGCGTCCAGGCCCAGCGAGGCCATCAGCGCCACGTCGCCGGGCCAGCGGTGGTAGTGGTCGCAGGCGACGTCGCCGGTCTCGCCGCGCGTCGTCTTGCCGGCGGTGTGCGCGAAGGTGTCCCAGATCGACGGCCCGCGGCCGTCGGCGGCGGCGGCGCCCTCGATCTGGTAGGCGCTGGTGGCCACGCCCCAGGTGAAGTCGCGCGACAGCGTGGCGCGGGTGCGGGGCGAGAGCGTGAGGGGGGCGTGCGGGTTGGACATCGGTTTGGTGTTCGATGAAACGCTGCGTTTCCGCGGCGTTGAAATCGTTATCAGGACAGTTCTTGAAAAAGCCGCGTGGGGTTCGCCGCGGCTCGCGTGGGGTGGGGTCAGTGCTTGACGGCTCCCGCGGTGAGGCCGTCGATGAGGCGGCGCGAGGCGAGGGCGAACATCACGAGCAGCGGCAGCACCGCGATGGCCGCGCCGGCGCACAGCGCGCCCCAGGGCGTCTGCCCCGAGCCCTGCAGCGAGCGCAGCGCCAATGGCAGCGTGTAGCGATCCATGTCGCGCATCACCACCAGCGGGCTGATGAAGTTGTTCCAGGAACCGATGAAGGTGATCAGCGCCAGCGTGCCCAGCGCCGGGCCCAGCAGCGGCAGCACCACGCGCCACCAGATCGCGAACTCGCTGCAGCCGTCCAGGCGCGCGGCCTCGACGAGGTCGCGCGGGATCGCGGCCTCGATGTACTGGCGCATCAGGAAGATGCCGAGCGCGCTGCAGGCGGCGGGCACGATCAGCGCGCGCTCCTCGTTGGTCCAGCCCAGCCAGCTCATGGTCAGCGCGGTGGGCACCATGAACAGGAAGGCCGGCAGCAGCATCGTCATCATCACCGCGGCGTAGAAGCGCTCCTTGCCGGCGAACTCGAGCAGCGCGAACGCGTGGCCGGCGAGGCTGCAGAAGACGAGGTTGGCCAGCGTCGTGGCGAGCGCCACGTAGAAGCTCCAGCCCAGGTTCTGCCAGAAGGTGGGCAGGCGTTCGAGCAGCTCGCGCAGGTTGTCGCCCAGCGCGCTGCCGAACCACAGCGGCGGCGGCATCGACAGGATCTCGCTGTTGCTGTGCGTGGCGAACACGAACATGAACCAGAACGGCAGCAACATCGCCACCGCGCCGGCCAGCACGATGGCGCGGCCGGCGATCAGCGCGCCGCGGCCCTCGCGCCTGCGGACGCGCGGTCGGGCGGGGGCGGCGCCGCGCGGGGCGGCGCCGGGCAGGGAGGCAACGGGCATGGGGGAAGTGGTGTTCATGCGCGTGCTCCCAGCAGGCGCTTGTTGATCGCGGTGGCGCCCACGATGAGCACGAACAGCAGCCAGGCGATGGCCGAAGCGGTGCCGAAGTCGCCGTCCATGAAGGCCACCGCGTACATGTGCATCGCGGCGGTCTTGCCGGCCTGGTCGATGCCGCCGGTGCCGCCCGTCAGGATGAAGGGCTCCTCGAACAGCTGCAGGTTGCCGATAAGCGACAACGTCACCGCGAGGAACACCATCGGCTTGAGCAGGGGCAGCACGATGTGCAGGAAGCGCTGGCGCGGGCTCGCGCCGTCGATCTCGGCGGCCTCCAGGAGTTCCGGCGAGATGGTCTGGATCGCCGACAGGTACAGCACCGTGTTCCAGCCCACGTAGCGCCAGAAGACGACCGCCGAGATCATCCACTTGGTGTAGCCCGGCTGGCTCCAGTCGATCGCCTGGCCGGGCATCAGCCAGCCCAGCACGGGCACCTGGCGCAGCGTGGCGAAGGCCGCGTTGACGAGGCCGAAGTCCTTCGAGAACAGCGACGAGAACACGAGCGAGATGGCCACCGTCGACGTGATGAAGGGCAGGAAATACGCACCCACCACCGCGTTGCGCCAGCGCCCGAACGCACGGTGCAGGAACCACGCGAGCGGCAGCGCCACCAGGTGCTGCGGCAGGCCCGAGACGAGCGCGATCCACACGGTGTTGAACATCGCCTTGCGCAGCCAGTCGTCGCGCGTGATCGCATAGGCGAAGTTGTCGAGGCCCACCCAGCGCATGCTCCAGACGCCGCCCACCGGATCCCACTGGTGGAACGACAGCGCCACCGAGAACAGCAGCGGGAACAGGCCGAAGGCCGCGAACAGCAGGAAGAACGGGCTGATGAAGACGTAGGGCGCCCAGCGCGCCGGGATCAGCGGGCGGCGGCGATGCGGGGGCTTGGCGGCGGCGTGCATGGACGGTCTCAATAGCGGCGCACGCGGCGCTCGATGGCGGCGCGGGCGTCGGCCAGCGCCTGCGGGATGGGCTTGTCGTGCTCCAGCACCTGGTCGAGCTCGGCCTCCACGATGGCCTTGGCCACCTGGTCGTAGCGGTCGACGTGCAGCGCCGGCACGCGCTCGCTGGCGGCGCGCCATTGCAGGCGCGCGGCCTGGCCGCCGAGGTAGGCGATCGGCTGCGCGACGTAGTCGTCCTGCTGCGCGGCCAGCAGCGCGGGGAAGGCGTCGAGGCGGCGGAACGCCTCCAGTTGCTGCGCCCGGTCGAGGCACAGCGTGCGGACGAAGTCCCAGGCCAGCGGCTTGTTGACTGCGCGCACCGGGATCGCCCAGAACGAGCCGCCCCAGGACGCGGAAACGCCGGCCGGCAACGGCGCGGAGCGCCACAGCCCGGACTGCGCCGGCGCGATCCAGTTCTTGAGATGGCCGGCGAGCCACGAGCCCATCATCTGCGTGGCGACGCGGTCGCGCCGGAAGCCCTCGCTCCACTCGCTGCTCCAGGCCGCGATGCGCGCGTCGATGCCGGCGCGGCGCGCGGCGCGCGCGAGCGTGAAGGCCTGCACGAAGCGCTGCGACGTCACCTGCGGCCGGCCCGCGGCGTCGAAGTAGACGCCCTCGCCGTCCGACAGCCCGGCGCGGATCAGGATGTCCTTCAGGTCGATCGCGCTGGCGCACAGGTAGCTGCCGGTGGCCTGCTTGAGCCGGACGCCCGCGGCGACGTACGACGCCCAGTCGCGCGTCAGGTCGTCCTCCACCAGGCCGGCGCGGGCCAGCAGGTCGGCGCGGTAGAACAGGGCGCCCGGGCCGATGTCGGCGGGCAGCGCGCGCAGCTTGCCGCCCAGGCCGGTGGCCGGGCCCAGCGTGAGGCGGGCGAGCCGCGACGCGACGGCGCGCGCGTCGTACGGCGGCGCGTCGAGGTCCTCGAGGCCGCCGGCCTGCGTGAACTTGCCGAGGTAGTCCATGTCCACGGCCATCACGTCGGGCAGGTTCGCGCCCGTGGCGATCGCGGTGGTCATCGCGGTGTGGTGGTCGTCGAAGGCGCGCGTGGTCAGGCGCACCTCGACCTGCGGGTGCGACGCGGCCCAGGACTCGATGGCGATCTTCGCGCTGCGGTCGAGGTCGGGGAACGCGGCCACCGTCAGCGTGGCGCGGCCCGTCGCGGCGAGCGCGGGAGGGGCGGCCAGGCAGGCGAACGGCAGGGGAAGCAGGGCGCGTCGGCGCATGAGCTACGGGGTCTCCAGGATGTTCTTGATATCGTTTTCAGGATTCAGTGTCAGACAACGTTGTCATGCGGTCAATGGGTTGACGGTCGAGTTGGTGAATACCCCGATCTGCGGCGAATTCGCCGGCAACGCAAGCTTGCGGCGGACCGTGGGAAAGGTGTACCCCATGTTTTCCCTCCTGGCGTGATAACGATTTCACGAATTAGACTCCACCGCATCCGCAAGCCGCTTCGTCACCGCATCCCGTCGTCGTTAACATGGCGGCGCCACGCGGCGTTCGTCGCGGTCACCCCGGTCGTCGTCCCTCGCCCATGCCGCTCAAGGAAAAGCCTCTCGCCGAACCCGCCACCCTGCTCGACGTCGCCCGCCTGGCGGGGGTGTCGGCGGCCACCGTGTCGCGCATCCTCAACGGCACCGCGCGCGTGACCGAGGACAAGCGCGCCGCCGTGGAGAAGGCCATCGAGCGCCTGCAGTTCCGGCCCAACTTCGCGGCGCAGAGCCTGCGCAGCGGCTCCACGCGCACCATCGGCGTGCTGACGCAGGAGCTCGAGTCGCCGTACTTCACGCGCGGGGCGCGCGGCATCGAGGACGGCCTGCAGGGCAGCGACTACGCCCCCATCGTCGTGCCCGGCCACTGGAACCCGGCCGAGGAACTCGATCGCGCGCGGCTGCTCATTGCGCGCCGCGTCGACGCGATGGTGATCCTGGGCGGCAACCTGCAGGACGAGCAGGTGAGCGAGATGGCGCGCAAGCTGCCCATCGCCATCACGGGCCGCGAGCTGCACGCGCCCAACGTGTTCTCGCTGCACTGCGACCAGGTCGAAGGCGCATGCCGCGCGGTGCGCCACCTCATCGAGCTCGGCCACGCGCGCATCGCGCACATCAGCGGTCCCGTGTCCTACCCCGACGCCATCGACCGCCGCGAAGGCTACATGCGCGCGCACAGCCAGGCGGGCCTGGCCGTCGACCCGCGGCTGCTGCGCGTGGGCACCTACATGGAGACGGGCGGCAGCGAAGCGATGGCGCAGCTGCTCGACGAGGGCCACGAGTTCACCGCCGTCTTCTGCGCCAACGACCAGACGCTGTGGGGCGCGCGCCAGGTGCTCTACGGACGTGGCGTGCGCGTGCCCGAGGACATCTCGCTGGTGGGCTTCGACGACCTGCCCCAGTCGGCCTACATGACCCCGGCGGTGACCACCGTGCACCAGCCGATCTACGAGATGGGCCGCGCAGCGGCGCACCAGCTGCTCGCCGCGCTGGGCGCCACGCCGCCGCGCAGCGAGCCCGTGCCGGACCTGCGGCTGGTGGTGCGCGGCACCACGCGCCCGCGCCGGACCTGATGCGCGCCGCCGCCGCCGACCTGCCGTTGCCGGCGCCCCGCCCGGCGCTCGTGCTGCACGGCCACCACGTGCGGCGGCTCGAGGCGGTGGTCGACTTCGTCGACGCGCACCTGGACGAGGAGCTGTCGCTGGAGCGCATGGCCATCGTCGCCGCGATCTCGCCGTTCCATTTCCATCGCCTGTTCCACCTGTGGAGCGGCGAGACCCTCAACGAGTTCGTGCGGCGCCGGCGCCTGGACGTGGCGGCCGGGCGCCTGCGCCATTGCCCGGACGAGAAGATCACCGCGGTGTCGCTGAACTGCGGC
>JBJMWE010000032.1:0-7750 GCA_045810285.1 Vitreoscilla sp. | reverse complement strand
CGAAGTAGATGCCCGGGGCCGGGCGTTCCAGGCGGGCGCCCGGCGTGTCGTAGTCGCCGCGGACCACGACCTGCAGGAACGCGCCGTCCGAAGCCAGTTCGGCTTCGGCGCGGTCTTCCGGGCGGCCGCCCCAGCGCAGCTCGATGGCCGCGCCGTCGGGGCTGACCTGGCCCAGCGGCGCGCGCGGGGCGGGCCGCAGCACGATCGCCTGCGGCTCGCTCCAGGCGCCGCGGTGCCCGTCCGCGGCTACGCTCTGCACGCGCCACCAGTACAGCCCGTCGGCGGCGCCGAAGGCGGAATCGGTGGGGTGGAACACGGCCGTCTCGCCGCGCACGCGCGCGTCAGGCTGCGCGAGCTGCGTGAACCGGGCGTCGCGCGCGACCTCGACGACGAAGGTCGCGGCGTCGGGGTTGCGCGTCCAGCGCAGCGTGACGTCGCCCACGGGGAGCTTGGCGCCGCCCGGCGGATCGATGAGGAACGGCGCCTCCGGTCGCGCGCGGAGCTGGAAGTCGCGCACGGCGACCAGGCCTTCGAGGCCCTCGGGGCTGATGCGGCGCACGCGCAGGTGCCAGTGGCCGTCGGCCAGCTGGGGGATGTAGACGTCGTCGCCGGCGTCGACACGCTGGTCGTACTGGAGGTGCTGGAACGCGGCGTCGTCGGCCACCTGCACGTGCGCGCCCAGCGCACCGGGCACGCGGAACTTCAGCGGCAGGCGATCGAACGTGCGCGGCACGCCGGACAGGTCGGGCGCGGCCGGCAGCGGCTGGGCCGATTGGGCGGATGTCGGCGCGGCCGTGGGCGCCGTCGCGGCGCGCGCCAGCGGGAGCGCGCCGGCGAGCGCCAGCGCCAGGGCGACGGCCAGCCGGCGGGACGGCTGGGAAGTCGGCGGCAGGGGCGGGGCTCGGAAGGCCATCACGCGGCGCCGGCGGGTGGCCGCTGGGCGGATTTGGGCCGGAACGCCCGGCACACGGCCGGGTCGGTCTCGATGTAGGGACCGCCGATCAGGTCGATGCAATACGGCACGGCGGCGAAGATGCCGGGCACCGGTGGCGCCAGGTCGGGCAGGCCCTGCAAGGTCTCGGCGATGGCCTTCGGCTGACCGGGCAGGTTCAGCACCAGCGCGCGGCCGCGGATGACGCCCACTTGGCGCGACAGGATGGCGGTGGGCACGAAGCGCAGGCTGATCTGGCGCATCTGCTCGCCGAAGCCCGGCATCTCGCGGTCGGCCACGGCCAGCGTCGCCTCGGGCGTGACGTCGCGCGGCGCGGGGCCGGTGCCGCCGGTGGTGAGCACGAGGTCGCAGCGCGCCTCGTCCACCAGCGCTCGCAGCGTGGCGCTGATCGTGGGCGCGTCGTCGGCGATGAGCCGTTCCTCGTAGGCGACCGGGTTGCGCACGGCGCGCGCCAGCCAGTCGCGCAGCGCGGGCAGGCCCTTGTCCTCGTAGATGCCGGCCGACGCGCGGTCGCTGATCGAGACCAGCCCGATGCGCACGCCGTCCAGCGTCGTCGGCTCAGTCATCGTGCGACGGGTCGGTGGGGACGTCGTCGTCGTCCGCGCCGGCCGTGCCCTGCATCTGCTCCTTGACCAGCCGGAACAGGTCGCGGTAGGCGCGGCCGTGGCGCTCGCCGGGCTCGAGCTTTTCCTTGCGCGCCGAGCGCACGAGGCTGCGCAACTGCTGGATGTCGGTGGCGGGGTAGGCCTCGACCCACTTCTGCAGCGCGTCGTCGTCGCCCAGCAGCTGGTCGCGCCAGTATTCGGCCTGGTGCAGCGCCAGCGTGTCGGTGGCGCTGCCGACGCGGTACGACGCGACGGCCTCGCGCAGGGGCGTGGGATCCTCGGCCTTCATCAGCTTGCCGATGTACTGCAGCTGGCGGCGCTTGCCCTCGAACGAGCGGGTGCGCCGCAGTTCGTCGATGGCGTCGCGCAGGCGCTCGTCGATGGGCAGCTTGTCCAGGCGGTCGACCGGCAGGGCGGCGACGGCCTCGCCGAGTTCCTGCAGGTCCTGCATCTGCTTCTTGAGCTCGTTGCGGCTCGGCGCGGTGCCGTCGATGGCCGCCTGGCGCTTGCTGACCGGGAGATCGGACAGTTCGGCATCGAACTCCTCCGCCTGGCGGTTGGAGGCGTGCTTGGGCTCGCGGGGCATGGGCTTGGGAACTCTCTGATGATCGCTATGATGGCCCGGATTGTCCTGCAATTGGCGCGCTTCGCCAGCCCACCCGCGCCGACCTCAACAACTCCAAGCAAGGAATGCCGATGGCCGTCACGAAAAACAACGAAGGTTTCGCCTTCGAGCAGGCAAGGTTCCAGCAGATCATCGAGGACGTCCTGAAGATCGCCAAGGCGACCGGCGCCAGCGACGCGGCGGCCGAGGTCAGCGAAGGCAGCGGGCTGTCCGTGTCGGTGCGCAAGGGCGAGGTGGAGAACGTGGAGCGCAACCGCGACAAGTCGGTGGGCGTGGCCATCTACATCGGCAAGCGGCGCGGCAACGCGAGCACCTCCGACTTCTCCGCCAAGGCACTGGAACAGACGGTGCGCGCCGCCTATGACATCGCGCGCTTCACGGCGGAGGATCCCGCCGCCGGCCTGCCCGAGGCCGCCGACCTGGCCACGCCGGCCGAGGCGGCGCTCGCGCTGGACCTCTTCCACCCATGGGAGATCGACGTCGCGCGCGCCACCGAGCTGGCCAAGCGCTGCGAGGACGCCGCGTTCGCCACCGACCGCCGCATCACCAACTCCGAGGGCGCCGGCGTCTCGGCGCAGCAGTCGCACTTCTGGACGGGCAACACGCGCGGCTTTCGCGGCGGCTACGCGAGCTCGCGCCATTCGCTGTCGGTGGCGCCGATCGCCGGCAAGGGCGGCGGCATGCAGCGCGACCACTGGTATTCGTCGATGCGCGACGCCGCCGACCTGGCGGCGCCCGAGGCTGTCGGCCGCTACGCCGCGGAGCGCGCGCTGTCGCGCCTGAAATCGCGCAAGGTGGCCACCTGCGAGGTGCCCATCCTGTTCGAATCCAGCCTCGCCGCCGGCCTGCTGGGCGCGTTCGTGCAGGGCGTCAGCGGTGGCGCGCTCTACCGCAAGGCCAGTTTCCTGCAGGACTGCCTGGGCACCCAGGTGTTCCCCAAGGACGTCGACATCTTCGAGTTCCCGCACGAACCCAAGGGCAAGGGCAGCGCGCCGTTCGACGACGAGGGTGTGCGCACCCGGGCGCGCGACGTGGTCAGCGCCGGCGAGGTGAAGGGCTATTTCCTCTCCAGCTACTCGGCGCGCAAGCTGGGAATGAAGACGACCGGGCACGCCGGCGGCTCGCAGAACCTGCGCATGACGCACCGCCGCACGCAGCCGGGCGACGACCTGCCCGCGATGCTGCGCAAGCTCGATCGCGGCCTGTTCGTCATCGAGCTGATGGGGCAGGGCGTCAACTACGTCACCGGCGACTACTCGCGCGGCGCGGCCGGCTTCTGGGTCGAGAACGGCGCCATCGTGCACCCGGTGGAGGAAGTGACCATCGCCGGCCACCTGCGCAGCATGCTGGGCGGCATCCAGGCGATCGGCGCCGACACCTACAACTACGGCGCGAAGACGGTGGGCTCGGTGCTGCTGTCGCCGATGAAGGTGGCCGGCTCCTGAGATCGCGGGCCGCAACTTCCGCCCCGCGCGGGTTCCGTCCTCCTGCATGGCCGGCCCGGGCTCCCTGACATCCACTGCCCGGCAGGCCGACGGCCTCCCGGGGCCATTTCCCTGACCTGACCCATGCTCGATATCGTTGCCTCCGTGCTCGCGCTCACGGCCCTGCTGGCGTGGGTGAACCAGCGCTGGCTCAAGCTGCCCACGACGATCGGCGTGATGGCCACCTCGCTCGCGCTCTCGCTGGCGCTGGTGGGCCTGGACGCGGCCGGCCTGGCCGTGCGCCTGCACGCGACCGAGGAGCGGCTGATCCGCTCGATCGATTTCTCGCAGCTGCTGATGCAGGGCATGCTGTCGCTGCTGCTGTTCGCAGGCGCGCTGCACGTCGACCTGAAGGCGCTGCGCGACTACCGCTGGCAGGTGGGCGTGCTGGCCTTCGTCGGCACCGCGTTGTCGACGATCCTGGTCGGGTTCGCGCTGTGGGGCGCGCTGGGCGTGCTGGGGCTGTCGGTGCCGCCCATCGCCTGCCTGCTGTTCGGGGCGCTGATCTCGCCCACCGATCCGATCGCCGTCATCGGCATGCTCAAGTCGGCCGGCGCGCCGCGCAACCTCGAGGTGGTGATCGCCGGCGAGAGCCTGTTCAACGACGGCGTGGGCGTGGTGCTGTTCGTGCTGCTGATGGAGATGGCGCTGGAGGGCGGGACGCCCACCGTGTCGCATGCGGCGGCGCTGCTGGCGCAGGAGGGCGGGGGCGGCCTGCTGTTCGGCTGGGCGCTGGGCCACGTGCTGTGCCGCCTGCTGCGCAGCGTGGACGCCGACGCGGTGGCGGTGCTGCTCACGCTCGCCGGCGTGGTCGGCGGCTACACGCTGGCCAACCACCTGCACGTGTCCGGGCCGCTCGCGATGGTGGTCGTCGGGCTGATGGTGGGGCACGCCGGCCGCGAGGGGCGCCTGCCCTCGGATGTGCAGCATCACCTGGCCGTGTTCTGGGAACTGGTCGACGACGTGCTCAACGCCGTGCTGTTCGTGCTGGTCGGCATGGAGGTGATCACGATCCGCTTCCCGCTCGGCCCCGCCGCTGCGCTGGGCGCCGGCCTGGCGACGATCGCGATCACGCTCGCCGCGCGCTGGCTGACGGTGGGCCTGCCCGTGACGCTCGCGCGCCGCGCGTCACGCCTGCCCGCGGGCGCGGGCGGGTTGCTGACCTGGGGCGGCCTGCGCGGCGGGCTGTCGCTCGCGCTGGCCCTGGCGCTGCCGGCCGGGCCATGGCGCGAGACGCTCATCGCGCTGACCTATGCCGTGGTCGCCTTCTCCATCCTGGTGCAGGGCCTCACCTTCGGCCGCCTGGTGCGCGCCACGTTGCAGAGCGACGCATGAGCGCCACATGCGGCACCGCAGCAACGCTCCGCGGGCACGCCGTTCGCCGTCCTGACGGATCGGGCGTGGGACAATCGCGCCCTCGACAACAACACAAGGCCAAGCCGTGGACCTGAAGGTACCGATCTCGATTTCCGACGAAGTGGGCGACGACCTGGTCGAGTCGACCGGCTTGCTCGACCTGGCGAGCGGCGAGATCCAGCGGGTCGAGTACGAGGACTGGGATCTGGCCACGCGCGGCCTGCCCGCCGACAGCGAGGATTACGAGTTCACGGTCGGCACGCTGTCGAACAACGGCAAGGACGTCGAGTTCAAGGTCGACGTCAACAAGGTCACCGGCCAGTACTCGGTGAGCGCGAGCGAACTGCTCGAGATCAAGGTGCGCGCGGCCGCGCTGTTCGCCGGCATCAGCGGCAAGGACATGCTGCGCAGCGCCGACGCCAAGACGGCCACGCCCCCGGCCGGCGGCAAGGGCCGCAAGCACCTGCACTGAACCTGCCCGAGGGCGACCCTGCTGGACGAAAGGCCGCTGATGCGGCCTTCGTCATTTTCTGGCGGCGAGAGGCCTGGTGTGCTGTCCCGGAAGTACGCGCGCAGGCGAGACGCGCTGGAAACGAGTCGGAGCCAGGCGCAAAGGCGAGTCGTACCGGGCGGTACGGCGAGGCTTTGCAACGACGCTCCGGCTCGTTTGCAGCCGTATCGCGCGTGCGAACTTCCGGGACAGCACACTAGATTGCGCGTCCTCGTCGTTCCTGGCGTATCCCGGCCGCCCCGCGGCGCTCAGTGGTGCCAGCCGCCGCCACCGTGTTCATGGCCGCCATGTTCGTAGCCGCCGCCCTGGTAGTAGCCGCCGCCGTAGTAGCGACCGCCCCAGGGAGCCACGCAGCAACCGCTCATCAGCGTCACGAGCAGGGCCAGCGCGCCCCAGCGCACGAGCGTTTGTTTCGAGTTCATCCGCATCTCCAGAAAGGCTGCTCCAGTGCCGCCTCGTGCTGTTCAACGCCGCTTGTCATCGATCGATGACAAGCTTCGCGTTTCCGTTTGCAAAGCCGCGTAAAGGGGCGCTGGCGAGCTCATGGGCGGGGCGCGTAAAGACGGGCGGGCTGCTCGGCCGTTCGGCCACGGCAGGGTCAACGCCAAGGTCGAGGCGGCCGTTGTCGAGGGACAGGGTGCGCGACTTGCCCTGTCGAGCCCGGAAGGGTCGACAAAGCGGGTCGCGAACACGCCGCGAACCCGAAAGGAAACATCATGAAGAACGGTCTTGCCATTGCCATCGCCGGCCTCGCGCTGGTCTCCCTGTCCGGCTGCATCGTCGCGCCGGCGCGTCCGGCGTACTACGGCGAGGGCGGCTACGTCGCGCCGGCCGGCGTCGTCTACGTGGCCCCCGTGTACGCGGCGCCGGGCCCGGGCTATCGCTGGGAATACCACGCGCACTACGGCTGGGGCTGGCGCCATCCGCAGTACGGCTGGCACCGCGGCTGGCATTGAGCGCGGCGCCCCCGACGCGCGGCACGCATGGGAGGCCGCCGGGGCCGACGATGCGACCGCATCCTCGCAACACGTCGATGACGCGTGAGCCAGCCCGTACGGCGCTCGCGCGGTGTCAAGGGCGGGCGGGCGGCCCCTGCAGCTGCGCGACCTGCTGCTGCGCCTGCGCCACGTCCTTGCCGTATTCAGCGAGGTAGCGCTTCGTCTCGTCGCTGGAGAAAGCGGCGTCGCTGAACTGCGACAGCGCGATCTTGCGCGAGGTGGCGACCGGGCCGTCCAGCGAGGCCATCAGCGCGCGGTCGGGGTAGGCGTCGGGCTTGAGCAGGAAACCCTCGACGTCGTGCAGGACGAGCGGGAGCGTCGGCTTGAGGTCGCGCACCAGGCGGCCATGGACCCGCAACGGCACCTGGCGCGCGCCGGCGCCCAGCTCGTCGTTGAAGGTGACCAGCGCCACCGGCTTGCCGCTGGCGTCGTCCACGCGGCCGGTGATGACGTAGCGTCCGGGCTGCTTCACGTCGACGCCCAGCATGAAGGCGAGCGAGCCGTCCTGCATGACGTCGCGCACGTTGCCCGTCCAGGTGGCGGGGGCCTGCGGCGCGTAGACGACGTCGAACGCGACGTAGCCCTGCTGATCGCCGGACTGCAGCACCAGCTCCGTGCGGATCAGGCCGGCGAAGGTGCCGAAGCCCTCGGCGGTGGGGTCGAGCCGCGCGGTGAGGATGCCGTCGCCGGCCTGCGCGTCGCCGTTCGTGCCGTCGTCGACGAAGGGCTGCGTCACGACGGGCGCGAGCGGCGCCGCCTTGCCGCCGCCGGTGTCCTGCGGGCTGTGCGTCATGGCGCTGAGGATGCGCAGGGGCAGCACGGCGCCGTTGTCGTCGGTGGCGGTGACGGTCAGCAGCACGGTGTCCGCGCCGGTGGCGAACACCTTCTGCTGGGTGGTGTGCACGTGCATGTTGGGCACGACGCCGGTGCCGGGCATGCGCAGCGGGGCATCGGTGGTGACGACCTGGTGCGTCACCCACTGGTCGGCGTGCTCGCTGGCCGGGCGCGAATCGAACGGGTAGCGGGTGGCGGCCTGGTACATCGCCAGTGTCTGCCTCGCGCGCTCGAGGCGCTGCTGCCACAGCGCGAGCCTTGCCTGGCGGTCATCCAGCCCCGCGGCGCTGAACGGCGCGCGGCGCGGCGCGGAGGCTGGCGGGGCGACGTCGCGCGGCGCGGGCACGCGCGCGGACGCCTGCGCCACCGGGTCGAGCGCGCGCGG
>JBJMWE010000031.1:0-10380 GCA_045810285.1 Vitreoscilla sp. | reverse complement strand
GGCCCCGCTGCCCGCGGTCGCCGCCCCGGTCGTGACGCTGCCGGGCGACCGCCCGGAGCAGCGCGTGCCGATGTCGCGCCTGCGCGCCCGCGTCGCCGAGCGCCTGCTGCAGTCGCAGTCGCAGAACGCCATCCTGACCACCTTCAACGAAGTCGACATGGCCCCCGTCATGGCGCTGCGCAAGAAGTACCAGGAGAAGTTCGAGAAGGAACACGGCGTCAAGCTCGGCTTCATGAGCTTCTTCGTCAAGGCCGCCGTGGCCGCGCTCAAGCGCTACCCGGTGATCAACGCCTCGGTCGACGGCAACGACATCGTCTACCACGGCTACTTCGACATCGGCATCGCCGTCGGTTCGCCGCGCGGCCTGGTGGTGCCCATCCTGCGCAACGCCGACCAGATGACGTTCGCCGAGATCGAGAAGAAGATCGCCGAGTTCGGCCAGAAGGCCAAGGACGGCAAGCTGTCGCTCGACGAGCTGACGGGTGGCACGTTCTCCATCTCCAACGGCGGCACCTTCGGCTCGATGCTGTCCACGCCCATCATCAATCCGCCGCAGTCGGCCATCCTGGGCGTGCACGCCACGAAGGACCGCGCAGTGGTGGTCGATGGCCAGATCGTCATCCGCCCGATGAACTACCTGGCGATGTCCTACGACCACCGCATCATCGACGGCCGCGAAGCCGTGCTGGGCCTGGTCGCGATGAAGGATGCGCTGGAAGATCCGTCGCGTCTCCTCTTTGACATTTGAGCCCCCACGGTCGCTGGCGCTCCCTGCCCCCCGAGGGGGCCGGCCGCGAGCGGCCCGGCGGAGCCGGATCCGCCGCTCCCCTGGATCTCGTGTGGAGCGAGTGAGCGGCAGCGCCGGAACGGCAAGGGCTTCGGCCCGCTAACAAGGATTTTTCATGGCTAAGAATTTTGACGTCGTCGTCATCGGCGGCGGACCTGGTGGGTACATCGCGGCGATCCGTGCGGCGCAGCTGGGCTTCAACACGGCGTGCATCGACGAGTGGAAGAACGAGAAGGGCGGGCCGGCGCCGGGTGGTACGTGCACCAACGTCGGGTGCATCCCGTCCAAGGCGCTGCTGCAGTCGTCCGAGCACTTCGAGCATGCCGGGCACGCGTTCGGGGACCACGGCATCACGCTGAAGGAACTCGCCATCGACGTGCCGAAGATGCTGGCCCGCAAGGCGGGTGTCGTGAAGCAGAACAACGACGGCATCCTCTACCTGTTCAAGAAGAACAAGGTCTCGTTCTTCCATGGCCGCGGCAGCTTCGTGAAGGCGGTCGACGGCGGCTACGAGATCAAGGTGGCCGGCGCCGCCGAAGAGACGCTGGTGGCAAGGCAGGTGATCGTGGCCACGGGCTCGAACGCCCGCGTGCTGCCGGGCGCGCCGTTCGACGAGGAGAAGATCCTGTCCAACGACGGCGCGCTGCGCATCGGCGGCGTGCCCGCGAAGCTGGGCGTCATCGGGTCGGGCGTGGTGGGTCTCGAGCTGGGCTCGGTGTGGCGCCGCCTCGGCGCGCAGGTCACCATCCTGGAGGCGCTGCCCGCGTTCCTGGGCGCCGCCGACGAGTCGGTCGCCAAGGAAGCCGCCAAGGCCTTCGCCAAGCAGAACCTCAAGATCGAGCTGGGCGTGAAGGTCACCAAGGTCGATTCGTCGGGTGACGGCGTCAAGGTGTCGTACACGGATGCCAAGGGCGCCGAACAGGTGCTGGCCGTCGACCGCCTGATCGTCTCCATCGGCCGCGTCGCCAACACCGTCGGCCTGAACCCCGAGGCCGTGGGGCTGAAGCTGGACGAGCGCGGCATGGTCGTGGTCGACGGCGAATGCCGGACGAACCTGCCGGGCGTCTGGGCCATCGGCGACGTGGTGCGCGGCCCGATGCTGGCGCACAAGGCCGAGGAAGAGGGCGTCGCGGTGGCCGAGCGCATCGCGGGCCAGCATGGCCACGTCAACTTCAACACGGTGCCCTGGGTCATCTACACCAGCCCCGAGATCGCCTGGGTGGGCCAGACCGAGCAGCAGCTCAAGGCCGAGGGCCGCGCCTACAAGACGGGCCAGTTCCCGTTCCTGGCCAACGGCCGCGCGCGCGCGCTCGGCGACACGACGGGCTTCGTCAAGTTCATCGCCGATGCGACGACCGACGAGATCCTGGGCGTGCACATGATCGGCCCGATGGTCTCGGAGCTGATCTCGGAAGCCTGCGTCGCGATGGAGTTCAAGGCCTCGGCCGAGGACATCGCCCGCATCTGCCATGCGCACCCGTCGCTGTCGGAAGCCACGAAGGAAGCGGCGCTCGCCATCGACAAGCGCACCTTGAACTTCTGAGGTCGCGAGGCGCCCCCCGCAGGGGTCTGGCCTATCCTTGAACCGCCGCAGGCGGTGCGAGGTCAGGCCTGACCCCCGTTGCGCTGGAATCGTCCCCGGGGATCGGTGTCAGGCCTGTCCTCGAATCGCTTCGCGATCCTCGGAGAGGCCAGACCCCTCCAGACCCGCCGCTCGCCGTCCATGCCCACCGTCACCGAGCTCTACCAGCAGACCCTCGCCGAGCGCAGCTTCCAGGCCGACGCCGCGCAGCTGAACGCCGTCGCGGCGCTGCAGCGCTGCGAGGACGAGTGGGTGGCGTACAAGTCGCGCCGCTCCAACGCGCTGACCAAGATGCTGGTGCGCCCGCCGATCCCGCGCGGCGTCTACATGTTCGGCGGCGTGGGCCGCGGCAAGAGCTTCCTGATGGACTGCTTCTTCCAGGCCGTGCCGCTCAAGCGCAAGGTGCGCCTGCACTTCCACGAGTTCATGCGCGAGGTGCACCGCGAGCTGCAGGACCTCAAGGGCGTGCCCGACCCGCTGCAGGAACTCGGGCGCCGCATCTCGCTGCGCTACCGGCTGATCTGCTTCGACGAGTTCCACATCGCCGACGTCACCGACGCGATGATCCTGTACCGGCTGCTGCTGTCGCTGTTCGACAACCGCGTCTCGTTCGTCACCACGTCCAACTTCCGGCCCGACGACCTCTATCCGAACGGCCTGAACCGCGACCGGATCCTGCCGGCCATCGCGCTGCTCAACGACAAGCTCGAGGTGATCAACGTCGATGCCGGCACCGACTACCGGCGGCGCACGCTGACCGACGCCAAGCTGTACCACACGCCGCTTGGCGCAGCGGCCGACGCCGACATGGCGGCGACCTTCGACCAGATCGCCGAGGCGCGCGACGAGGACCCGCTGCTACACATCGAGCACCGCGCGATCCGCGCGCGCCGGCGCGCCGGTGGCGTCGTGTGGTTCGACTTCAAGGAGCTGTGCGGCGGGCCGCGCTCGATGAACGACTACCTCGAGCTCGCCACGCAGTTCCACACGTTGATGCTGTCCGACGTGCCGCAGATGTCGCCGCGCCTGGCCGCGGAGGCGCGCCGCTTCACGTGGCTGGTGGACGTGCTGTACGACCGGCGCGTCAAGCTGGTGGTGTCCGCGGAGGTGCCGCCCGAGCAGCTGTACCTGGACGGCCCGCTGGCGCACGAGTTCCCGCGCACGATCTCGCGCCTGCAGGAGATGCAGTCGCAGGAATACCTGGCGATCTCCAAGCGCGACGTCGACACCGGCCTCACCTGAGCCCGCGCGCGCCGGCTCAGGCAGGCAGGCCGGCGCCAGCACGCCGGGCCAGCATCAGCCCGAGGCCGAAGCTGGCCGCCATGAGCGCGACGATCGTCGCCGCGATCCACTGCCCGTGCGCATCGGCCCACCCGGCGATCGAGCCGGACATCTGCGCCGCAGCGCCGATGGCGGCCGTCCCGAGGCTCACCAGGCTCACGGCGATGCACATGACGCGCGAGGCCGTTGCCGCGCCGGCGCCCGGACGCTGGATGAGCCGCGCCACCCACCAGCCGTTGAGGCCGTCGGTGGCGACCATGCCGAGCGCGAACGCACCGGCCAGCAGCGCCACCGCCGCGAGCCCCTGGTGCGCGACGCCGGTGGCCGCCATCAGCCCGGCCTGCGTGACGGTGTCGAACGACAGCGCGAACAGCGCGCCCACGGCCATCACCGCGCGGCGCGAGCAGGCGCGCAGCGCGCCCTCGAACAGCCGGCTGCGCCAGCCCGTGAGAGCGACGGGCACGCCCGGCGCGCTGCGCTGCCAGGCGGCGAGGTTCAAGGCGCCCAGCAGCACGAGCGTCGCGATCGATGCCCAGGCCCCGAACGGCGCCAGCCAGGCCGGCGCATTCCAGGCATGGGCCGTGGTGGCCACCGCCAGCGCCACCGCCATCACCACGCCGCCGTGGCCCAGCGAGAACCACACGCCGGTGCGTCGCGCCAGCCCGGGCCGGGCCTGGGCGTTGCAGCGCGCCATGGCGTCGATGGCGGCCAGGTGATCGGCGTCCACGCCATGGCGCATGCCCAGCACCAGCGCGACGAGCACGAGGCCGATCAGGGGGGACAGCGGGGCGGCGGCTTCCATGGGTCGGACGACTATAGACCCGCCGGCATGCACGGCGCATGCCACGCGGGCAGGCGCCGCGCCGTGGCGTGGATTCGCGACGGCGTGGCGCGCATGCCCGATTCCGGGCGTGCAACGACGCCGGGAGATCCGAAACGGGGCGCAGCGCCTCGAGATTGGGCGTAACGCACTGAAGTGGTGTTCGACTTGGCGCCGAATCGCGCCGAAGCCGCTTCATTTGCGAGCACGGATATTGCGTTCTGGTGCGCCGGCTTCGAAACCGCACCATCGTGGCATGCGGTGGGCCCCTTCGCGAAAGAAGAAGAGATGGAGACCTCGAGACAAGGCGACGTCCTGTTCCTGCTGCTGGGCGCCGTGATGGTGCTGGCGATGCACGCCGGATTCGCCTTCCTGGAACTGGGCACCGTGCGCAAGAAGAACCAGGTGAACGCGCTGGTCAAGATCCTGGTCGACTTCTCGGTGTCGACCGTCGCGTACTTCTTCATCGGCTACATGGTGGCCTACGGCACGTCGTTCTTCGTCGACGCACGCCACCTCGCGATGCACGGCGGCTACGAGCTCGTGCGCTTCTTCTTCCTGATGACGTTCGCGGCCGCGGTGCCGGCGATCGTGTCGGGCGGCATCGCCGAGCGTGCGCGCTTCGAGCCGCAACTGGCCGCGACGGCCGTGATCGTCGGCCTGGCCTACCCGCTGCTGGAGGGGGCGGCCTGGAACGACCGCTTCGGCATCCAGGGGCTGCTCAAGGGCTGGTTCGGCGCCCCGTTCCACGACTTCGCGGGCAGCGTCGTCGTGCACGCGATGGGCGGCTGGGTCGCGCTGGCGGCCGTGCTGCTGCTGGGGCCGCGCGCCAACCGCTACCGCAAGGACGGCGCGATCAGCGCGCATCCGCCCTCGAACATCCCGTTCCTGGCGCTCGGCGCCTGGGTGCTGGCCGTGGGCTGGTTCGGCTTCAACGTGATGAGCGCCCAGACGCTGGACAAGATCTCGGGCCTGGTGGCCGTCAACTCGCTGATGGCCATGGTGGGCGGCACGCTGGTGGCGGTGCTCATGGGCCGCAACGACCCGGGCTTCGCCTACAACGGCCCGCTGGCCGGCCTGGTGGCGGTGTGCGCAGGCTCCGACCTGATGCACCCGGTCGGCGCGCTCGTGGTGGGCGGCGTGGCGGGCGCGATCTTCGTGCGCCTGTTCACGCTCACGCAGAACCGCTGGAAGATCGACGACGTGCTGGGCGTGTGGCCGCTGCACGGCCTGTGCGGCGCCTGGGGCGGCATCGCGGCGGGCATCTTCGGGCAGTCGGCGCTGGGCGGGCTGGGCGGCGTGTCGTTCGGCGCGCAGCTGGTCGGCACCGTGGGCGCCGTCGCCTGGGGCCTGGCCAGCGGCTTCGTCGTGTATGGCCTGCTCAAGCGCGTGGTCGGGCTGCGGCTGACGCAGGAAGAGGAATTCGAGGGCGCCGACCTGTCGATCCACAAGATCGGTGCCACGCCGGAGCGCGAGGCGACATGGTGACCGTGGGCCCCACGCTCGCTGTCCCCCGGGGAGGCGGCCGCGAGCGGCCCGGCGGAGCCGGTTGTGCCGCTCCCTTGAATTTCCGGCGAGGCGGGTGAGCGGCGGCACCAGGGTGGGGGGAGAGCCTCGAGGTGCGATCGGGCTTGCTGCCCGAGCGGCCGAACGCGAGCGCAGGGCGGGGGTCAGGTCGCGAACCGGAAGCGCACGAGGTGAAAGAAGATCGGCGCCGAGAACGCGATGGTGGTGGCCGGGTTCTTTGGCGTGCTGGTGCTGTCGGCCATCAAGCGTTCGGTGGGTGTCAAGGACTGGGGCAGCGGCATCCCGGGCCACGGCGGCGTGCTGGATCGCCTCGACTCGATCGCGCCGGCCGCTTCAGCGCGATGC
The DNA here is from genome assembly GCA_045810285.1 of Vitreoscilla sp. Classification (GTDB taxonomy): domain Bacteria; phylum Pseudomonadota; class Gammaproteobacteria; order Burkholderiales; family Burkholderiaceae_C; genus Scleromatobacter. Next base: position 4,038 of record JBJMWE010000031.1, on the reverse strand, counting down.
GGCCAGCGTGGCGGACGCCGCCGTCGCGGCAGGCTCCGCGGGCGGGTGTTCGGCGGGCAGGGCCGCTTCCAGCTGGTGCTCCAGTTCCACGAACTTCGTGTGTGCCCCCTGCACCGTCGCCTGGGCCTGGCGGATCGAACGCAGGAATTCGTGCGGATCGGCGGCGCCGACGCGGGCGTCGGTCAGCGCGTTCAGGTAGGCGGGGACGTTGACGAAGACGGTCAGGCTGGCCTGGTTGATCTCGCGCTGCGAGGCGTAGGCCGCGGACAGGCGGCGCAGCGTCTCGGGCTCCATGTACGACGCCGACTGGTTGGCGACGGCCACGTCCCACGCCTCGTGCTGCAGCGACGGGTAGAAGATGCCGAAGTCGATGCCGGCCCGCGCGCGCTCGACCATCTTCTGCTTGATCTGCGCGATGGGAACCCCGTCGTCGAAGTCCTTGAGCAGCTCGTTGTACAGCGCCTTCAATGGCGCCAGGCGCGCCACGTTCTTGAGGTCGCTCTCGCGCAAGTCGGCCAGGTTGCGGTGCAGTTCGGCCTCGACGGCCTTCTCCGCGGCCTCGGCGGCGTGCTTGTGATGCAGGTGTTCGACGGTGGCTTCCAGTCCCAGCGCCGTCAGGATGCTGACGACGATCATGACGTAGTGGGCCGCGAACTCCTTGACGGAGTGCGGCAGGCTCGGAACCTCGAAATGCATGCGCTTGCCCTGTGGTGATAGCCAGGATCGATGGCCCTAGGGTACCCGACAACGCCATGAAAAACGGCGCCTCGCGGGCGCCGTCATGGATTCGCAACGCGGGCCGGTCAGCTGATCGCCTCGACCCGCACCAGCACCAGCGACAGGTTGTCGCCGGATCCGCGGGCGCGCTGGCGCGCCTTGCTGATCAGCATCTCGGTGGCCTCGCGCGGCGACAGCGCATTGATGATGGCGCCGATCTCGCGCGCGGTCAGGTAGTGCCACAGGCCGTCGCTGCAGGCCATCAGCGAATCGCCGACTTCCAGGTAGTCGATGTGGTTGAGCTCCACCGGCGGATCCTGCTGGGTGCCCAGGCAGCCCGTGAGCAGGTTCGATTGCGGGTGGGTGTTGGCCTTTTCCTCCGTCAGCCGGCCTTCGTCGATCAGGCGCTGCACGTAGGAGTGATCCTTGGTGCGGCGCACCAGCTCGGCGCCGCGGTAGTGGTAGATGCGCGAGTCGCCCGCATGCACCGTGAAGGCCTGGCGCGTGGGCATCACCAGGAAGGCGGCGAGCGTGCTGTGCGGCTCTTCCTCGGCGGTGATGGCCGTGAGCTTGATCATCAGGTGCGATTCCACCACCAGGCTGGTGAGCATCGCCGTCGGGTCGTCGCGCTGGGGCGAGAAACGCTCGAACACCTGGCGCGCGGTCATCACGACCTGGTCGGCCGCCGTGCGACCGCCGCTCTTGCCGCCCATGCCGTCGGCCACCAGCCCCAGGGCGCATCCGGGTATACGCGGATGCACCAGCAGCTCGATCTGATCCTGCTGGTAGGCACGATCGCCCTTGTGCAGGCCAGTCGAGGCCGAAATGCGGAAGCCTTGCGTGGTCGTGTTCATGACCGTCAATATAAACTGTGATTGACCCCGCCAAGGGGCCGCCGCCATGAACGAATCCCTGCATTCCCCACAACGTCACCTGATCGAGCTGCGCATGGCGCATGCCGACCTCGACCAGCTGATCGACGCCGCGGGCGCGCAGGGCAGCGTCGACGAGCTGGCGCTCAAGCGGCTCAAGAAGCGCCGCCTCCTGCTGCGCGACCAGATCTCGCAGCTCGAAGCCGAACTGTCTCCCCCGGAAAAAGCGTGAACGAAGGTCAAGAGGACGCGGCACCGGCCCTGGTGCAGGCCGTGCTGCGCGCGCTTTCGGCCGAAGGCCCGCTCGCGCGCGAGGACGATGCCTACCTGGAGCGTGCCGGCCAGCTGGGCATGGCCGGCGCGGTGGCGCAAGCCATCGAGGATCGGGCGACGCTGGTGGTGGAGGCGGGCACCGGCGTCGGCAAGACCTTCGCCTATCTCGTGCCGCTGCTGCTGGCCGGACGGCGGGCGCTCGTCAGCACGGCCACCAAGAACCTGCAGGACCAGCTCTTCTACCGCGACCTGCCGCGCCTGACCGAAGCGCTGGGCGTGCCGCTGACCACCGCGCTGCTCAAGGGCCGCGCCAGCTACCTGTGCCCGTATCGGATGGAGCGCGCCCGCACCGAGGCCTCGTTCGCCGACCGCCTGGCCATCCGCGCGCTGTCGCGCATCGAGGTCTGGGCGCAGTCCACCGTCAGCGGCGATCTCAGCGAGCTCGAAGGGCTGGACGAGCGCTCCGAGGTCATCCCGCTGGTGACCTCCACGCGCGAGAACTGCCTTGGCAGCGAATGCCCCAAGTTCGCGCTGTGCCCCCTGATGAAGGCCCGGCGCGAGGCGATGGCCGCCGACGTCGTCGTCGTCAACCACCATTTGTTCTTCGCCGACATGGCGCTGCGCGAGGGCGGGGTGGCGGAACTGCTGCCGTCGGTGGACGTGGCGGTGTTCGACGAGGCGCACCAGATGGTGGACATCGGCGTGCAGTTCCTCGGCCAGACGCTGGCCACCGGCCAGGCGATCGACCTCGCACGCGACCTCGTCGGCGCCGGCCTGCAGCAGGCGCGCGGCCTCGCGCCGTGGACGGAGCTGGCCGCGCGGCTGGAGCTGCTGGCGCGCGAGCTGCGCCTCGCGGCCGCCGGCCCGCAGGCGCACGCGCGTGGCGGCGGTACGGCCAGCACGCGCCGGGCGTGGGAGCAGGTCGAGGCGGACGGCCTGCTGCCGGACGCGCTGGGGGCGCTGGCGTCGCACTGCGCGCTGCTGGTCGAGACCCTGGAGCCGATGCAGGACATCGGCCCCGACTTCACCAAGCTGCGCAGCCGCGCCGACGCGTACCGCGGCCTGTGCGTGCGCTTCCAGGGCGCGGCGCCCGAGGGCCAGGTGCGCTGGGTCGACCTCACCACGCACCAGGCGCGGCTCGTGGAATCGCCGCTGGACATCGGCGGCCCGCTGAGCCTGCAGCGCGAGGCGGTGCCGCGCGCATGGATCTTCACGTCGGCCACGCTGGGCGACGATGCGGCGCTCACGTGGTTCTCCGAGCCGGCCGGCCTGGGCGACGCGCGCAAGCTGCGCGTGGACAGCCCGTTCGACTACGAGGCCAACTCGTGCGTCTACGTGCCGCCGCGCTTCGCCGCGCCGGCCGACGCGCACCACGCCGAGAGCGTGGGTCGCGCCGCCGCCCACTGTGCCGCGGCGCTGCGCGGGCGCACCTTCGTGCTCACGACCACGCTGCGTGCGATGCGCGCGGCCGCCGACGCACTGCAGGCCGAGCTCGGCAAGCTGGGCGCCTCGCTGGAGGTGCTGGTGCAGGGCACGCTGCCCAAGCGCGCGATGCTGGAGCGCTTCGTGCGCGGCGGCTGCGTGCTGGTGGGCTCGCAGAGCTTCTGGGAGGGCATCGACGTGCCGGGCGACGCGCTGCAGTGCGTGCTGATCGACAAGCTGCCGTTCCCGCCGCCCAACGATCCGCTGATCGACGCGCGGGTCAAGCGCCTGCAGTCGCAGGGCCGCGACGCGTTCAACGACTGCTTCGTCGCCGAAGCGGCGGTCTCGCTGAAGCAGGGCGCCGGTCGCCTGATCCGCACCGTGTCCGACCGCGGCCTCCTGGTGATCTGCGACTCGCGCCTGCGCACGGCGCGCTACGGCCAGCGCCTGCTCGACGCGCTGCCACCGATGCGCCAGCTGGAGGACGGCGCCCAGGCGCTGGAGTTCCTGCGCCAGCTGGCGCTGACCCACGAAGACTGACTGGAAACTTCGCAGGGCGCATTCGTAGGGCGGGTTAGCCGAAGGCGTAACCCGCCGTTCGCTGGCGTCGCGATACGCCGGCGTCGCGATACGCCGACGTCGCGATACGCCGACGTCGCGATACGCCGACATGGCGGGTTACGCCTGCGGCTAACCCGCCCTACGATCGTGCAATGACCGTCATCCTGCGCGCAGTCGCAGGATCCACGCGTGC
>JBJMWE010000030.1:0-9488 GCA_045810285.1 Vitreoscilla sp. | reverse complement strand
GGCAGTTCGAGCTGGCGAGCACGACACCCGTGAGCGACGAGGCGCTCCTGCGCTGGGCGCATCCCACGCGCGGCCTGGTGATGCCCGCCGACTTCATCGGGGTCGCCGAGGAGACCGGCCTGATCGTGCCCATGAGCGAATGGGCGATCCGCCAGGCGGCGCGCCAGGCGCGCATCTGGGCCGACGCATTCGGCTTCGCCGACTCGATCGCGGTCAACCTGCCGAACCGGATGTTCGAGCGCACCGACCTGATCGAGCAGATCTCGTCGGCCGTGCGCGAGGAGGGCATCCCGCACAGCATGATCCAGCTGGAGATCACCGAAACAGGCCTGATGAAGGACCTGCAGCGCGTGATCCCGTCGCTGCACCGCCTCACGGAGATCGGCGTGCAGATCGCCGTCGACGACTTCGGCACCGGCTATTCGTCGCTGGCCTACCTCACCTCGCTGCCGATCGCCGAGGTCAAGATCGACCGCAGCTTCGTGCGCGACCTCGGCGTGCTGCCACAGAGTCTTGCGGTTGTTACCGCCATCATCGCGCTGGCGAAGTCACTGGACCTCAAGGTGGTGGCCGAAGGTGTCGAAAACCAGAGGCAGCAGGATGTGCTTTATGGGGAAGGCTGCTCGCTGATGCAGGGGTTCCTGTTCAGCAAGCCGATGCCGCCGGAAGACGTCCAGGCCTGGATGGAGAGCGTCGCGCTGCCGCGCAAGGTGGTGGCGGCGCCCCCCGCAGCGAAGGTGCGCGCCAACGCCGGCGAAGTGGTCGACGTCGGGCGGCGCCTGTAACCTCACGCGGCCGTCGTGCCGCCAGCCGCCGACACCGCCATGCCCAAACCCTCCGCCGCCGAGACCGCCAAGGCCGCGCTGCGCCGCCTCGCGTTGTCCAAGCAGGAGCCCACGCCCGAGAACTACGCGCGCGCCTGGTCCGAGGAGGGCGGCGCGCCCCCTGCGGCGTCCCCGGCGCCGGCGGCCCCAGCGGCAGCGCCGGCCGCGGCCGGCACCAAGGCCAGGGGCGTGTACGACCGCATCGCCGCGCGCCTGTTCGAGGACGGCACGCAGCGCGAGGAATTCGCGCAGGCGCTGCAGCGCGCCGACTGGGACGCGGCACGCGGCCACGTCGAGCGGGCGGCCGAATCGCAGGCGGCGCTGTCGCACGGCATGGCCCTCACCATCGAGAAGCTCGCGCGCGGCCTGGAACGCGGCGGCCGCCAGTGGACGGCGGCACGCAAGAAGGACAGCCTGCAGCGCGTGCTGGAGGCCAACCGCAGCGACATCGCGCGGCTGCACCAGCGCATGAAGCAGCTGGTGGCGTCGTGGGATGGCGACGTCGCCGACGATGCGGTGGCCGTCGACGGGAACGGCCTGCAGGACGCGCCGCCGTCGCGCCCCATGGAACTGCTCGATCTTGGCAGCGGCCCGATCTCGCAGGGCGGCTCGATCGAGCTGCAGGGCGGCATCGGCCACGCCGGCGCCGAACGCGTGCAGGGCGGCCACGGCCAGTGGCCGCCGGTGCTCGCGCAGTACGACGCCACGCTGCACGTGGCCCTGCCCGCCGACGATGCCCGCGCCGTGGCGCTGTCGCACGAGCTGAAGGAACTCCAGTCCGACCTGGCCCGCGACGGCGCCACCGCGCACCTGCGCGCGCAGGCCGAGGCGCTGTGCGAGCGCGCGCGCCGGCTGCTGGCGCATCGCCACCACCTGGTCGACGAGCTGCACCGCCTCACGCTCGAGATGAGCGCCGGCCTGGCCGAGGTGGCCGAGGAGGGCAGCTGGGTCAAGGGCCAGACGGAGAGCCTCAAGCAGAGCCTGGGGGATTCGCCCAGCGTCCGCTCGGTGCGCGCCGCCAGCGAGATGCTGGCGCAGACCCGCACGCGCCAGCAGCGCGTGCGCGCGGAACGCGACAGCGCACGCGTGGCCCTGAAGGATGCGATCTCGCAGATGCTGACCGAGCTCGACGCGCTGGGCGAGCACACGGGCCAGTTCTCCGACAGCGTGGCGCGCTACGTCGACACGATCTCGCACGCCGATTCGCTGGAGAGCCTGGCCAGCGTCGTGCGCCAGATGATGGAGGAAGGCCGCGCCGTGCACGGGCTGGTCAGCGAGACGCAGGGCCGCCTGAACGAGGGCCGCCAGCGCGCATTCGAGCTGGAGGAGCAGGTGCGCTCGCTGGAGTCGGAGCTGCGCCGGCTGTCCGACGAAGTCTCCACCGACGTGCTCACCGAGGTCGCCAACCGGCGCGGGCTGATGCAGGCCTTCGAGGTCGAGACCGCGCGCCTGGAGCGCCAGGGCGGCGAGCTCGCGATCGGCCTGCTGGACATCGACAACTTCAAGAAGCTCAACGATACGCTGGGCCACTCGGTGGGCGACATCGCGCTGAAGTCGCTCGCCGGCCACGTGCAGAAGCAGCTGCGCGCCGTCGACATCGTCGCGCGCTTCGGCGGCGAGGAGTTCGTCGTGATCCTGCCGGGCGTGGCGGTGGACGAGGCGCAGGTCACGCTGACGCGCCTGCAGCGCACCCTGTCGGCCAGCCTGTTCATGCACGACGGGCGCGAGGTGTTCGTCACCTTCTCCGCCGGCGTCACGCGCTACCGCCCCGGCGAGCCGCTGGAAGCCGCGCTGGAACGCGCCGACGAGGCGTTGTACGAGGCCAAGCGCACGGGCAAGAACAGGACGTGCATCGGCTAGCACCCCTGGACCGGCGCGCCCCTCGAATCGCACGTAGGGCGGGTTAGCCGCAGGCGTAACCCGCCGTTCGCCGGCATGCAGACCCGCCGTTCGCCGGCATGCAGATCCGCCATTCGCCGGCATCCAGATCCGCCGACGGTCGTTTCGGTCAATCGGGCTGGTGCATCGCGGCGGGCGAGGCGAATGGCGGCTTACGCCTGCGGCCAACCCGCCCTGCGAGGCCCGGGCGCGCCGGCCGCGTCATCCCGGCGCCCCGCATCCCATTCCCTCGAACCGCCACGACACCACGCGTCCGTCCTTCAGCACGAAGTGGGTGGTGCAGGTGATGGGCACGGCCGGCGTCGTGAGCGCGGGCGTCGCGCTGGCGATGGTCGCGCCGTTGCCGCCGACGCGGGTGACGGCGACGATGGGCGGCGTGCCGGAGGCCGTCCGGTCGTCGATGGCCGTGCGCACGATCCATGTCAGCACCTCGCCGTCGGGCGTCGGCTGCGCCAGCGACGGCGCACCCCACGACGCCTCGAGCTGCGCGCGCGTGGCGCCCTGCCAGTGCAGCAGCGAGGCCTCGTAGCGCGCATCCATGGTGCCGGCCGGCGTGGCGCAACCCGACGCCGCCAGCGCGCATGCCAGCGCGGCGGCGAGCGCCGGGCGAGGGGCGACGGATCGGGTCATGCGTCCATTGGACACCCGCGGCGCGCGAATTGCCGAAGCAGGGTATCTTCCCGCCCGAGGAGCCGCCGATGAGCATGCATGCCGCCGATGTCCACGCCCTGTCCGATGCCGTGCGCGCGATCGAGCGCCCCGGCGTCGGCGCGCGCCTGGCCAACCTGGCGGGCGCGCCGATCGAGCGCCTGGTGGGCCTGCTGCCCAGCCGCGCGTCGGGCATGATCTCGGCGGCGGCGCGCAAGGCCATCCAGGGCGCGCTGAACCTGTCGCTGCGCACCCTGGCCACCAACGACCCGCTCGCGCCCGGCGCGCCGCCCGCGGCGTCCAACGGCTGGCACAAGGTGGCGAGCGCGGCCAGCGGCGCGGTGGGCGGCGCGTTCGGGCTGGCGGCCCTCGCCATCGAGCTGCCGGTGTCCACGACGATCATGATGCGTTCGATCGCCGACGTCGCGCGCAGCGAGGGCGCGGACCTGGCCGACCGCCAGACGCAGCTCGAATGCGTGATGGTGCTCGCGCTGGGCGGCAACGCGACCAGCGACGACGCCGCCGAGGTCGGCTACTTCGCGGTGCGCGAGGCGATGACGCGCGCCGTCTCGAGTGCGGCCTCGCACCTGGCGCGCCACGGCCTGGCCAAGGAAGGCGCGCCCGCGCTGGTGCGGCTGATCACGCTGATCGCCGAGCACTACTCCGTCAACGTCACCGAGAAGGCCGCGGCGCAGATGGTGCCGCTGATCGGCGCGGTGGGCGGAGCGGCCGTCAACACGATCTTCATCGACCACTTCCAGACGGTGGCGCGCGGCCATTTCGCGGTGCGCCGCCTCGAACGCAAGTACGGCGCGGCCGCGGTGCACGAGAAATATCGCGAGCTTGCGGCGGCGCTGGGATAGGCGTTCAGGCCGGGGTCGTATATTGCGGCCCTGACCTCGCGCCACTTCCACCGCATGAAGACGACCCTGCTGCCGATCCGCCCGTCCCTGGCCGTCGCCACGGCGCTGCTGCTTGCGGCGTCCGCCGGCGCCGCCGGCGCGTCGCGATCCGCCTGCACGCCCAAGCCGGCGAGCGACGACGTCCGGTCGCAGGTGGCCGACGCGCTGTCCGCGCATGTCGATGCCGCGCAGCCGATCGCGCTCGCGAACTGGGACGTGGGCTGGTGGCAGCGCCGTCGCGTCTGGATCACGCTCGCCGCGAGCAACGAGGGCGACGCCGCCACGCAGCTGCTGCCGCAGATGGTGGTCGACGCGCGGCCGGACGGCAGCGCCGCGCGCGCGCAGTTCGGCCTGCCGCTGGCGCTGCCCGCGCACGGCCGCGCCACGCAGCGCCTGGCGCTCTACATCCCCGACGATTCGAGGACGCTGGGCGTGCGCACGCTGGTGGCCACGCCCGCGCAACCGGTGACGGTGTCGTTCTCGCTCGAATGCTCGGACTCGCGCTACGACCCGGGCGAGTTCGCACCCGCCGTCGCGCCGCTGCTGGACGAAGCGGTGAAGACGTACTTCAACGGGGCCGTCGACCCGCTGTCCGATCCGAACGCCGCCCTCCAGGCCGTGCGCCAGCTCTCCGGCGGCGCCCAGGACGCCACCGACGTCGCCTGGACGATGCGCGGCCTCATGCAGGCGCTGCACGACGACCACGGCTTCTACGCGCTGCCCGGCGAGGCGCTGCCGGCGCGGCGCGTGCTCGCCACGCGCGCGCCCGACCTCGAGCTGCGCGCCGACGGCACCGCGGTGTTGCGGTTGCACGCCGTCGACACCGCGTCCGCGCCGGCCGCGCTTGCCTGGGCGACGTCGCTGCACGACGGCATCGCCGCCGTCGCGGCGCGCCACCCGCGCGGCTGGATCATCGACCTGCGCGACCACGACGGCGACAGCCCGTGGCCGTCGCTCGCGGCGCTCAGCACGCTGCTCGACGGCCCGGCCGTCGGCAGCTTCAACAGCCGCCAGGGCAAGCAGGAATGGATCGTCGAGCGCGGGGCCGTGCGCATCGCGGGCGGCCAGGCGCTGGTGGACACGCAACCCCCGCCCGAGCCGGATTACCGCGGTCCGGTGGCGCTGCTGCTCGGGCCCGGCACGCGCGACGCCGGCGAGGACGTGGCTGTCGCATTCCGTGGCCGCCCCAACACGCGCTCCTTCGGCAAGCCGACCGCCGGCTTCCCGTTGCAGGGCGTGCAGGTGCACCGGCTGTCTGACGGCAGCACGCTGGGCGTGCTCGAGACGCGCGCCGCCGACCGCACGGGCGTCGTCCACCGCGTGCCGCTGGAGCCGGAGACGCTGCTGCGCGAGGACGCCACCGCGGCCGTCCCCCAGCCGGTGCTGGACTGGCTGTACGAGGGCGCCAGCCGGTAGAGCGGCTAAGCCGCGGGCGCCGCCGTGGATCCGCCTCGCGTCCGTGCCGGCGCCTGACAGCGCCGCGCGCATTTCCTGTCCCGCAACCCGCGCAGGCTCGAAGAAGCCGCGACCTGGATGCCCGCGGAATACCTCAAGTGGAACAACGCCTTCGACCGCTTGGCGAAGGCCATGGAGAACGACCAATGACTGAGGCAGCAATCGCAGGAATCTCGGCTTCCGGTGAACTCGGTCACGGGTTGGCGGGAAATCTCGTTCGCGTGCCGGGAAACCGTCGAGCAGACGCCAGAATCGCCCGCGTGTCCGATGCGTCCCCGTGAAATCGCGATGAAGCTGTTGCCGCTGCTGCCCGTCCTGCTGGTTCTCCTGGCGCTGGCCGCCGTCGTCGCGCAACGGCTCCGGGGCGGCGCTCGCCGCGGCCCCGTCACCTTCAAGGCGACGCCGCTGATGAGCGCGCGCGAGCAGGCCATGTACTGGCGCCTCAAGGAGACGTTCCCGACGTCGATCGTGCTGGCGCAGGTGGCGTTCTCGGCGCTGGTGACGAGCGAGCTCAGGCACCGCGACTACTTCGACCGCAAGGTGGCCGACTTCGTCCTCTGCGACCCGTCGCTGAAGGTGCAGTTCGTCATCGAGCTGGACGACGCGTCCCGCAAGGGCCGTGAACGCGCTGACGCCGCGCGCGAGAAGATCCTCACCCGCGCCGGCTACAAGCTGCTGCGCTTCGCGAACGTCCCCGGCCAGGACGACCTGAAGGCCTACATCCGGGCGCAGGTGCCCGAGGAGACACGTGGCACGTCGTCGCGCGTCTCGACGAAGGACGGCGGCCTGCGGGCGACGCGCAGCATGGCGTTGCAGGATCACTGACGCCGGGGCGGTCGACCCCTCGGGCGTGATCCTGCGCACCCGGCCTGGGTCGTCCCGCGCGCCCCAATAGACGTCATCCTGCGCGCAGTCGCAGGATCCACGCCTGCCGGGCACTCTCCCAGCGGCAATTTTCTTTCGCCGCCGGGAAGAAACGAACGGGCGCCAGCGTTGTACCGGACATGACCCGCCAATCCGCCGGAACCCACGCCATGACGCCGACCCCCCGACCGCCCCGCGCCGCGACCGCCGCCACCGCCACCGCCGCCACCCTGCTGGCGCTCGCCGCATTGCCCTGGCCCGCCCACGCCGACACGCCGCCCCCCAACGACGGCATGCGCTACGTCAGCGCCGGCGCCCAGGCAGACAACCACGGCAACCAGCAGTTCCTGTCGACGCTGAGCCTGCCCGTCGGCCGGCACGCCTGGGTGCAGGCGGGGGGCGGCAAGTCGCGCAGCGATGCGGCCGCCGGCGGCCGCAGGCCGGGCATCGTCACGGGCGGCGTGGGCGTGGCGGGCAAGTCCCTGCAGCTCAGCGTCAACGCCGCCCAGCGCTTCGACGGCAGCCGCTACCGGCAATCGGACATCGGTTCGTCGCTCGACTGGAAGCAGGACGGCAACGCCATCGGCGTCGACGTCACCCAGCGCCGCTCGCGCGCGGCGGGCACGGTCGCGGCGTCCAACGGCCTGGGGGGCACGACCAGCGTCCCCGCGCAGGCGCGCGTCACGGGCACGGGCGTGGGCGTGCACGGCGCGCTGCAGGTGAGCGATCACGTGAGCGTCTACGGCGCCGTCGCGCGCAACCACTACACGACCCGCACGCAGCAGGGCGACCGCGCGGCGGGCGGGCTGCTCGGCTCGAACCCGATCCTGGCGCGCACGCTGCTGGGCGCCACGTCCGTCGTCAATCGCGACGAGGCCGACCTCGACCGCACGGCGCAGGTCGGCGCGACCTACCGCTGGGAAAAGGTGGCCCTGTCGGGCGAATACACCACCGGCGCGGTGCACGACGGCGGCGGCGCGCTGCGCAGCGTGGACCTGAAGGCGGCGATCGATGTCGCCCCGGGCTGGCGCCTCGCGCCGGCCGTGGGGCGCGGCACGACCGACCAGGGCGGGCATTCGACATATGCGTCGGTGGCGGCGACGTACGGCTGGTGATCGAGCCGCCGGCGCTGGTCGCGGCGGGCACCGACATCGCTGGCGCACCAATTCTGGCAGCATGACGACCTGGGGTCCTTGGCGGAGGCGGTCACCGACATGTCGCCGTCAGGCGTCCTTCGGCCCCTGGCCAGGGACGGGGTGTAGGACTTTCATGGGTCGTTCAACGGTGGTGGAGTGAGATTGAAACAAGCGCTGATGTCGTTCGTGCTGGCATTGACGGCCGCAACACAGGTCGCCGCGGCGGATGCAGCGGTGGCGTTCCCGCCGCTGCTCGAGCCGCAGGTGCAGGAGGCCAGGGCGGCCCACCTGACCGCAGAAGTGCTGTCGCGCTTCCACTACCGGGCCGTCAAGCTCGACGATGCGTTGTCGAGCAAGGTGTTCGACCAGTACCTGAAGGCACTCGATCCCGAGAAGCTCTACTTCCTGCAATCCGACATCGACCGCCTCGCCGTCGACCGCACCCGGCTCGACGATGCGGTCCTGGCGGAGGACTTGCGCGCGCCGTTCGGGATCTTCAACCTGTACGAGCGCCGGGTGGCCGAGCGCTTGACCTATGCCCGCAGCCTGCTGCAAAAAGGATTCGATCTCGGGCGCGACGAATCGCTGATGGTCGATCGCAAGGACCAGCCCTGGCCCGCGACCGAGGCAGAGTCACGCGAGCTCTGGCGCAAGCGCGTCAAGAACGACTGGTTGCGGCTCAAGCTTGCCGGGCAGGATGAACGGACCATCGCGAAGATCCTCGACAAGCGCTACGAGAGCAGCTCCAGGAGCCTGGGCAGGATCACCAGCGCCGACGCTTTCCAGGCATTCATGAACGCCTACACGATGGCGATCGACCCGCACACCAACTACCTGGGGCCGCGTGCCGCGGAGAACTTCGACATCTCGATGCGCTTGTCGCTGGTGGGCATCGGCGCCGTCCTGACCGAGATCGACGGCTACACCACCATCCGCGAACTGGTGCCGGGCGGGCCCGCGAGCCTGTCGGGGCAGCTGAAGGTCGGCGACCGCATCGTGGGCGTCGCGCAAGGCGCGAGCGGCCCGATGGAAGACGTCGTCGGCTGGCGACTGGACGACACGGTGGCGCTCATTCGCGGCACGTTGGGTTCGACGGTGCGGCTGGACGTCCTGCCGGCCGACGATGGTCCGGATGCGTCGAACAGGACCGTGGCACTGGTTCGCAACACCATCAAGGTGCAGGACAGTGCCGCCAAGGCCAAGGTCTATTCCGTCACGACGGGGGCCGGCAAGCGCCTGGTCGGCGTCATCACCTTGCCATCGTTCTACGAGGACGCCGCCGCACTGCAGAAGGGCGACAAGGAGTACCGCAGCGCAACGCGCGACGTGGCCAGGCTGCTCGCGGAACTGAAGACCCAGAAGGTGGATGGCCTGTTGATCGACCTGCGCAACAACGGCGGCGGCTCGCTGCGCGAGGCGGTGAACCTGACGGGCATGTTCGTCGGCAAGGTGCCGGTCCTTCAGACCCGCGATGCCAAGGGCGACGTCACCGTGGAGAAGAACACCGATACCGACCGGGCCTGGGACGGCCCGCTGGGCGTGCTGATCAACAGGGGCTCGGCTTCGGCGTCCGAAATCTTCGCCGCGGCGATCCAGGACTACGGGCGAGGCGTGATCCTCGGGGAGGGCAGCTTCGGGAAGGGCACGGTCCAGACCCTGGCCAACCTCGACCAGATCGCCAAGAACGCCACGCCTGCGTACGGAGAGGTGAAGTTGACGATCGCCCAGTTCTTCCGGGTGAACGGCGGAACGACCCAACT
>JBJMWE010000029.1:0-4697 GCA_045810285.1 Vitreoscilla sp. | reverse complement strand
CCGGCGACGCCCGCATCGACGTCGCCGGCCTGGACCGCAGTCACTGGCGGTCGAACGCCGAGGCCCCCGCCGTGCTGGCCCGCGCGTGCCGTGACGCCGATGTGCGCCTGCTGGGGTTTTCGTCGGACCACGTGTTCCCGGGCAATCGCCGCATCCCCTGGTTGGAAACCGATGCGGTCGCGCCGATCAACCAGCACGGTCGCGCGAAGGCGCAGGGCGAGGCGGCGATGCTCGCGCGGCTGCCGGGCGCACTGGTCGTTCGTTCGGCGGCGTTCTTCGGGCCCTGGGACCACGACAACTTCGTCGCGCGCGGCCTGGCGCTGCTGCGCGCGGGACGCGCCTGGCTGGCCGCATGCGACCAGGTCGTCTCGCCCACCTACCTGCCGGACCTGGCGCAGGCCTGCCTGGACCTGCTGGTCGACGGCGAGTGCGGCGTCTGGCACCTGACGAACCGCCAGGCGCTCACCTGGGCCGATTTCGCGCGCAGCGCCGCGCGCCATGCCGGCCTTGGCGGATCGCTCGTGCAGGGCGTTGCGGGACGCGAGCTCGGACAGGTCGCGCGCCGTCCCGCGTTCAGCGCGCTCGACAGCGCGCGCGGGCGCCTGCTGCCACCACTGGACGACGCGCTCGCCCGCTACCAGCACGACCACGAGCCGAGCCCGGCGCCCGTGCCTCCCCTGCGGGCGTTCGTCGAGCAGGCAAAGGAACGATCAGGCCCGCCGCCGGCCCATTGATCCAGCTTTCCCCATGCGCGGCGGGCGGTATCGTGTCAACGGGCGTCGAGATGGACTCGTTGTACGCCCCGTGCGCATGAACCCCTCCCCCGATTCCCGCTCCGTCCTGCCTGCCAACCCCGTCGACGACGGCCTCTACCGCAACGTCTGGCGCCATGCCGCGGGCGCCCGCACGGCACTCGCCGGCTCGATGCTGCTGCTGGTCGCGTCGCAGGTCGTCAAGCTGTGCGTGCCCTGGTGCGCCGCCAAGGCGATCGACGTGCTGCAGGCCGGCGGCCCCGGGATGCTGGCGCACGCCCTGGCCTGGGTGGCCGGCGTGATGGGCGCCTATGTCGGCTCCTGGCTCCTGCACGGCCCGGGCCGCGTGCTCGAACGCACCGTGGGCATGCGCGTGCGCCGCTCGCTGGCCGACACGCTGTACGCCCGCCTGGCCGGCGCGCCGCTGAGCTGGCATGAAGGCCACCATTCGAGCGAGATGCAGCAACGCGCAGGCCAGGCCACGGGCGCGCTGTACGACTTCGCGCAGAACCAGTTCGTCTACCTGCACAGCATCGTCAACTTCGTCGGGCCGCTGGTGGCGCTGGCCCTGCTGTCGCCCGTGCTCGGCCTGGCCGCCCTCACCGGCTACCTCACCCTCGCCGCGCTGAGCGCGCGCTTCGACCGCTCGCTGATGCGCCTGTCCCTCCGGGAGATGGACCTCGAGCGCCGCTACGCCGCGGGCATGTCGGACTTCCTCGGCCACATGGGCAGCGTGCTGAGCCTGCGCCTGCAGGCCGCCACGCGCGTGCTGCTGGGCAAGCGCATGGAAGCCGCGTTCGAGCCGCTGGCCCGCATCATCGGGCTGACCGAGTGGAAGTGGTGCATGGTCGACCTCGTGAGCACGGCGCTGACGTGGTCGCTGGTGATGGGCCAGGTGCTCCTGAGCACGCACCACGTGGCGACGGGCCTGGCGATCGGCGCCATCTTCATGGTCTACCAGTACGCCGGCAAGACGGCCGAGGTCGCCAGCGCGATGGCCGGCCAGCTGCAGGGCCTGCAGCACACGCGCACGAACTTCGAGAGCGCGCGTCCCATCTTCGACGCGCCGCAGAGCCCGGCCCCGGTCGCGCTGCCGGCGCACTGGCGCCGCATCGTCGTGCGCGACATGTCGTTCCGCCACGCCAAGGCGCATCCCGACGCGCCGTCGCTGGGCGTGGCCGAGCTGGTCCTGAATCGGGGCGAGCGCATCGCGCTGGTCGGCGGCAGCGGCTCGGGCAAGAGCTCGCTGATGCGCGTGCTGGCCGGCCTGTACGAGGCCGCGCATCTCGAGATCGAGGTGGACGGCGTCGTCCAACCGCGCGCGTTCGACCTGGCGTCGCTGGCCACCCTGATCCCGCAGGAGGCCGACGTGTTCGAGGGCTCCGTGCGCGAGAACCTGGACTTCGGCACCGGCATCGACGACGCGCGCATCGCCGCCGCCGTGCACGGCAGCGCCTTCGGCGCGGTGCTGGACGGCCTGCAGGGCGGGCTCGATTTCCCGGTGGCGCAGCGCGGAAGCAATCTCTCGGGCGGCCAGCGCCAGCGCCTGTGCATGGCGCGCGGCGCGCTCGCGGCCGCCGGCAGCTCGGTGGTGTTCCTCGACGAGCCGACCAGCGCGCTGGATCCGGTCACCGAGGCCGACGTCCACCAGCGCCTCGCGCGCACGTTCCCGGGCGCGTGCATCGTGGCCTCGGTGCACCGCATGAGCCTGCTGTCGTACTTCGACCGCGTGGTGCTGATGGACGCGGGCCGCGTCGTCGATTCTGGCGACGTCGACGCGCTGCGCGAGCGCCAGCCCGCGTTCGCGCGCATGCTCCAAGGCAGCGCGCACGCGGCGCCGCAGGCTGCATCCGAGCCGGATGTGCTGCAACTGCTGCAGGCGCTCGGCGCGGAGACCGACGCGGAGACCAGCGCCCCCTGAGCGCGATCAGTCGGCGCGCGTGCGCGCCGCCCGCGAGACCTCGGCCGCCGAAGCCCCGTTCGCCGCGGCAGTGCGCGCCGGGTCCGCCCGCCGGCGCGACGCATCGCTGACGACGGCGCTGATCTCGCGCTGCGTCGTGCGCGTCGGCGCGAGGCGCGTCAGCAGCTGCGCGATGCCATCGACGCTGTCCGTGAGCGCCATCTTGTCGACGGCCCGTGCGCGGGCCGCGCGTCCCATGCGTTCGAGCTCGCCCGGCGTCGCGAGGATGCGCACGAGCCGCGTCGCGATCTCGTCGAAGTCGTTGGGCGCGACCAGCCAGCCCGACTCGCCCTGGTCGATCATGTCGGGCACGCCGCCCACGCGCGTGGCCACGACCGGCAGCCCGCTGGCCATCGCTTCCATCACGGCGAGCGGCATCGCTTCGGAATGCGAACTGGAGACGAGCACGTCCATGTCGTTGAGCACCGCCGCGACGTCGCGCCGCAGTCCGGCGAGATGCACGCGATCCGCCAGCTGCAGGCGCACGATCATCTCCCTGAGCGCCGGCGCGAGCGGGCCGTCGCCGACCAGCACGAAGTGCGTGTCCGGCAGCCTCGAAGACGCGAGTAGCGCCGCGCGCAGGAACACCTCGGGCCCTTTCTCGGGCGACAGCCGGCCGAGGAAGCCGACCACGCGGGCCGACGCCGGGATGCGCAGCGCGGCGCGGATGCCGTCGGCAGGCCGCGCGCGCGGCCGGAACGCCTCGGTATCCACGCCGTTCGGGTTGCAGCTCAGCTGCCCCGCGCTCACGCCGAGCCCCAGCGCGTGGAAGTAGCTCTGGCGGCAGACGACGCTCAGGTGGGTGCCGGCGTTGCGGTGGATCTCCAGATCGAGCACGCCCACCCGGTGGCCGTGCAGCGTCGCCAGCACCGGCTTTCCGGTCAGGCGGCCGGCGATGCCGGCCAGGGCATGCGCGTTGGGCAGGTGCGCGTGCAGCACGTCGATGGCGCCGGCCTTGATCATGGCGCAGGTCATCTGGATCGACGACCACGGCGGGTCGTCGGGCATCGGGGTCACGAGCACTTCCACGTCGCGGGCGCGCAGGCGTTCGGTGAACGGGCTCTCGAACGGGCACAGCGCGGTGATCGCGAAGCGCTCGGCGGGCAGGTGCTCGACCAGCCGCTCCACATAGGTCTCCATCCCGCCGACGATGGCGTTGCCGACGACTTCCAGGACGTGGATGCGGCCCGTCGGGCGGGTTCGTGTGAGAGGGTCTTGTCGCATGGAGGGTTTCAGCAGCAGCGGACGGAA
The DNA here is from genome assembly GCA_045810285.1 of Vitreoscilla sp. Lineage (GTDB taxonomy): Bacteria > Pseudomonadota > Gammaproteobacteria > Burkholderiales > Burkholderiaceae_C > Scleromatobacter. The sequence goes on along the minus strand of JBJMWE010000029.1, from coordinate 734 downwards.
TACGGGCGCGCGCCAAGCCAGCCGCGACGGCCGTGCGCGGCGCGCTGCGGCCGGGCGCGATGGTCGGCGTCGTCCGCGACACCGCCGCCACCGCGGGAACGGGAGGGGGCCACCGCCGCGTCGAGCCCGAGCCAGGCCGCCGCGGTGCCGTGCCAGAGGCGGTCGCGCGCCGCGTCGTCGAGGTCGAACTCGTCCAGCAGGTCCTCGAGCCACCCGCGACGTTCGGCGATCGCGCTGCCGGGGCACGGCAGGAAGCAGTCGGAGCCGAACTGCAACAGGCCCGGCCCGAGCACCTCGAGCGCCTTGTCCAGCACGTCGTGGCGGTACGGCGGCGGCGGCCCGAACGACAGGTCGAAGCGGAACGCACACGCGTCCTCCGGCACCCCGTTGATGCGGTCGATCAGCCCGAGCGCGATCGCCTCGTCCGTCCACGGCCAGCCCAGGTGCGCGAGCGTCACGCGCGCGCCCGGATGGTCGCGCAGCGGTTCGAAGCCGATGGGCCGGCAGAAGCGGCTCGCGCGCCCGTCGATGAACACGCCGCTGTGGAACAGCAACGGCAGCTTCAGCTCCGAGGCCGCGGCGAACGTGGGCTGCACGACGGCGCTCTCGGGATACCAGCCGGAAGGCACCATCTTCGCGCCGCGCAGCCCCAGCGTCTCGACGGCGCGCCGCAGCTCGTCGGCCGCGCCCGGCAGCGACGGTTTTAGGAAGTGCTTGGTGTAGTGTATTTGTGT
>JBJMWE010000028.1:0-15026 GCA_045810285.1 Vitreoscilla sp. | reverse complement strand
TGCACCTGGCCGAGCTTGTCGACCGCTTCGGTCAGGCGCTCCCACTCCTCCGTGCGCAGGCGGCCGGTACGCAGGTTCTGCTGGTCGATGCGGCCCAGCGAGCCGACCATGCGCAGGGCGAGCTGCGAGGCGCCCATTTCCATCGAGAACACGACGACCGGCAGGCCTTCGGCGACGGACACGTTCTCCGCGATGTTGAGCGCGAACGCGGTCTTGCCCATCGACGGGCGCGCCGCCAGGATGATCAGGTCGCCCGGCTGCAGGCCGGCGGTGTTGCGGTCGAGGTCGTAGAAGCCGGTGCGCACGCCGGTGACGTCCTCGGCGCCGTTCTCGGCCAGCTCGGTGACGCGGTCGATCAGCTGCACGGCCAGCTGATCCATGCTGAAGAAGCCCTGCTTGGACCGGTTGCCTTCCTCGCCGATCTTGAAGATCTTGCCCTCGGCCTCGTCCAGGATCTGGTTGACGGCGCGGCCCTGCGGGTTGAACGCGTTGGTGGCGATCTCGTCGGACGCGGCGATCAGCTTGCGCAGGATCGCGCGCTCGCGCACGATCTCCGCGTAGCGGCGCATGTTGGCCGCGCTCGGCACGCTCTGCGCCAGCTGGTTCAGGTACGTCAGGCCGCCCGAGTCCTCCACCTTGCCGGCCATCTGCAGGTGCTCGTAGACGGTGATGACGTCGGCCGGCTTGCTGGCGCCGATCAGCGCGCCGATGGCGCCGAAGATCAGCTTGTGCTCGAAGCGGTAGAAGTCGTCGGCCGTGATGATGTCGGCCGCGCGGTCCCAGGCGCCGTTGTCCAGCAGCAGGCCGCCCAGCACGCTCTGCTCGGCCTCGACGGACTGCGGCGGGACGCGCAGCTTGGCGACCTCGTCGTCGCGGGCCTGGCCGCGGTTGGGCAGTGCGGAATCGAAGATGGTCGTCATGTGTCGTCGATCTTAAGGGCGTCCCGGACAAGCCCTGTGGACAAGCTTGTGGACAGCCTGGGGAGCTTGGCGGGACAAGCCACATTTACGTTTCGCCAATGAAAAAGGGCCGACGCGTGTCGGCCCTTTCGGGGCTGCGAGCGGGCGCGAGGCCCGCCCTGCTCAGTCTTGCTCGGCGACGACCTGCACCGTCACGTCGACGACGACGTCGGTGTGGGCGGCGATCGAGACGGCGTGCTCGCCGACGGTCTTCAGCGGACCGTTGGGCAGGCGCACTTGCGACTTGACGACTTCGTAGCCGTTCTTCGTCAGCGCTTCGGCGATGTCGGCGTTGGTCACCGAGCCGAACAGGCGGCCGTCGACGCCGGCCTTCTGCGAGATGCGCACGGTCTTGCCGGCCAGCTTCTCGCCGAACGCCTGGGCGGCGGTCAGCTTCTCGGCGGCGGCCTTCTCGAGCTCGGCGCGGCGATCTTCGAATTCCTTGATCGCGGACGCGGTGGCGCGGCGCGCCACGCGGGTCGGGATCAGGAAGTTGCGCGCGTAGCCGTCCTTGACCTTGACGACGTCGCCCAGGTTACCGAGGTTGGCGACCTTTTCCAGCAGGATGATTTGCATGGTGGTGGTCTCCTCAGACGCGATGTTGGTCGCTGTACGGCAGCAGCGCCAGGAAGCGGGCGCGCTTGATGGCCGTGGTCAGCTGGCGTTGGTAGAACGCGCGCGTGCCGGTCAGGCGAGCCGGCGTGATCTTGCCGTTCTCACCCACGAAATCGCGCAGGGTGTCGACGTCCTTGTAGTCGATGTGATCGACCTTGGCGACGGTGAAGCGGCAGAAGCGCTTGCGGCGGAACAGCAGCGATTGCTGGTTGCGCTTCGGACGCTTGTCCTTGGAAAAACGAGACTTCGGCGGGGGCATGGTGATGACCTCTGAAATGTGTTCCGAACGATTGGAAGGGGTGACGGGCAGTCAGGCGTCGACTTCGGTGACGTGGAAGACAAGGCCCTTCGCGTTTCGCGAGGGAGCGAGGAATCCGGCGTAGCTGGCGACCTGTCCCAGGGGAAGGGTCGCGACCTTGCGCGTGATCTCGCCGATCGCCACCGCGCGGATCGTCAGGACGACCTTGCGCGGCTGCTTGTCTTCGAGCACCTCGGATTCGTGCTTCAGGCTCAGGTCGAGCGCTGGAAGTCCGGCCGGGGTGTACCGGGTCGCACCGCGTTCCACCAGCTCGGCAGAGAGAATCAATCGATTCATCGCTGCTCAGCGGGCAGACGCGGCGTGTGCCTTCAGGCCGTCGCCTCCTGCGACGATGCCGACTTGCGGGCTTCTTCCTTCTCCACGGCCTTCATCATGACGGACGGGGCGGTGTCGGCCTTGTCGCGCAGCACGGTGAGGTGGCGCAGGACGGCATCGTTGAAGCGGAAACCGGTTTCCAGTTCAGCCAGGGCTTCCTTGCCGCACTCGATGTTGAGGCAGATGTAGTGCGCCTTGGCGAGCTTCTGGATCGTGTAGGCCAGCTGGCGGCGGCCCCAGTCTTCCAGTCGGACCACCTTGCCACCGGAGTTGGTGACGAGGGCCTTGTAGCGTTCCAGCATGGCCGGAACCTGTTCGCTCTGATCCGGGTGGATCAGCAGAACGATTTCATAGTGACGCATGAACACTCCTTGTGGATTTTCCAACGAGGTTGGAAGGAAGCCGCCCCGACAGCGTCAACTACGGCAATGCGTCATGGAAAACGCAAATGCCACCCGGGTGCGGCAAGGAAAGCCTGTGATTGTAGCCCAGCCGGGCGGGATATGGAAGCCGGCACGAAAGGCGCGGCGATCCGGCGAGCTGCTGTCGGGCGGGCAGCCCGCAGACAAGGGGTCTGGCTCCGCCCGGCAACCGACGCAGGGATGCGTCCACGCCTCGGGGCGGTATCTGACCCCGCTCTTGGCCGGGAGCGCAGGCTGCAGCGCAAGGCCTCGCCTCGAAGGCGGGGTCAGGCACCGCCCGGAGGCCTCCTGGCGTCCCGGACGCACTGTCCGGGCGGAGCCAGACCCCTTCGGGGCGAACGCCCGGCGATTTCAGCCGGGGCCTATTTCCTCGCCGCGAGCGCCGTCCAGGTCTCGACGACCGTGTCCGGGTTCAGCGAGATCGACACGATGCCCTCGTCGGCCAGCCAGGCGGCGAAGTCGGGGTGGTCGCTGGGGCCCTGGCCGCAGATGCCGACGTACTTGCCGGTGGCGCGGCACGCGTTGATGGCACGCGAGATCATCGCCTTGACGGCCGGGTCGCGCTCGTCGAAGTCCTCGGCGAGCTGCTCGAGGCCGGAGTCGCGATCCAGGCCGAGCGTCAGCTGCGTCAGGTCGTTGGAGCCGATGGACATGCCGTCGAAGTGCTCCAGGAACTGGTCGGCCAGGATGGCGTTGCTGGGCACCTCGCACATCATGATCACGCGCAGGCCGTCGGTGCCGCGCTTGAGGCCGCGCTCGGCGAGCATCGCCACGACGCGCTCGGCCTGGCGCACCGTGCGCACGAACGGCACCATGATCTCGACGTTGGTCAGGCCCATGTCGTGGCGCACGCGCTTGAGCGCCTCGCACTCCATGGCGAACGCGTCCTGGAACTCGCCGCTGATGTAGCGCGACGCGCCGCGGAAGCCCAGCATCGGGTTTTCTTCATCGGGCTCGTAGCGCGAGCCGCCGATCAGCTTCTTGTACTCGTTGGACTTGAAGTCCGACAGGCGCACGATGACCGGCTTGGGCCAGAACGCCGCGGCGATGGTGGCGATGCCCTCGGCGAGCTTGTCGACGTAGAACGCGCGCGGCGACGCGTGGCCGCGGGCCACCGACTCGACGGCCTTCTTCAGGTCGACGTCGATGTTGGGATAGTCGAGGATCGCCTTCGGGTGGACGCCGATGTTGTTGTTGATGATGAACTCGAGCCGCGCGAGGCCGACGCCGGAGTTGGGCAACTGCGAGAAGTTGAACGCGAGCTGCGGGTTGCCCACGTTCATCATGATCTTGATGGCGCTGTAGGGCATCTCGCCGCGCACCACCTCGCTGACCTCCGTCTCCAGCAGGCCGTCGTAGACGAAGCCCGTGTCGCCTTCGGAGCAGACCACCGTGACCAGCGCGCCGTCGTGCAGCACGTCGGTGGCGTCGCCGCAGCCGACCACCGCCGGGATGCCCAGCTCGCGCGCGATGATGGCCGCGTGGCAGGTGCGCCCGCCGCGGTTGGTGACGATGGCGCCGGCGCGCTTCATCACCGGCTCCCAGTTCGGGTCGGTCATGTCGGCCACGAGCACGTCGCCGGGCTGGACCTGGTCCATCTCGGAGACGTTGCGGCACACGCGCACGGGGCCGGTGCCGATCTTCTGGCCGATCGCGCGGCCTTCGACCAGCACGGTGCCCGAGCCCTTGAGCTTGTAGCGGTGCTCGGCCTGCGCGCCGACGTTGCTCTTGACGGTCTCCGGACGCGCCTGGAGGATGTAGATCAGGCCGTCGCCGCCGTCCTTGCCCCACTCGATGTCCATCGGGCGGCCGTAGTGCTTCTCGATGATCATCGCGTACTTCGCCAGCTCGACGATGTCGGCATCGCCCAGCGAGTAGCGGTTGCGCTGCTCGGGCGGCGTGTCGACGGTGCGCACCAGCTTGCCGTCCCTGGCCTTCTCCTCGGCCGAGGCGAACTCCATGCGGATCAGCTTGGAGCCCAGCGTGCGGCGGATGACCGGGAACTTGCCCGCGCTGAGCGCCGGCTTGTGGACATAGAACTCGTCGGGGTTGACGGCGCCCTGCACCACCGTCTCGCCCAGCCCGTAGCTGGACGTGATGAACACGACGTCGGTGAAGCCGCTCTCGGTGTCGAGCGTGAACATGACGCCGGCGGCGCCGAGGTCGGAACGCACCATGCGCTGCACGCCGGCCGACAGCGCGACTTCGGCGTCGGCGTAGCCCTTGTGCACGCGGTAGCTGATGGCACGGTCGTTGTACAGCGAGGCGAAGACCTCGCGCATCTTGTGCAGCACGGCGTCGATGCCGACGACGTTCAGGAAGGTCTCCTGCTGGCCGGCGAACGACGCGTCGGGCATGTCCTCGGCGGTGGCCGACGAGCGCACCGCGAACGAGGCGTTCGGGTCGCTGGCGGACAGGCGCGCGAATTCCTCGCGCACGCCCTTCTCGAGCTCCGGCGGGAACGGCGCATCCTCGATCCATTGGCGGATCTGGCGGCCGGCCTCGGCCAGCGCGCGCACGTCATCGGTGTCGAGCGACTTCAGGCGCGCGGCGATGCGCTCCGTCAGGCCGCCGAACTTGAGGAATTCGCGGAACGCGTGCGCAGTGGTGGCGAAGCCGCCGGGCACGCGGACGCCCGTGGTGGCCAGCTGGCTGATCATCTCGCCGAGGCTGGCATTCTTGCCGCCGACGATGTCGACGTCGGTGTTCCTCAGCTCCTCGAATGGAATGACCAGTCGGGTGGCCAGTGCGGGGTTGGACATGAAAAAACTCCTTGATGATGGAAAACCGGTGTCCGGCCGTCCACGCGCCCGCAGGGCACGCTGCTCCAGGAGGGCACGTCGACCACGTGTTGTTCGAGTTGTCGGTCGAGGCGGGCCATGGAAACGGGACGTCCGGAAGATTTATGGTTCAGTTGACCGGGATTCTACGGAGGATCTGCCTATCATCGGGTAGGACAGACGCCCTAACGCCGCCAAGGCGACCTTGACAAATGCCCAATCGCACCGTTTTCTTCATCTCCGACGGCACGGGGATCACTGCCGAGACCTTCGGCAGCTCGATCCTGGCCCAGTTCCCGGGCAAGCCGCGCAAGGTGCGCCGACCGTTCATCGACACGGTGGACAAGGCCATGGCCGTCGTCGCCGAGATCAACCGCACGGCCGAACTCGAAGGCAAGAAGCCCATCGTCTTCCTGACGATGGCCACCGAGGACGTGCGCGACATGGTCGCCGGCCCGGCCTGCGCCGGCGTGGTGATGGACATGTTCCGCACCTTCGTCGAGCCGCTGGAGGCCGAGTTCGGCATGAAGTCCAACCATCGCGTGGGGCGCTTCTCGGACGCTGCCAAGAGCGAGGAATACAACGAACGCATCGAGGCCATCAACTTCTCGCTGGCGCACGACGACGGACAGTCGGCCAAGAACCTGGCGTCGGCCGACGTGATCCTGGTGGGCGTCAGCCGCTGCGGCAAGACGCCCACGACGCTGTACCTGGCCATGCAGCACGGCATCAAGGCCGCCAACTACCCGCTGATCCCCGAGGACTTCGAGCGCGGGCAGCTGCCCTCCTCGCTCGCGCCGTTCAAGGCCAAGTGCTTCGGCCTGACGATCGACCCGGAGCGCCTGACGCAGATCCGCAACGAGCGCCGTCCCAACAGCAAGTACGCCGCCCTCGACAACTGCCGCTACGAGGTGCGCGAGGCCGAGGCGATGATGAAGCGCAACGGCATCTCGTGGCTGTCGTCGACCCACAAGTCGATCGAGGAGATCGCGGCGACCATCCTGCGCGACATCCGCCCCGACAAGCTGATCTATTGACGCATGGTCGACCTGCTGCGGTCCGCGTCCGGCGCGCTGCCCCACGTCGCACTGGAGGCGCTGGCCTACCTCGTGGCGTCGCGGACGTACTGGTCGGTCGCGCGCACGCAGCCGCGGCCGGCGCGCGCGACGGACCGCTGGCTGCTGGTGGCCTGCGCCATCGCCGGCGCGGCCGTCGGCAGCAAGGGCCTGCACGTGCTGGAGCACCTGCCGACGCTGTGGCGGCAGGGCGCCGCCGCGGACTGGCTGGGCGGCAAGTCCGTGCTGGGCGGGCTGATCGGCGGCACGCTGGCCGTGGAGGCCGGCAAGCGCGCCATCGGCTGGCGGCCGTCGACGGGCGACGCCTGGGTGACGGCGATCGCGATCGGACTGATCATCGGGCGCGCGGGCTGCCAGGTCTCCGGCCTCTGGGACCAGACCTACGGCACGCCCACCGCCCTGCCCTGGGGATGGGACTACGGCGACGGCGTGCCGCGCCATCCGGTGGCCTTCTACGAGATGGCGCTGGTCGCCCTCGCGTGGCTGGGCGTGGCCCGCTGGCGCGTGCAGGCGCCGGGCGCGCGCTTCGCCGCCTTCCTCGCGGCCTATTGCGCGATCCGCCTGGTGCTGGAATTCCTCAAGCCACCGTTCGGCCCGCCCACGGCCGCGGAACTGGCGGGCACGCTGCCCGTGGCCCGCTACGCCGGCCTGAGCGCCATCCAGTGGACCGCCCTCCTCGGCCTGGCCGGCTACCTGGCCATGCTGCGCCACCGCCTGCGTCCCGCCCTCGCCTGAACCCATGCCCAAGCTGCGCCCCTACCTGTACTACGACCACGTCGTCTCGCTGTGCGAACACTGCCTGCGCCGCATCGAGGGCAAGCAGGTGATCCAGGACGGCCGCGTCTGGCTGCACAAGTGGTGCCCGCAGCACGGCGCGTCCAAGGTGCTGCTGGCCAGCGACGCCGACTACTGGCGGCGCGCCCGCGAGGTCTACCTGAAGCCGCCGGAGATGCCGGCGCGCTTCAACACCGAGATGCACTGGGGCTGCCCGTACGACTGCGGCCTGTGCCCCGACCACATGCAGCACTCCTGCCTGACCATCCTCGAGGTCGGCGACCACTGCAACCTGTCCTGCCCGGTCTGCTACGCCGACTCCGGCCCGCACCGCCAGGAGATGCGCGACCTGCCCACCATCGAGCGCATGCTCGACGCGATCGTGGCCAACGAGATCGAGCCCGACGTCGTGCAACTGTCCGGCGGCGAGCCGACGCTGCATCCCGATTTCTTCGCCATCCTGGACGCCGCCAAGCGCCGGCCCATCAAGCACCTGATGGTCAACACCAACGGCATCCGCATCGCGCGCGAGCCGGGCTTCGCCGAGCGGCTGGCCAGCTATGCGCCGCGCTTCGAGGTCTACCTGCAGTTCGATTCCTTCGAGCGCGACGCGCTGATGACGCTGCGCGGCGCCGACCTGCGCAGCGTGCGCGAGCACGCGCTGGAGAACCTGAACCGCGTGGGGCTGTCGACGACGCTGGTCATGGTGGTGGCCCAGGGCGTCAACGACGACGAGATCGGCAAGGTGGTGGAGTTCGCCGCCCGCCAGCCCTGCGTGCGCGGCGTCACGCTGCAGCCCATCCAGTTCGCCGGCCGCACGCAGGGCGTCGCGCCGAAGCAGGAACGCCTGACGCTGACGGAAGTGCGTGCGAAGCTGCTGGCGCAGAGCGCGATGTTCGCGCCCGACGACATCATTCCCGTGCCCTGCAACCCGGACGCCCTGGCGATGGGCTACGCCATCAAGACGCCCGCGGGGCCGCTGCCGCTGACGCGCCTGGTGGGCCGCGACGCGCTGCTCGCCAGCGAGCGCAGCACCATCGTCTACGAGAACGACGCGGCGCTGCGCGGCGAGATCTTCAAGCTGTTCTCGACCAACCATTCCCCGCAGGGCCAGGCCGACTGCCTCTCGTCGCTCCTGTGCTGCCTGCCGCAGGTGGAGGCGCCGGCCGACCTCGACTACCGCCACGTCTTCCGCGTGCTGGTGATGGCGTTCATGGACGCCGTGGCCTTCGACGTGCGCGCCATGAAGCGCTCGTGCGTCCACATCGTCCAGCCGGACGGGCGGCTCGTCCCGTTCGAATCGTTCAACCTGCTGTACCGCGGCAACGGCGCCGTGCTCGCGCAGCGCCGCGCCGAGGCCGACGCGTCGTTCGGCCGCCGCATCGTCCCCATCCACGTCGAGGAAGGAACCCCGCCATGATCCTGCGCGTCATCGCCATCCTGCTGCTGTCGTTCATCGGGCTCGTCGGGCTCGGCATGTCGCTGTGCGGTGGGGTGTTCACCTTCAGCGGGCTGCTCGACCCGGGCGGCGGCGGCGGCGAGTTCCGTGCGAGCGGGTTCCTGCCGATGTCCGTGCCGTCGCTGCTCGTCGGCCTGGCCATCCTGTACGGCGTGTACCGGGGCTTGCGGCGGCTGGCCAGGAACCCGGTCCGGCCTCCCGGTGAGCCGCCGTCGGCATAGATCCCGGAAGCGCCTCGGGCAGACGATCCCCGGGAATGGCCATGGGGGCCGCCGGCCTGCGGCCGCGCGCGATCGCGCCGAAACGCCCGCGCCGGGCAATATTCGACGCTCCATCCCTAATTGTTGCTTGCCCCCGGCTGACTCCGTATTGCCGCGCGCCGCGCCACCGGTGAAACTCGACCATTCGAGATCGCAGGCTGCCGACAGCGCACAGCGTTGACCGGAGGGTCGGCTGCGAGACAAAACACACCCCTACACGGCGTTCCCTCCGGCAGCCTGCCTGGCCACGTCCTGGAGTTCGCCGAGCTTGTCGCATCCCCGTCCATCGATCGTCACGTCGCTTCGCGACCGCTACCGGATGGCTGCCCATGAAATGGGGGCCGCCCTGGGTCGCCGTCGCCTTCGATCGGGCCGCAGCGCACTGACCGACGAGATCGTCGCCGACCTGCGCACCGAAGGCGTACACGTCACCACGGTCGATCGCCTGTTCGGGCCGTCCGCACCGACCTACCGGGCGGCGATCGCCGCCGCGGGCGAGCTGGTGGCCGGCCGCGGCACCGGCGCGCCGGTGCGCTGGCACCGTTCGACCGCGTCGATCGACCTCGACCACCAGGAGCTGCTGGGCCGGCTTCCGGAACTGTTCATGCTGGGCCTGGACGCGGCGCTGCTGGCGGTCGCCGAGCACTACCTGGGCCTGCCCGTGGGCTACCACGGCGCCGTGCTGCGCCACTCGCCGGTAGACGGCCGCCAGGTCGGGCCGCGCCGCTGGCACCGCGACGCCGAGGATTTCCACGTGCTGCGCACGGTGCTGTACCTCAACGACGTCGACGAGGACGGCGGTCCGTTCGAATACCTGCCGCGCCGCCTCGCGAGCCTCGGCGGACGGGCGCTCGCGGCCGACGGCATGTGCTCCGACGAACAACTGGCCGCCCATGTCCCGCGCGAGCACTGGAAGCGCTGCGCCGGGCCGGCCGGCACGCTGGTGATCGCCGATTCGGCCCAGGTCTTCCACCACGAGTCGCTGCAGCGCGGGTCGGCACGTTCGGTCCTGATGATCGGCCATGCATCGAGCCGCCCCCGGCATCCGGCGCTGGCCCAGGCGCACTTCCCCGCGCACGAGCATGCCGAGACGCTGGCCCGGCTCGTCCCGCCACCGCAGCACCCGCTGGTGTTCGGCTGGCGCCAGTCCGATCTCGTGCTGCCTGCCGGCGGCGTGGAAGCCGTCACGACCATCCTCGGCGACGTGATCGCCAGCTGAGCACGGGCGCGGGAACGCCCGCTGCCCGCTGCTCGCATGCCTCGCTACCGCAACCTGGACGGCCACTCGGGCGTGCTGCGCTTCGAGACGACGCCCGATTCGATCACGCTCACCTTCGTCGACGGCGATCGCTACGTGTACACGCACGCCCGGCCCGGCCGCGCGGACGTCGACCGGATGAAGGCGCTCGCGCAGGCCGGCCGCGGGCTGAGCACGTACGTCGCACGGCAGGTGCGCGAACGCTACGAGCGCAAGCTGCCGGCCGAGCCTTCACCGGAACGAGCCCGTGCCGGGCGAATCTCCGCCGCGGAGCCGGATGCCTCCGGCAGCAGCGCGGCCGGCGAGCTCAGCGCCGCGTCGCGGCGGCGCCCTGGCGCGCCGATTCGTACAGGCACATCGCGGCCGCGGCGGCCACGTTGAGCGATTCCTCGCCGCCCGGCTGCGCGATGCGCACCCGCAGCGTGCAGGCCGCCGTCACCGGCTCGCTCATGCCCTGGCCTTCGTGGCCGAACACCCAGGCCAACGGGCGCGGCAGGGCCGTCTCGTGCAGCCATTGCGCGTCGCGCAGGTGCGTGCCGACCACGGGCAGCCCGAGGGCCGTGACGTCCTCGATGGCCGCGCCCTCGACGAGCGCCAGCCCGAAATGCGCGCCCATGCCCGCGCGCAGCACCTTGGGCGACCACAGCGCCACGCTGCCCTTGAGCGCGACGACCTGCGCGAACCCCATCGCGGCCGCCGAGCGCAGGATGCTGCCGACGTTGCCGGGATCCTGCAGCCGATCGAGCACGACCGTGTCGCGGCCCGGCTGCAGCATGGGGGGGGTGCCGGCCTCGATCAGGAAGCCGATCGGCGCCGGCGATTCGAGCCCGCTCAGCTCGCGCATCAGCGCGTCGGGCACGCACACGACCTCGGGCGCGCCGCGCGCGAGCGATTCGAAGGCCGGCTTGGCCCAGGCCGATTCGGTGATGACCGCGCGCAGCGGCGCGCCCCCGCGCTCCAGCAGCGCACGGCACAGGTGGTCGCCCTCCAGCCAGACGCGGCCCAGCTTGCGATAGGCCGTCGGCTCGGTCAGCAGCCTGCGCAGGTCCTTGAACAGGTCGTTGTGGCGCGAGGTGACCTGGCGGACGATGGTCATGCTTGTTCGGCGCCGGCGCGGCGCAGTGCGGCCAGGCGCACCGGCTCGAACGAGCGGCGGTGCCAGTCGCACGGGCCGTGCTCGTCCAGCGCCGCGAGGTGCGCCGCGGTGCTGTAGCCCTTGTGGGTCGCGAAACCGTACTGGGGCCAGCGCTGCTCGTGCGCGACGCACAGGCGGTCGCGCGTGACCTTGGCCAGGATGGACGCCGCGGAGATGGACGCCACCAGGGCGTCGCCGCCCACGATCGCCTCGGCGCGGATGCGGATCTTGGGCAGCCGGTTGCCGTCGACCAGCACCTTGCGCGGCGGCAGGCGCAGGCCCTCGACGGCGCGCTTCATCGCCAGCATCGTCGCGTGCAGGATGTTGAGCGTGTCGATCTCGGCGACGCTGGCCTCGGCCACGCAGAACGCCAGCGCCTTGGCGCGGATCTCGTCGAACAGCCGATCCCGCTGCAGGGCGGTCAGCTGCTTGGAGTCGTTCAGCCCCTTGATGCGCTGCATGTCGTCGAGGATGACCGCGGCGGCCACCACCGGCCCCGCCAGCGGCCCGCGGCCGGCTTCGTCGACGCCCGCGACCAGGCCTTCGTTGCCGTCGAAACGCAACGAGATCTGTTCAGGCCTTGACGACTTTCGCGATGGCATCGGCGGACTCCCGCACCGTGTCGCGATGCAGCAGCTGGTGGAGTTCGTTGAAGCGGACGCGCACCGCCGCGCGGCGCGGCTCGTCGTCCAGCCACGCGATTGTCGCTCGCGCGAGCGCCTCCGGCGTGGCGTCTTCCTGCAAAAGTTCCGGCACCACGAACTCCCGGCACAGGACGTTGGGCAGGCCCACCCAGGGCTGCAGCCGCAGGCGCTTCATGCGCAGCGCGTTGAGCCAGCCGACCACGTAGGTGACGACCATCGGACGCTTGTACAGCGCGGCCTCCAGCGTGGCGGTGCCGCTGGCCACGACGGTGACGTCGCAGGCGGCCAGCGCGTCGTGCGAGCGGCCGTCCAGCAGGTCGACAGGCACGCCCGGCGCATGCCGCAGCAGCAGCGGCTCGACGAGCGCGCGCATGCCCGGGGCCACCGGCAGCACGAAGCGCAGGCCGGCGCGCTGGCGGTGCAGGATCGCGGCCGCCGCGAGCACGCGCGGCGCGATCAGCTTGATCTCCGAGCGCCGGCTGCCGGGCAGCAGCGCGACCACCTGCGCCGTGTCCGGCAGGTTCAGCGCGCGGCGCGCGGCCGCGCGGTCGGGCTCCATCGGGATCACCTGCGCCAGCGGATGGCCGACATAGGTGGCGCCGATGCCGTGCGCGTGCAGCAGCTCGGGTTCGAACGGGAACAGGCACAGCACGTGGTCCGCCGATTCGGCGATCGTCTTCACCCGTTCCGGGCGCCAGGCCCAGATCGACGGGCAGACGAAATGCACCGTGCGGATGCCGTTGCGGCGCAGGCGCTTCTCCAGGCCGAAGTTGAAGTCGGGCGCGTCCACGCCCACGAACACGTCGGGACGCTGCGCGACCAGGCGGTCGCCCAGCGCGTTGCGGATGCCCACCAGTTCGCGGTAGTTCAGCAGCACGTCCACGTAGCCGAACAGCGAGAGCCTGGAGGCCGGCCACCAGGCGTCGAAGCCGAGGTCGACCATCTTCGGGCCGCCGATGCCCGCGGCCGTCAGCGCGGGCCAGCGCGTCTTCAGGCCCTGCAGCAGCAGGCTGGCCAGCAGGTCGCCGGAGGTCTCGCCGGCGACCATGCCCAGGCGCATGCCCGCGACTGGTTGAATGTCGGATGAACTCATCGTGGCCGGCGGCAGGCCCGACCAGCCTCTCGGAAAGCGAGGGTCGCACCCGAGCCGATCCGAGCTCCCCCTCGGGGGGCAGCGACCAGCGGGAGCGTGGGGGCCGTCATCTCTTCAGCGCACCAGGCCGCGGGTGCCCGAGGCGATGAAGTGCAGCATCGTGTCGATGTCGGCGTCGACGCGCGCGTCGGTGCCGCGCATCGCCTCGATTTCCGCCTTCGCGAGCTCCAGCGTCTGGTTCTTGCGGTACAGCGCCTTGTGCATGTCGCGGATGGCGGTGATCTGCTGCGCGGTGAAGTCGCGCCGCTTCAGGCCCGTCAGGTTGACCGCGCGCAGCGCCATCGGGTTGCCCTCGGCCACCATGAACGGCGGCACGTCCTGCGCCACGTGGGCCTGGAAGCCGATCATCGCGTGGGCGCCGATGTGCACGAACTGGTGCACGCCGGACAGCCCGCCGACGACCGCCCAGTCGCCGACGTGCACGTGGCCCGCCAGCGTGACGCCGTTGGCCATGACCGTGCGATCGCCGACGCGCACGTCGTGCGCGATGTGCACGTAGGCCATGATCCAGTTGTCGGAGCCGACCCGCGTGACGCCCTCTTCCTTGTGCGTGCCCGTGTTGAGCGTGCAGAACTCGCGGATCGTGTTGCGGTCGCCGATGCGCAGCTCGGTGAGCTCGCCCTGGTGGCTCATGTCCTGCGGCATCGCGCCGATGGAGCCGAACTGGAAGAACGTGTTGTCGCGGCCGATGGTGGTGCGGCCCTCGATCACGCAATGCGGGCCCACCTTGGTGCCGGCGCCGATGCGCACGTGCGGCCCGATGACGGCGTACGGACCGACGCTGACGGTCGGATCGAGCTCGGCCGCCGGATCGACGATCGCGGTCGGATGGATCAGGCTCATCTTGGTGTCTTCGCGTTCAGACGGCGTCGACCGCGCGCACGGTGCACATCAGCTCGGCCTCGACGGCCAGCTCGCCGTCCACCGTCGCCCGCGTCGCGTACTTGTAGATCGCGCCCTTCTTGCGCGTGATCGTCGATTCCAGGATCAGCTGGTCGCCCGGCTCCACGACGCGCTTGAAGCGCGCGCCGTCGATGCCCGCGAAGTAGTACAGGCGCGAGCCGTCGGAGGTCTCGCCCTCGGACGAGAACGACAGCAGCGCCGAGGCCTGGGCCAGTGCCTCCAGCATCAGCACGCCCGGCATCACCGGACGGTTCGGGAAGTGCCCGTTGAAGAACGGCTCGTTGATGGTCACGTTCTTCAGCGCCTTGATGCGCACGTCCTTCTCGAACTCGACGACACGGTCGACGAGCAGGAACGGGTAGCGGTGCGGCAGCTTCTTGATGATCTGGTGGATGTCCATCAGCATGGCAGTCTCAATCTTTCTTTTGGGCCTTTTCCAGGGCGCGCACGCGCTCCCGGAGGGCATACAGGTTGCGCAGCGTGACTGCGTTCTTTTCCCAGCTCGCGTGCTCGTCGACGGGGAAGATCGCCGTGTAGACGCCCTTCTTGCGCAGCGAGTGCATCACCATCGTGGAGGCCGACACGGTCACGCCGTCGGCGATCTCGATGTGGCCCTGGATCATCGCGGCGCCGCCGATCATGACGTTGCGGCCCACCTTCGTCGAGCCGGCGATGCCCACGCAGGCCGCCATCACGGTGTGCGCGCCGATGTGGCAGTTGTGGCCGATCTGGATCTGGTTGTCGAGCTTGACGCCATCCTCGAGCACGGTGTCGTCCAGGGCACCGCGATCCACGCAGGTGTTGGCGCCGATGTCCACGTCGTTGCCGATGCGCACGCCGCCCAGCTGCTCGATGCGTTCCCAGCGGCCTTGCGTGGGGGCGATGCCGAAGCCGTCGGCCCCGATGATGGCGCCGCTCTGGAACACGCAGCGCTCGCCGACGCTGCAGCCCGCG
>JBJMWE010000027.1:0-12044 GCA_045810285.1 Vitreoscilla sp. | reverse complement strand
GCCTGCGCGGCGCGCTACGCCGGGCGCTACGTCGTCACGCTGTCGGTCGACCAGGTGACGTTCCGCGAGCCGATCCACGTCGGCGAGCTCGTCACCTTCCTCGCCTCGGTCAACCACACCGGCACCAGCTCGATGGAGGTGGGCATCAAGGTGCTGGCCGAGGAGATCCGCACCCAGCGCATGCGCCACGCCAACAGCTGCTTCTTCACCATGGTGGCGCTCGGCGACGACCGCAAGCCGGTGGCCGTGCCGCCGCTGGAGCCGAAGACGGCCGACGAGCGCCGCCGCCACCAGATGGCCGAACTGCGCCGCGGCCTGCGCGCCGACTACCGCGCCCGCTACGACGCCCTGCGCCAGGAGGCGGACGGCGACGACGGCGGCTGACGCCCGCCGGCACCCCATTGCGGGCACGGCCTTCGCGCGCAGGCGGGCGCGCGAGACGCACGAAGCCCCCGCCGGATCGCGCCGGCGGGGGCTTCGCCTTCATTTCAACGCGCGGCGATCACTCGTCGCGGCCGCCGAACACGCCCAGCAGCACCAGCAGGTTCTGGAACACGTTGACCAGGCTCAGGTAGACGCCCAGCGTGGCCATGACGTAATTCGTCTCGTGGCCGTCCTGCACGCGCTTGAGGTCATGCAGGATGAACGCCGAGAAGATGCCGATCGCCATCACGGAGACGGTGATCATCAGCGCGCTCGACTGGATGAACAGGTTGGCCAGGCCGGCCACCATCAGCATCACCGCGCCGACGAACAGCCACTTGCCCATCGTCGACAGGTCGCGCTTGATGATGGTCGACAGTGCCGCCATGCCCAGGAAGATGGTGCCCGTGCCGGCGAACGCCATCATCACCAGCCCGGCGCCGCCATGCAGGCCCAGCACCATGCCGATCAGGCGCGACAGCATCAGGCCCATGAAGAACGTGAAGCCCAGCAGCAGCGGGACGGCGGCGGCGGAGTTGCGCTTGGCCTGGATCGCGAAGATCAGGCCCATCGCCGCGACGAAGGACAGCAGCGCGCCCGCCACGCCGCCGAAGATGCCCGCCAGGCCCGTGGCCAGGCCCAGCCAGGCGCCCAGCACGGTGGGGATCATCGACAGCGCCAGCAGCGCATACGTGTTGCGCAGCACACGCGCATTGCCTCCCGCCGAGACGACGCGGGCGTCTTCCGCGTACGGGCGGCGCGGGCGGTCGGAACTGGGTTGAAGGTTGAAATTCACGGCAAGACTCCTTGCATTGGGGACACCTCAATGTCGCCCGAATGAAGCTTCGAGTAAATGCGAATGTTTCGAAGCGATGGATCGCATAAAACGCATCGATGCGAGCTTCACGACGCGTGCGGCGCGGCGAGCTCCTCGGCCCGTGCGGCCTGGCGCCGGCTGCGGGCGCGGATGTTGAGCAGTTCCACCGCCAGCGAGAAGCCGATCGCGGCGTAGATCACCAGCTTGGGCACGTGCACGCCGAAGGCCTCGGCGGCCAGCGTCATGCCCACCATCACGAGGAAGGCCAGCGCCAGCACCTTGATCGACGGATGGCGGTCGACGAATTCGCCGATGGGCCGGGCCGCGAACATCATCACGGCCACCGACGCCACCACCGCGGCGATCATCACGCCGACGCGGTCGACCATGCCCACGGCGGTGATCACGGAGTCCAGCGAGAACACGATGTCGATCACGGCGATCTGCGCGATCACGCTCCAGAAGCGCGCGGCGGCTGCCGGCCTGGCCGGCGAACGCGCGGGTTCTTCGCCCTGCTCCACGGCCTCGAAGATCTCGCGCGCGGCCTTGTACAGCAGGAAGGCGCCGCCGCCCAGCAGCACCAGGTCGCGCCCGCTGAAGCCGTGGCCGGCGAACGTGAACAGCTCGGTCGTCAGGCCCATGACCCAGCTGAGCGACAGCAGCAGCGCGATGCGCGTGAGCATGGCGAACGCCAGGCCGGCGCGGCGCGCGGCGTCGCGCCGCTCGGCCGGCAGGCGGCCCACCAGGATGGTCAGGAAGATGATGTTGTCGACGCCCAGCACGATCTCGAGGGTCGTGAGCATCGCGAAGGCGACCCACAGGGTCGGGTCGAGGAGGAAGTCCATGGTGCGGTTTCCGTTGCGGGGAGGCGGACAGGAGATTCTCGGCAACCGGACTTTCAGCGTAAAGTCGAATTCGTCGACCCCATCAATCGAGAAAACCGCAGCATCGGAGCCCGTCGATGAACTACAAGCACCTGCACTACTTCTGGGCCGCAGCCAAGGCGGGCGGCGTCGTGCGCGCCGGCCAGCAGCTGTCCATCTCGCCGCAGACGCTGTCGGGCCAGATCAAGCTGCTGGAGGACCGCCTGGGCTGCCCGCTGTTCCGCAAGGCCGGCCGCGGGCTGGAGTTGACCGACGAGGGCCACCTCGCGATGGGCTATGCCGACCAGATCTTCGCGCTGGGCGCCGAGCTCGAGGCCCGCATCGGCAAGACCAGCGGCGTCTCGGCGGCGCTCGACTTCCGGGTGGGCCTGTCGGACTCGGTGCCGAAGTCGATCGCCTACCGCCTGCTGGAGCCGGCGCTGTCGGCGGCGGCGAACGTGCGCCTGATCTGCCACGAGGGCAAGCTGCCCGACCTGCTGGGCCAGCTCGCCGTGCAGCGCCTGGACCTCGTGCTGGCCGACGAGCCGCTGGGCCGCCAGGCCGGCATGAAGGCGTTCAACCACGCGCTCGGCTCGACCGCGATGAGCTTCTTCGCCACCCCCGAGCTGAAGCGCTCGCTCAAGGGCGCCTTCCCGCAGTGCCTGGACGACGCGCCGATGCTGCTGCCCGGCAACGCCTCGGCGATGCGCCAGCGCTTCGACCTGTGGCTGGCCGCGCGCAAGATCCGGCCGCGCGTCATCGGCGAGTTCGACGACGCCGCGCTGATGAAGGCCTTCGGCGGCGAGGGCCGCGGTGTGTTCATGACGCCCGCGGTGCTGGAATCGGAGACGGCCGGGCAGTACGGCGTGCGGGTGGTGGGCCGCAGCGACGAGCTCGTCGAGGAGTTCCACGCGATTTCCACCGAGCGCCGCATCACGCACCCCTGCGTGGCGGCGATCACGAACTCGGCGCGCGACCAGTTCTTCGCGGAATGAGACATCGTGTGTCCATGAGCGCCGAACGGCCGCCAGCCGTTCGCCGAGCGCCCGCGGCGCTCAGCCCGCCGGATGCGTGGGATCGATCCAGGGCACGTCCTCGGGCGGCTCGGCGGGTTCGATGTCGAGGTTGACCGCGACCGCCTGGCCGTCGCTGCGCACCAGCACGCATTCGAGCACCTCGGTCGGGCTCGCGTTGATCTCCTGGTGCGGCACGAACGGCGGCACGTAGATGAAATCGCCGGGCCCGGCCTCCGCGGTGAACTCCAGCCGCTCGCCCCAGCGCATGCGGGCCCGGCCCCTGACAACGTAGATCACGCTCTCGAGCGGCCCGTGATGGTGCGCGCCCGTCTTCGCGTTGGGGTGGATGTGCACGGTGCCGGCCCACAGCTTCTGCGCGCCGGTGCGCGCGAAGGTGATGGCGGCCTGGCGATCCATGCCGGGCGTCTGCGCGGTGTTGGGATCGAGCTTGTCGGCAGGGACGACGCGTACGCCGTCGTGCTTCCAGCGCGGGTCGTGCGGGTGGGGATGGGAGTCGGACACGGGGCCTCCTGTGCGTGGCCCATTCTGGACTCAGTCGAGGAACTCCGCGTCCGACATGAACGCCGACACGCCCTCCACCTCGTCGTGATGGTGCTTGGCGTGGTACATCGCGTGGTCGGCCTCGCGCAGGAAGCGCGACGCGTCGGCCGGCGGCTTGTACAGGCTGATGCCGATGCTCGCGCGCAGGCGCACGGCCTTGTTCGTCTCCAGCGGCGGCTTCATCGCGTCGATGATCTTGTCGGCGATCGCGCGCGCCTGCTCCAGCGTGACGATGCCCTCGGCCAGCACGGTGAACTCGTCGCCGCCCAGGCGCGCCACGGTGTCGCCCTTGCGCACGCAGGCCTCGATGCGGCGCGCGAAGGTCTGCAGCGCCAGGTCGCCGACGTGGTGGCCGAGCTCGTCGTTGATCCGCTTGAAGCCGTCGAGGTCGAGGAACAGCAGCGCGAGCGGCGGCCCGCCGCGCGCGTGGCGCGAGACGGCCTTTTCGAGCGCCTCCATGAAGCCGCGGCGGTTGGCCAGGCCGGTCAGGCCGTCGCTGAGCGCCATCGCGCGCAGCCGCGCCTCGAGCTGGCGCTTTTCCGAGACGTCGTGCGCGAACGCCGTCAGTTCCCAGCGGCCCGCGACGCGCGTGGCCGTCAGGCTCACCTCCACCGACAGCTGGTGCCCGGCGCGGTCGATCGCGGGCAGCGTCACGCGCTGGTGGGCGTCTTCCAGCCGCTCGGCGCTGGCGTAGCGCGCGATCAGGCTGCCGATCTCGCCACGCATCTGTGGCGGCACGATGAGGCTGGCGACGGGCTGGCCGATCGTCTCGATGGGCGACCACCCGAACAGCCGTTCAGCGGCGCGGTTCCACTGCGAGACGCGACCCTGCTCGTCGATCGAGATGACCGCGTCGTGGGCGTGTTCCAGCAGCGCCCGCATGCGCTCCTCGCTGCTGCGCAGGCGCGCCTCGGCCTCGTTGCGCGCGTCGAGCGCCGCCTTCCGGGCGAGCGCGGCGACGATGGCGCTGGCCATCGGCTGCAGCATCTGCACGTCGCCGTCGTCGAACGCATGCGTGCGATCGGAGTAGACCTTGAGCACGCCGACGACGGCGCCGGCCTGGCGCAGCGGCGCACAGATCATGGCGCGCACGCCCAGCAGCCGGCAGGCGGAGCGGTCGACCCGGGGATCGGCCTCGGAATCCGTGCAGACCTGCGCTTCGGCCGTGCGCACGCAGACGCCGGACAGGCTGGCATCCAACGCGAGGCGCAGCCCGAGGTGGCCCGCGATGGCGCCGCTGGCACGGCGCACGACGGTGTGCTCGCCCTCGACGAAGTCGACGGACGCGCCGTGCGCCTGAGTCAGTTCGCGCAGCTTGTCGATGACCAGCTGCATGAACGGGTTCAGGGCCAGGTCCGCCTGGACCAGCAGCGCCTGCGTCTGGATAATGCGTTCGAGCCGATCGAGACGCTCGATCCGCTGCACAGCTGCCACCATGGAAGATCCCTCGTGCCGTAGCGCGCGACTTGCGGACGTCGCTAGCAACCGCCTCACGCGGCCGTCTGCGACGACTCTGTCGACCCTGGTGCCTTGGACACCAGCGAGCAGTATGCGTTGACCCTCGCGGGCTGTCCACTGGACCGACGCGCCAGGACGCGCACCCGCGGCTCACGGAAACCCTAGGGTCGCGAGATGGCGATTCCGCACATTTGCCTTGACCCTGCGCCGCGCAGCGGCACGCGCCGGAGCCTATGCTCGCGGCACAAGGCGCGCCGATTGCCGGCGCCGTCCGACCGACGACCTCGCACAGGAGCCCGCACATGGACGACCAGAACATCCTCGACCACATCACCGCGCTCGTCGACGAGGAGCACCGCCTGCGCGAGAACCCGATCGCGCCGGAGGCCAACGCGCAGCGCCTGAAGGACGTCGCGCAGCAGCTGGACCAATGCTGGGACCTGCTGCGCCAGCGCCGCGCCAAGCGCGAGTTCGGCGCGGATCCCGAGAGCGCCACGCCGCGCGACGTCGGCACGGTGGAGAACTACACGAACTGATGCGGGCGCGTTCGCGCACGTGAAGCGGCTTCGTGCCTTGGGAATGCACCTTGCTGCTGCCAGGCACGACCTCCGAACCTCGAAGGCCGTCTCCACCCGAGAACGGCGGGGCAACCCAACCAAGGAGCATCACGTGCAGAACAGCCAGAACCAGCAAGGCCAGCGACCTTCCCAGCAGGATCGCGACAGCTCGCAGAGCCGCCAGCAGGACCAGTCCGGCCGGCAGCAGCAGCAAGGCGGCCGCGAGCAGCTGACGCCCAGCGGCGGTTCGAACCAGCAGAACCAGTCGGGCGGCAGCCGCGACCAGCAGGGCGCCAACCTGAAGTCCGACCAGGGCCAGGCGCAGAGCCGCGGCGCGCAGCAAGGCAGCGACAGCGGCAATCGCTCCAACCAGCGTTGACGATTGCGGCGGGCCGCGCGACGGTCCGTCCGGTCCCGCATCGACGGCCGGCATCGCCCGGCCGTTTCTCATGGGCGCGCGGTGCGCTGACAAGGCAACCTCCGTCCTGCGGACTGCGGAGCGAGCGCCTTCGGGCGGCCGGGCGGCGGCCGCGTGGCCTGCGTTTGCCGTATCGTGTCCGGCATCGCAGCGCCGCCCCGCCCTCGCCCGTGACCGCCATTCCACCGCCCTCACCCAACCCGATCGACGCCGGCCTGTATCGCGGCATCTGGCGCCATGCGGCCGGCGCGCGCGCGGCGATGCTCGGTTCGATGGCCCTGCTGATGGGGTCGCAGGCCGTGCGCCTGGCGGTACCCTGGTTCGCGGCGCAGGCCATCGACGCGTTGCAGCAAGGCGGCGCCGGCAGCCTGGGGCGCGCGCTCGAATGGGTGCTGTGCGTCACGGGCGCGTCCGTCGTCTCGTGGACGCTGCACGGCCCCGGGCGCGTGCTCGAGCGCCGCGTGGGCATGCGCGTGCGCGAGACGCTGTCCGACGAGCTCTACACGCGCCTGACCGCGGCGCCGCTGGCCTGGCATGACCGCCATCACTCGAACGACATGCAGCAGCGGGTGCGCCAGGCCACCCAGGCGCTGTACGAGTTCTCGGCCAACCAGTTCATCTACCTGCAGAGCCTGGTCGGCGTGGTCGGGCCGCTGGTGGCGCTGGCGGCGCTGGCGCCCGTCATCGGGCTCGCGGCCTTCGTCGCGTTCGGCGCGCTGGCGCTGGTCAGCATGCGCATCGATCGCACGCTGATGCGGCTGTCGATGCAGGAGATGGAGGCGGAGCGGCGCTACGGCTCGGGCATGGCCGATTTCCTGGGCCACATCGGCACCGTGCTGAGCCTGCGGCTGCAGGATGCGTCGCGCCGCCTGCTGCGGGCCCGGCTCGCGCGCATCTTCGTGCCGCTGGGGCGCAACATCGTCGTCAACGAGGCCAAGTGGTGCATGGTGGACCTGGTGAGCACGCTGGCGACCTGGGCCCTGGTCGTCGCCTACGTCTGGCTCGCGAGCCGCGGCGGCGCGGGCACGATCGCGATCGGCGCGGTGTTCATGGTGCAGCAGTACGCGAGCCGCACCGCCGCCGTGGCCACCGACATGACGGGCCGCCTGCAAGGCCTGTCGCGCACCCGCGCCGACTACGCCAGCGCGCGGCCGATCTTCGACGCGCCCGTTGCCGAGCCGGTGCGGGCGCTGCCGGCCGACTGGCGGCGCATCGTCGTGCGCGACATCGCCTATCGCCATGCGGGCGCCGCGCCCGATTCGCCGCCGCTGGGCCTGGACGAGCTCGTGCTGCGACGCGGCGAACGCATCGCGCTGGTAGGCGGCAGCGGCGCCGGCAAGAGCACCCTGCTGCGCGTGCTGGCCGGGCTGTACGCCGCCCCGGGCGTCGTCGTCGAGGTCGACGGGCGCGTGCAGCCGGGCGTGCACGACCTGGCCGCGCTCGCGACGCTGATCCCGCAGGAGGCGGACGTGTTCGAAGGCACGGTGCGCGAGAACCTGGACTTCGGCACCGCCCTGCCCGACGACGCCCTGGCCGCGGCGATGCGCGGCAGCGCCTTCGACTCGGTGCTGGGCGGCCTCGACGGCGGGCTCGACTTCGCCGTCGCCGAGCGCGGCAGCAACCTGTCCGGCGGCCAGCGCCAGCGGCTGTGCCTCGCGCGGGGCGCGCTCGCGGCGGCCGGCAGCTCGGTCATCTTCCTCGACGAGCCCACGGGCGCGCTCGATCCCATCACCGAGGCGCGCATCCACCACGCGCTGGGCGAGACCTTCCCGTCCGCCTGCATCGTCGCCTCGGTGCACCGCATGAGCCTGCTCGCGCACTTCGACCGCGTGGCGCTGATGCAGGCCGGACGGCTCGTCGACATCGGACCGCTCGCCGAACTGCGCGATCGCCGGCCGGAATTCGCGCGCATGCTCGAAGGCAGCGCGCACGAGGCCGAGCCGGCACTCGACGAGTGATTCAGCCGCGCAAGGTCGCCACGAGCAGCAGCACGTAGCCGGCCACCGCCAGGACGGCGTGGCCGATCATCAGTCCCAGGGGCAGCGGCAGGCGCCGCCAGTGGTAGCCCAGGTTCAGCGCGGCGCCGCCGGCGGCGGCCAGGACGAACAGCGCCGTGCCCGCCATCGCCAGCCCCGGCAGGCCTACCGTGGCCCAACCGTAGATCAGCAGCGTGAGCGCCGCCGCGGCGAGGAAGCCGTGCAGCATCGCCAGCCAGGTCGGCGGATGCGGCTTGCCGCCGAGGCGGATGCCGGCCATCGCGAGGCCGCCGAGCGCGGCGATGGCCAGCAGCACCGTCGCCGTCTGCAGGATTCGAAGGGGTTCCACCAGGTCTCCTTGCGGATGCCATGACGCCCTGGACGCCTCAGGCGGCGTGGCGCGCCACGAACTCGAGGTAGACCTTCAGCCAGCCCTGCACGAAGCCGGCCGCCGATTCGCCGAGCTTGCCGGGCCCCGCGAAGACGCCCTCCTTCGCATGGATGAACACCTCGGGCTGTCCCAGCGTGGGGACATCGAGGTAGGCCAGCACGTTGCGCAGGTGCTGCTGCGCCATCGCGGTGCCGGCCGCGCCGATGGACACGCCCAGCACGCCCGCGGGCTTGCCCTTCCATGCGCTCTGCCCGTACGGACGCGACGCGTGGTCGATCGCGTTCTTCAGCACGCCCGGCATGGAGCGGTTGTACTCGGGCGTCACGAAGACCAGCCCCGTCGCCGCGAGGATCTCGCTCTTGAGACGCTTCACGGACGCCGCGGGCGCGCCGTCGTCGTCCTGGTTGTAGGGCGGCAGGTCGTCGATGCGCAGCTGCGTGAACTCGACGTCCGGCGCGAGGCCGGGCAGCGCGTCGGCGAGCTGGCGATTGAACGATTCCTTGCGCAGGCTGCCGACGATGACGGCAATGCGGGTCTTGGCCATGGGGTCTCCTCGAAAGGTCCTGGGGCAGCAAGCAATGTACCCAGGCCCTGCCGCACGGGCCCGTCGCGGGCGCGCAAAGCCGTCCTTGCAACACGGCTTAGGGCCCTACTTTGACGCAGGGATCGTCCCTAGCTCCTGCGTTGCGACGCGCTGCCGCGCTTCCTACATTGAACCTGCGCCGTCCCGTCGCTCCAGCGAGCGGGGCGCGGCCCGCACGCGGCCCTCCACCGCGCCTCCACTCGTTCGAAAGGCCCGCCATGACCCCGACCACCCCCCGCGCCGACGGCGTCGATCCGCGTCCGCCCGCGTCCGACGACGCCGACTTCCGCCTCGTCCTCGAGACGCTCGTCGACGCGTACCGCCCCATCCTCGAGGAGGACCTGAAGCGCGCCGCCAACCTCGACGCCCTCGTGAAGGAAGCCGATTCGGCGCCGCCCGACTGCGCGGCGGAGATCGCCGCCGCCGAGCGCCTGTTCACGCCCTTCGTCAACGAGAAGATGGCGCTCGCGCTGCTGCCCGCGCAGGCGCGCGAGCTGCTCGGGCCGGCCGAGAGCTGGCGCGGCTGCCTGCTGCACATCCGCTGCTGCATCATCTTCGGCTGGCTGCTGTGCCGGCGCCCGCGCAACTTCCGCCTGTCGGCCTACTACCTGTACCGGTACTGGCTGTGCGTGCGGCAGGTGCTGGGCACGCCGGTGACGCCCGGCCGCCTCACCGACGCCGAGCAGCGCGACCTCGCGACGCTCGTCGCCGCGCTCGCGAAGGCCTACCGGCCGTACCTGGCCGACGAACTGGCCACCGTCGACTTCACCGCCGGCCTGCCGCAGGACCTCGACGACGGCGCGGTCGACTGCGAGACGGGCGAGGACGAGACCGCCGCGATCTTCGAGCGCCTGATGACCCTGGAGACCACGCAGGCCCTGCTGGGCGCCGCCGCGTTCAAGGAGCGCAGCGCGCAGCCCTGGTTCTGGTTCTGCCGCTGCTGGTGCCTGTGCTCGATCCGCTTCGGCTGCTGCCTGGCACGCGCGCGCACGCTGGTCGACGTGCTGCGCTGCCTGCGCTCGTACTGGACGTGCATCCGCGAGTGCTTCCGGCCGCTGACGTGCGCGCTGACCGGCCCCGACGGCTGCGTGGCCGAGGAGGTCAACGTCGACATCCCGGCGCTCGTGGTGCCCATCACCGGAACGGCCGCCGGCATGGGCTTCGGCAGCTACGTGCTGGAGTGGTCCAAGGACAGCATCACCTGGCATGCCTCGGATTTCGTCTACCCGCCGGTGCCGCCCGGCAGCGGCGTGCAGGGCACGACGCCGGTGGTCGCCGGCCTGCTCGCGTACCTGAACACCACGCT
Organism: Vitreoscilla sp.; assembly: GCA_045810285.1. Classification (GTDB taxonomy): domain Bacteria; phylum Pseudomonadota; class Gammaproteobacteria; order Burkholderiales; family Burkholderiaceae_C; genus Scleromatobacter. Next base: position 1,675 of record JBJMWE010000027.1, on the reverse strand, counting down.
GCTGGACGCCGGCACCTTCTTCGTGCGCATGACCGTGCATGGCGCCAACGCCACCACGACCTGCCAGATCGTCTTCTCGGTGTTCAAGAAGGACGTGCGCATCCTCGGCGCCGGCGGCAACACCGCGCTGGACGCCCCCTGGACGGACCCGGGCGCGCGCCTGATCGACAACGTCCCCGCGCTGTGCTCGCGCCCGGCCGGCACCTTCGAGGCCTCGTTCGGCGGCGGCTGCCTGGAGATCCTCGGCTCGGCCTACGTCGGCGGCTGCGACAACCTGCGCACCAAGGGCTACACGCTGGACTGGCAGCGCGGCTACGTGACCGACTGCACGAGCGGCAGCTGGACGAACTTCCTGGCCGTCGACTTCACGACGCCCGCGCAGCAGCGCCAGATCAACATGCGCACCGACACTTCCGACCTGACCGCCTCGTGGGGCCCGGACTGCCTCGTGCCGGTGTTCTTCCCGCCGTACTGCCTGCTCACCGACCCGACCGGCAAGCTCGTGCCCGGCTCGTGGAACACGGTCGTGGGCGGCTGCAACCTCAGCGGCCTGTTCACGCTGCGCCTGACCGTCACCGATTCGATGTCGGGCACCTACTGCGACACCCAGCGCATCTGGCTGGACAACAAGCCGATCACCGCGATGATCCGGATCGACGCCGTCCCGAAGTGCGCCGACCTGTTCATCAGCCAGTTCGCGCTGCCGCCGGACTGCTCCGTCCCGTGGAGCCTGCCGGTCTCGGGCATCGCCTACGACGAGTACATCGACGAGACGCTGCCGCCCTCGCGCCCCAACGACAACTTCGACTACTACGTCGTCACCGTCGAGAAGCAAGGCGGGCCATCGCTGTCGATCCCGATCCCCGGACCGGGCGGCAGCTGCTACTACGGCACTTCGCGCGTCGGCGATCCGGGCGTGCGCTGCGACGGCTCGCCGGCGTCGCTGCTGGTCGGCACGCTCGCGACATTCGACCTGCGTGCGATCGATCCGCAGTGCCAGGCCAGCCTGCCCTACGTCGTGCCGCCCGGCTTCGCGACGCCGCGCGGCCAGTGCTGCGTCTACATCTTCCACCTGGCCGTCTACGACCGCACGTCGCGGCCGTGCGGCATCAACTGGGCGACGGCGGACTGGCCGGTGAAGATCTGCAACGACCTGCAGCCGGCCTGAGGCCATGGACCGCACCTGGCTGCACCTGGCGCTGGCCGTCCTGGCGACCTGGCGCCTGTCCACGCTGCTCGCGCACGACGACGGACCCTGGGACCTCGTGGCGCGCCTGCGGGCCCGGCTGGGCGACGGCCAATGGGGCCGCATGCTGGACTGCTTTCGCTGCGTCAGCCTGTGGGTGGCCGCGCCGCTGGCGTGGGCCGTGGGGCGCGACGCTCTGGAGCAGTGGCTGGCGTGGCCGGCGCTGTCCGGCGCGGCCTGCCTGCTGGAGCGCTGGCAGCCTCCGCCGGCGCCGGCCCTGACGATCGAACCCTGGGACGAACAAGGAGAACACGATGAGCTGTTGCGGCAACATCCGATCGACGCCGGCGCCGGCGCGGACCAACCGGGCGGCGACGGCAACGACACCCCTCTTCACGGGAGCCCGCCCCGCCGCTGACGCCGGGCAGGCGGTGCCCGCGCGCATGCAGGCCGCCGCCCCCGCCCCCGCCCCCGCCCGAGCGCCGGCGG
>JBJMWE010000026.1:0-6145 GCA_045810285.1 Vitreoscilla sp. | reverse complement strand
CGGTCTTGGGCTTGCTGGCCTGGACGACAGGCGAGAAGGTGACCCCATCCACGATGAGCGCGGCGACGGTGTGTAGAGGGAGCTTCATGCGGCGATGCTAACTGTCCGGCACGCTCAGCTCCGAGCCTGCCAGGACTCATCGCATAGCGAGCGAAGCTGAGCTGAATCTGAATCAATTGTCGAACACCCCCTTTCAGGGGGGGTGCATTTCGACTTCTTTTCTAGACTACCTTGAGGCAATTTCGCCGGGGAGAGATGAGAAGTATGAAGAAGCTAAAGAAGTGGCTGGCCTTTTCCGGATTGCTGCTGGGTGTCGCAGTATTCGCGAAGACTTGGTACGTTGTCGGCACGGTCTCCGGAAGTCCGACGTTGGATGCAGGTGACGATTATTCGGCAGCGGCGGCAGTGTTCCGCCAAGAATACGCGGGCGCTGCAATGTCGAACCAGATCAAATCGGGAGATGTGGTTGACGTTCAATATGAGGACGGCAGCATCCTGGAATTCAACTTGTTCTCCAATTGGAAGACCTCCATGGTGACTTGGGACTCGACGAAGACACCGAAAATCAGGCAGGGTAACTTTCCCGGGCGCGGAGGTTTGGCACCTAAGAATTTGAACGTGCGGAATGGAAGTACTATCGGCGTCACAATGTTCCCCGTGACCACACGCTCTACGCCCACATGGTCACTGACGATCACCCAATTTGGTGATGCATGCAGTTCGTGCACTGCGACGTACACGGGCGGCGGTGGCGGTGGCGGTGGCGGTGGTGGCGGTGGCCTCCCCCCGAGTGATCCTGGCGGTGATTGTGGCGATGACTGCCCGCCGCCAAAAGATGGTGACACCAACCAATAATAAGCAATGAAGCGGCCTATCCTTTTTTCAGCGCTGCTGGTCGTCCTGACGCTTTGCTACTGCGTCTGGGGCCTGGCATCCCATGAGGACAAAGTTGCAACGGCTCCAACGCCTGAGCCAATCGTTCCTGGAGTTCCAAGTAGTTTCCCTTCGCTGATGGCGCCATCAGCGCCACTCGCCTCGCATAGCCAGGTTGCGTTGAAGCGACTGACGGTCGACCGTCAGAGGATAATGGATTCTCCTGACGTACTGCAGACAGTTGCGTATATCCGCCAGAACGGTACGCAGGATCAGAAGGACTGGGCCGCATTTCTCTTGGACGGATGTGTGAACGTGCGTGCGGCGAAGCGTGCTTCGGAAGCGAGCAGTTCTGCATCCGCATCGGCAAGCCAGGTCGTACGGTCGAAAGACAAGGTCATTGCGGCCGAAAGACGCCAAGCATTTGAACGGCTCAGTCAGCGCTGCCAAGGCGTGTTCGGGCTCCAGGCGGACGAACGACACGCCATCAAGGCTGACCTGATCGCGAATTCATCAACTAATTCGAGTGTACTCGGCCGACTCCACGCGCTCATATCAAGCCAGGAAGATCGTTGGAGTGATGATCAAGCAAGCCTGATCTCAAATTCACTTTACAGCGACGACCCCGTCCTCCAAAGAGAAGCATTTTTCGCTCTGAAGGGCGCGATCGACATTAATGCGCCTGGTGGTACCGAGAGGGCGCTGGCGCTTGAACGCGCTTTTCCCGCTGAGGCTGTTTCTGGTCAACTAAGCGAATTCGAGCGACTCGGCGCCTGTGCGGTTATCAAGTTATGCGCCTCCAATCCTGAAGACTTCAGCGACCAGCACAGTGGCGATTGGGCCGTGAGCCGGCTCGAAAAGGAATATAGGGCAGCCATTCAAGATCGTAAGGACGCGAGATCCATACTGGCCATTCGATGAGAGCGAGCGATTTCATGTCCGCGCTCCAGTCGCATTGAGCACCTCGGATCCCCTCGCCGTAAGGCTGTACGGGCGGCTGCTGTCTGCTTCTATCAACTTCATCGCTTGCAGCAGTTCCACCTCACGCCGGAGCCGCTCGGTGGCTGTGCTCGCGCCCCACATTGGCAAGCCGTCGTGGGCGCCACCGTGTGCGCCAGTGGCACTGATGCAACTACCATGCATAGCGCATACGGAGTAGCACCCATGACCTCGCAAAAACCCGATTTCATGACCGTGGAATCTACCCGGACGCGGCTCGATGCCGTCGTGTTTCAGGGACATCGCGTCATTGCGGCGAGGGTGGCCCGTCATAGGGAAGACGAATGGCGCCAGCAGGGCGACAATGACCTTCCAGGTCTGGGCGTGATACTTTTAGGACACCAAAAGAAAAAAGGACTTGGGCCGAAGCGCCAAGTCCTTGATTCAACAGCGAAATCGCTGGTGGGTGGTACAGGGATTGAACCTGTGACCCCTGCCGTGTGAAGGCAGTGCTCTACCGCTGAGCTAACCACCCGGTATGTGGTGCGCCCTGTCATCAGGGCAGCCTTGGATTATGCCACAGCCATTTGCTCTTGTGCGCGCCAGATCGTCTTTCCGCCGCTCGCCTTGTCGATTTCGCCCAACACGCGCTCGTGATCGGCGAGCTCGGATTCGCTGGCCGCGATCACCGGCAGCAGGAAGACGCTGAGGTCGACGGGGCCGCCGATGTCGCCGGCGCCGCGGCCGCCGTCGTCGGTCATGTCCATCACCAGCGAATCCTGGCCGCGCGTGAGGCGGATGTAGACCTCGGCGAGCAGGTTGGCGTCGATCAGGGCGCCGTGCAGCGTGCGGTTGCTGTTGTCCACCTCCAGCCGCCTGCAGAGCGCATCAAGAGAGTTCGCCTTGCCGGGGAACATCTCGCGCGCCATCAGCAGCGTGTCGGTGATGCCGGTGACGTGCGTGCTGAACTTCTCGCGGCCGCAGCGGCGCAGTTCCTCGTTGAGGAAGCCGACGTCGAAGGCCGCGTTGTGGATGATGATCTCGGCGCCGGAGATGAACTCGATGATCTCGTCGACGACGTGGGCGAACAGCGGCTTGTCGGACAGGAATTCGTCGGTCAGGCCGTGGACGGCGACGGCGCCCTCCCCGTTCTTTCGTTCGGGGTTGAGATAGAAGTGCAGGTGCCGGCCGGTGAGCCGGCGGTTGTCCATCTCGATGCAGCCGATCTCGACCATGCGGTCGCCGCTCTCGGGACTGAGGCCGGTGGTTTCGGTGTCGAGGAAGATCTGGCGCATGGGAAACAGGTGTCGGGGTCGGGCTCGATTCTCGCAGGAGTTCGGGCGGCCTCCGCGTGGAATCCGCCCGATAAACGACGCGCGCGTCAGGCGGCGGCCGCGACGCCCCCGCGCGGCTGCCGCGATCCCCACCAGAACATGATCGCGCCGGCCACCACCATCGGCACGCACAGCCACTGGCCCATGCTCATGCCCAGGGACAGCAGGCCCAGGAAGTCGTCGGGCTCGCGGAAGTATTCGGCCGCGAAGCGCAGCACGCCGTAGCCCATCAGGAACAGGCCGGAGACCTGGCCGCGGCCGCGCTCCTTCTTGCCGTAGATCCACAGGATGACGAACAGCAGCACGCCCTCGCCGAGGAACTGGTAGATCTGCGACGGATGGCGTGGCTGCCGGTCGGGCGCGCCCGGGAAGATCATCGCCCACGGCAGCGACGGGTCGGCGAGGCGGCCCCACAGCTCGCCGTTGATGAAGTTGCCGATGCGCCCGCTGGCCAGCCCCAGCGGCACGCACGGGGCGATCAGGTCGGTCACCTGCAGGAACGGCCGCCTGCGCTGGCGGGCGAACAGGGCCATCGCGGCGATCACGCCCAGCATGCCGCCGTGGAAGGACATGCCGCCGTTCCACACCGCCGGGATCTCGGACAGGTGGCTCGCGTAGTAGCCCGGCTTGTAGAACAGCACGTAGCCCAGGCGTCCGCCCAGCACGACGCCCAGCACGCCGAAGAACAGCAGGTCCTCGACCTCGCGCCGCTGCCAGCCCTCGCGCGCGAACCACGGGTACTGCGCACGGCGCCCGGCCAGCCAGATGAACAGGCCGAACGCGACCATGTAGGTCAGGCCGTACCAATGGATGGACGGCGCGAAATCGTGGCCGAAAACATGCCAGTGGCCCAGCGAAACGGCCACGGGATCGAACTGGGGATGCTCCAGCGCCATCGAGTCGAACTCCTTGAACAGCCGGCGATTGTCGCCGTTTCGCGCGACGCTTCCTGACGTCGCCTTCAGCGGCCTTGCGAGGGCCGCCGCGGCGCCGCGCGCACGTGCTCGACGAAGCGCTCCACCACGGGCGCGGCGCCTGCGCGCCACACGAGGCTGGTCTCGCAGCGCAGCGCCTGGCCCGGCAGCCCGCTCACGCGCGCGTAACGCACGCCCGCGCGCTGCAGGTGCGTGAGCGATTCCGGCACCCAGGCCACGCCCATGCCGCCCGAGACGAGGTTGACGATGGTCTGCATCTGGATCGCCTGCTGCGCGACGCGCAGCGTCTGCCCGCCGGCGTGGTAGGCCGACACCAGCGCATCGAACAGCGACGGCGCGATGTTGCGCGGGAAGATCACCAGCGGTTCGGCGCGGATGTCGCGCCAGCGCAGGCGCGCCGTCGCGGGCGTGGCGCGCGCGGACGGCTTCCACGCCGCGTGGCCGTCGGGCAGCGCCATCACCAGAGCTTCGTCGATCACGCGCACGTGCTCGAAGCCGGGCGGCACCGCGCCGGGCGCGTGCAGCACGAAGCCGGCGTCGATCTCCCCGGCCGCGAACAGCTCGAGCTGCACGTCCAGCGTGGCCTCGCGCAGGCTCAGCGCGACGTCCGGGTAGGCGGCGCGAAAGCCGCTGAGCCACGCCGGCAGCGGGCCGTAGGTGACGCTGGAGACGAAGGCCAGCCGCAGTTGCCCCGACAGCCCCGCCGCCGCCGCGCGCACCGCGGGCGCGAGCGCGTCGGCGCCCTCGAGCAGCTTGCGCGCGAGCGGCAGCAGCACCGCGCCGGCCGGGCTCAGCGCCACGCGGCGCTGGCTGCGCTCGAACAGCCGCGCGCCGAGCGCGGTCTCCAGGCGCTGGATGGCCTGCGTCAGCGGCGGCTGCGTCATCGCCAGGCGCGCGGCGGCGCGGCCGAAGTGGCATTCCTCGGCCAGCACGGTGAACTGGCGCAGCTGGCGCAGGTCGAACGGGGTGTCAGCCATGGCGGGTCATTGATTCACGGGACATATCAATCGGGCGCGATGAATCTATTGGACACGCATTTTGGCCCGGCCGATACTGCGTGCTCACCCCGACCCGCCAGACTCCAGGAGACCGTCATGTCCCAGGCCAATCGCCGTTCCAGGAACATCACCGAGGGCGTCGCGCGCGCCCCCAACCGCTCGATGTACTACGCGATGGGCTACAAGGAGACGGACTTCGGCAAGCCGATGATCGGCGTGGCCAACGGGCACTCCACGATCACGCCGTGCAACTCGGGCCTGCAGCCGCTGGCCGACGCCGCGGTCGACGCGCTCAAGGCGAGCGGCGCCAACGCGCAGATGTTCGGCACGCCCACCATCTCCGACGGCATGGCCATGGGCACCGAGGGCATGAAGTACAGCCTGGTCTCGCGCGAGGTGATCTCCGACTGCGTCGAGACCTGCGTCGGCGGCCAGTGGCTGGACGGCGTGATGGTGATCGGCGGCTGCGACAAGAACATGCCCGGCGGCATGATGGGCATGCTGCGTGCGAACGTGCCGGCCATCTACGTCTACGGCGGCACCATCATGCCGGGCCACTACAAGGGCCAGGACCTGAACATCGTCAGCGTCTTCGAGGCCGTGGGCCAGTTCTCGGCCGGCAACATGAGCGAGGAGGACTTCTGCCAGATCGAGCGCCGCGCCATCCCCGGCTCCGGCTCCTGCGGCGGCATGTACACGGCCAACACGATGTCGTCGTCGTTCGAGGCCCTGGGCATGAGCCTGCCGTACTCGTCGACGATGGCCAACGTCGAGGGCGAGAAGATCGAGAACACCCGCGAATCGGCGCGCGTGCTGGTGCAGGCCGTCAAGGCCGACCTGAAGCCGCGCGACATCGTCACGAAGAAGGCTATCGAGAACGCCGTGGCGGTCATCATGGCCACCGGCGGTTCCACCAACGCGGTGCTGCACTTCCTGGCCATCGCGCACGCGGCGGAGGTCGAGTGGACGATCGACGACTTCGAACGCATCCGCAAGCGCACGCCGGTGCTGTGCGACCTCAAGCCCAGCGGCGAGTTCCTGGCCATCGACCTGCACCGCGCCGGCG
>JBJMWE010000025.1:0-2815 GCA_045810285.1 Vitreoscilla sp. | reverse complement strand
CGGCGACTGCACGCGCGCCGTCGCGAAGCGGCCCTTCTCCAGCGTGGCGGCCACGTGCGCGTGCCAGTCCGTCGCGCTGTCCACGGTGACGTGCAGCATGGCGTTCTCGGCGAAGTCCTTCAGGTAGTAATCCTGGATGTAGAAATGCTGTCCGTCGCCAAGGGTGACCAGCGCCAGCTTCGGGCCGACGTCCCGGGTGTCCCAGCCAAGTGCGGCGTAGAAGCGCTTGGACAGCTCGAAGTCCCTGGCGGGAATGAACGGACGCAGGTCCGTGGCGGTCAGCTGGCTCATCGTCGCTCCCTCGATGCAAGATCGCGCGATCGTACGCGGCCCGCGGCGCGCGCGCGGCCCGCGGCGCGCCGTCTCACCGTTCCTCCGCGGTGGCCCACCTCGCCGTTCCTGCGCGGTGGGCCACCTCGCCGTCATCCTGCGCGCAGTCGCAGGATCCACGGGTCAGGATGCCGCCGTGGATCCCGCCACGCCGCTTCGCGCCGCGCAGGATCGCGGCGCGTGCAGCGAGCCGCTTTCTCCACGCGGCCGGCCCTCAGCCCGCCGAGGCCGCCAGCTGCGCCGCCGGGAACGTCCAGGTGTGGTCGATCGTGCCGTCGTTGCCGTCGTCCACGGTGATCACCACCAGGCCGTTGGCCACGGTCGTAGCGACGGTCGCGTGCGGGCGAATCACCGTCCACGCGCCGGAGACCAGCGCGCCGCCCGCGTCGCCGTGGATGCTGCCCGTCGTCGAGACGTTCATCGAGAACGTGCGGCCCCAGGCCGTGCCGGACAGCGTGTGATGGCCCGTGTACTGCCACTCCGTGACCGAGCCGCCGACCGACGTCACCGTGCGCGTGGCGTCGAGGTCGCTCAGCGCGAACGTGCCGTTGCGCGCGTTGAAGGTCGTGGCGAGCGTGGCGCTCGGCACCGTCACGTGCGAGGTGAGGGTGGTCGTGTCGCCGGACGTCGCCACGCTGCGCGCGAGCGTGGCCGTGCCGTCGAGCGTCGCGTTGCCGGCGGGCAGCGCGAGCACGAGGTGCGTGGCGGTGATGCCGACCGACACCGACGCCGGCGACGTCGTGTGGTCGGCCGACAGGACGGCCAGGTCCACGCGGCCGTCCAGGCGCGCGAGGCCCGCGCCGCCGCTGCACTGCGCGTAGGTCACCGCGTAGGCCTCGCCGGTGTCGAGCTGGCCGTTGCGCAGCAGTTCCAGCGTGCCCGTGACCGTCAACGTGGCGGTGCCGCCGCCGGGGCAGGCGACCGTGCCGCTGATCGAGGGCGGCACCGGACTCGTCTCGGGCCGCGCCGATTCGACCTGCGTGCGCGCATCGGACGACGCGGCGGCGGCGGCCGTGGCCGCCAGCACCGGCGCCAACGCCGTGGTGGTGTCGACGAGCGTGTCGAGCGCGGACGCGGTGTCGCTGCCGGTGGACGACGCATTCGCGGCGTCGGCCGTGGCGTCGGACTGCGACATCGGCGCCACCGGCCTGCCGGGGTCGTCGCCGCCGCCGCCGCACGCGGCCAGCAGCGAGGCGCACGCCAGCGTGGCGACGACCGCCAGGCGACGCGGCGGCAACCGGCGGAGCGGGGATTCGTGGATTCGCGGGGTCATGGTCTCGTTCCTGTCTCGTTGGGATGGCCGCAGTCTCCCGCGGCGGCGTCGATCGTCGACCGACATTCGGTGAACTGTTGCGACAGGCCTGTCATGCCGCGGAAACAAGGCGTATCAGCGCAGCGGCAGCCGCACCCGCACGCAGGCCAGGCCGTCCACGCGCTCGAAGGCCAGCGATCCGCCCATGCGCCGCACGATCTGCTGCACGATCGCCAGGCCCAGGCCGGTGCCCGGCGTGCCGCGGCTCGCGTCCCCGCGCGCGAACGCCTGCGTGAGCCGCTCGCGCGCGCCGGGCGCGAGGCCGGGACCGTGGTCGGCGACGTCGAGGATCGCGTCGCGCTCGTCGGCGTCGATCCGCACCGATACCGGCGCCTTGCCGTGGCGCATCGCGTTGTCGACGAGGTTGGCGAGCAGCCGCTCCAGCAGCAGCGCGTGCGCGCGCGGCACGTCCAGGCGCGCGGGTGCTTCGAGCGCGAGGACCTCGGCGGGCTCGTCGCGCACCTGCAGCAGGTGGCGTGCGACGGCCACGACGTCCACCGTCGCCGCCAGCGGCAGCTCGGCGGCGCGCACGTAGTCGAGAAAGCTCGCGATGAGGCGGTCGGCCACGTCGACGTTGCGCACGATGCTGGCGCGGCGCGCGGCGACGTCCGCGGTGTCGGGCAGCAGCTCGGCGGCCATGCGGATGCGCGCGAGCGGGCTGCGCAGGTCGTGCGAGACCCCGGCCAGCAGCAACGCGCGCTCGCTCTCCTGGCGCGCCAGCCGGCCGGCGAGCGCCAACCAGGCGCGCTCGATGGCATCGATCTCGACGGTCGGCGTGCCGGCGTGCGCGAGGGCGGCGCCGCCCGCGGCCGGCGCCGCGTGCGATTCGATGCGCCGACGCAGGGCCTCGAGCGGCCGGCTCAGGCGCCGCGCGACCATCCCGCTGGCGACGGCGACGGCCGCGACGCCCAGCACCAGCGCGATCAGCAGGCGCCACGCGACATGCGACTCGACCACCTCGTCCTGCATGCCGTACCAGCGCTCGTGCCCGTCGGCGGCCGGCACCGCGATCCAGGTGAGCGGCCGCGGCACGCCGCGCGTGAAGACGACCTCGCCCGCCGGGATGCCTTCGGCGCGCAGCGTGGCGCGCAGTTGCACGATGCGCGGCGCCCAGGCGTTGGCGGGGATGGCGTCGTCGGGTGTTCGTTAGAGGTTGGTGTTGGTTAAGTGTGT
>JBJMWE010000024.1:0-37962 GCA_045810285.1 Vitreoscilla sp. | reverse complement strand
GGCGCACCGCGCGCGCGGGCCGCGGCGCGGGAGCGGGTGCGGGCTCCGCCGCGGGCGCCGTGGCCGGCGGCGGCGCACCCGGCTCCAGCCGCCTGGCGAACGTGACCTCGATGCGCTTCGGCCGCTCCGCGGTGTTCCAGCCGATGACGCTGGAGAGCACCCGCACGCCGAACAGCGCATGCACGAGCAGCACCGCGAGGATCAGGCCGAACCAGGCGGCGCGACGCCCTCGCGATTCCCGCCAGGGTGGAAGCACCGGCTATCGCCCCAGCCAGGATGCACGGCGCGCCAGCGTCGCCGCCGTCGGGTTCGCGGCCAGCTTCAGGCTGCGCGGCGCCGCGTCGTTGCGCAGGTCGGCGGCGCGCTCGGCCACGCGCAGCGTGCGCACGCGCTGCTGGCGCACGACCAGCAGCTCGAATGCCGCGCCGGTGCGGATCCACGCGAGCGCATCGTCGAGCCGGCGCACGCGCCAGCCGTCGACGGCCAGGATCTCGTCGCCGGCCGACAGCCCCGCGGCCGCGCCGGCACCACCGGCCAGCACCGCCTTCACCTGGATGCCGGTGACCGGCCCTTCCGAGACGCGCAGGCCCAGCTCGGTGGCCAGCCCCAGCGCCTCGTTCTCGGGTTCGACGCCCACGCGCGCGAGCGCCGGCAGCACGTCGAGCTCGCCGCGCTCGTGCACCCACTCGCGCAGTTCGGCCGCCACGGCCTTGCCGCCCAGCCGCGCCACGGTCTTCAGGATCAGGTCCTCGGTGACGGCGCCGCCGGGCGCCTCGCGCCACAGCGCGCGCATCACGTCGTCGAGCGTGGCCTTGCCGCCTGCGCGCAGCGCGAGGTCCAGGCGCAGCGCCACCAGCGCGCCCTTGGTGTAGTAGCTGATCGTCGAGTTGGGCGTGTTCTCGTCGGCGCGGTAGTACTTGATCCACGCGTCGAAGCTCGCCTCGGCCACGCTCTGCACGTGCTGGCCCGGCGACTGGCGCACGCCGTTCATCGCGCGGCCCACCAGCTTGACGTAGCGCGTGCCGTCGATGAGGCCCGCGCGCAGCAGGAACAGGTCGTCGTAGTAGGAGGTGAAGCCCTCGAAGAACCACAGCAGCTCGGTGTAGTTCTCGCGCGTGAAGTCGTAGGGCAGGAACTCCGCCGGCTTCAGGCGCTTGACGTTCCAGGTGTGGAAATACTCGTGGCTGATCAGGCCCAGCAGCGTGACGTAGCCGTCGCTGGTGCCCGGCACGCCGTGGCGCGGCAGGTCCTTGCGCGCCGCGATGAGCGCGGTGCTCGCACGGTGCTCCAGGCCGCCGTAGCCGTCCTCGGTGGCATAGAGCATGAACACGTAGCGCGCGAACGGCGGCTTGCCGCCCTCGTGCCAGAAGCGGATCTCCTCGTCGCAGAGGCGCCGCGTGTCGGCCAGCAGGCGTTCGCCGTCGAACTGCGGCCACGCGCCCGCGACGACGAACTCGTGCACCACGCCGCCCGACGTGAACTCGCCGCGCCAGAATGGGCCGAGCTCGAAGGGGTGGTCGGCCATCTCGTCGTAGTCGGCCGACTCGAACACCTGCGTGCGCGCGGGCACGGCCTTGGCGCCACGCGCCTTCTTCACGGCCCGCGCGCCCGGGTCGATGCGCGTCATGGCGGTGGCGACGTCCCAGCCCGCGGGCAGGCGGTGCAGCTCCACGCGTTGCGGCTCCGCGGTGCGGCCCTCGACCGCCAGGCACAGGCTGGTGGTGTTGAAGAAGCCGCGGTCGTCGCTGAGCCAGGCGGTGCGCACCGACGGGTCGAACGCGTAGACGAAGTACGTGACGACCAGCGCGGCGCGGCCCGACGTCGCCACGCTCCAGCGATCCTTGGCGAGCTGCGCCAGCGGCCGCGGCTGCGACCCCTGGCGCGCTTCCAGCAGGCTGAGATGGCGCGAGAACTCGCGCACCATGTAGCTGCCCGGGATCCACACCGGCAGGCTCAACTGCTGCACGGGCGCGGGGTCGGCGATGGTCAGCGTGACCTTGAACTGGTGGGCGGCCGCGTCGGCGACCTCGATGCGGTAATGGATCATTGCAGCGGGAACGCCACGCGCGGCGCGTGGCGATTGGAGATGTCGGCCAGGCGCCATTGTGGCCCGGCGGCGGTCGTTCAGCTCTTCCTGGCCGCCGCGACTTCGTCCAGGCGCTTGTTCAAGTGCGCCAGGTCGGCATTGCCGGCGAAGCGCGAGCCGTCCTCGAAGATGATGGCCGGCGTGTAGTTCAGGTGATGGCGTGCGGCGAGATCCAGGTTGCGATCGAGCACCTTCAGGTCGCATGCGCCCATCGGCCGCGGCGGCAACACGCCATCGATCATCCATTCGCGCCAGACCTTCGCGTTGTTGCGCGAGCACCAGATCGTGCGCGCCTTGGCGACGGAATCGTCGCCCAGGATCGGGATCAGGAAGGTGTAGATCGTCACGTCCTTCAACTGCATGAAGCTGCGCTCGGCGTCCCTGCAGTAGTGGCAGTTCGGATCCTCGAACACCACCATCTTGCGCGCGCCGCTGCCCTGCTTGAAGACGAGCGCGTCGCCGTACGGCAGCTTGGGCACCTCCTTCTCCATGATGCGCGTGAGGCGCTGGTCGGTGAGGTCGACGTTCCTGTGCACGTCCAGGATGTGGCCATCGGGCAGCTGGCCGTTGCCCATGTCGCGGCCCGGGTAGATCAGGTAGTTGCCCTGCTCGTCGGAGTAGACGAGGTCGGGTCCCACGCGCAGCTCGTACAGGCCGGCGATGGGCGTCTTCGAGATCTCGTCGATCGCCGGCCCCTTCGGGTTGCGCAGGGCCCAGTTGCGGCGGATGGCGGCATCGTCGGACCAGGCCGACAGGACGGCGAGCGCCAGCGAGCTGGCGAGGAGGAGGCGCAGGGCGCGGGCGAACGGGGTCATGGCGGTCTCGGATGAAGGTGCGCTCACGAGCCCAGGGCGCGCGAGACGAGGAAGCGTTTCAGCGGGGTGATCTGGTCGACCAGCGTCATGCCGTGGTTGCGCAGCTCGCGCAGGCCGGGCGCCGGCGCGGAGAAGAGCTGCCACAGGCCGTCCACGGCGCCGGCCATCGCGCGCGTGGGCCACAGCCGGGCGCGGGCATAGCGCCGCAGCAGCGCCTCGTCGCCCAGTGCACGCCAGGCTTCGCGCTGCGCGACGACCCGGGCCAGCGCGACGACGTCGGCCAACCCGAGGTTCAGCCCCTGGCCGGCCAGCGGATGGATGACGTGCGCCGCGTCGCCGACCAGCGCCCAGCCCGGGCCGACGACCTCGGTCGCGCGGGCCTGCATCAGCGGCCAGGTGGCGCGCGGCCCCTTGACCTGCAGGCGGCCCGCGGCGCCGTCGGTGGCCGCGTTCAGCGCGTCGTCGAAATCGGCGTCGCTCGCCTGCACCAGGCGTTCGGCCTCGGCCTGCGGCATCGACCACACGATGCCGTACGAGCATTCGGGTTGCGGACGGTCGAACGGCAACAGCGCGAGGACGTCGGGCGCGCGGAACCACTGGCGCGCGACGCCGGCATGCGGCACGTCGGACTGCACGCGCGTGGCCAGCGCGCCGTGGCCATAGGCGTGGCGCTCGAACGTCACGCCCAGCCTGTCGCGTGCGGCCGCGGCCTTGCCCTCGGCGATGACCGTCAGCGGCGCCTGAGTGTCGGCATCGACCGCGTGCACCGCGGGCGCGAAGCGGATCGCCGTCTCCAGCACCTGTTCGAGCTCCGCCGCGTCGACGATCCAGGCCAGCGCCGGCACCGTCTGCTGCCACGCGGAGAACGCGAGCGCGCCCTGGCCGTCGCCGGCGACGCGCATGTCGTAGACGGGCGTGCGGGCGTCCGGCGCCATGCCGTCCCAGACCTTGAGCTCGCGCAGCAGCTCGATCGAGGCCGCGTTCAGCGCATAGGCCCGGACGTCCGCGCGCTGCTCGCCGCCGGACGGCGCGGCCGGGCGGGCGTCGATGCCCACGCCCAGCCCCTGGCGCGCCAGCTTCAGGGCGAGGGCGCGCCCGACGATGCCGCTGCCGTGGATTCGTACGTCGATCTTGGACATTCCGCATTGTAGGGAGCGGAAGGCGAACCTGCCTTGCCACAGGGAGACCGGGGGCCTGGCCGCACCCGACGCGGACACGCAACGGGTGCGGCCAGGCCCTAAAATGCCGGGTTTCCCCCACGAACGCCCTGAAGCGGGCACCGCGCCACGCCGCGCGGCCACGAAAGAATCGTCATGAGCCTCAAGTGCGGCATCGTCGGACTGCCCAACGTCGGCAAGTCCACCCTGTTCAACGCCCTGACCAAGGCCGGCATCGCCGCCGAGAACTACCCGTTCTGCACGATCGAGCCCAACGTCGGCATCGTCGAGCTGCCCGACGCGCGCCTGCAGGTGCTGTCGGACATCGTCTCGGCGCAGAAGATCGTGCCGGCCATCGTCGAGTTCGTGGACATCGCCGGCCTGGTGGCGGGCGCGTCCAAGGGCGAGGGCCTGGGCAATAAATTTTTGTCGCACATCCGCGAAGTCGATGCGATCGCGCACGTCGTGCGCTGTTTCGAGGACGACAACGTCATCCACGTCAACGGCAAGGTCGACCCGATCTCCGACATCGAGGTCATCCAGACCGAGCTGTGCCTGGCCGACCTGTCCAGCGTCGAGAAGCAGCTCCAGCGCAGCACCAAGGTCGCCCGCGCCGGCGACAAGGAAGCCGCCAAGCTCGTGGCCATCCTCGAGCGCTGCCGCGCCGCGCTGGACCAGGCCCAGCCGGTGCGCAGCCTCGACTTCACGAAGGAGGAGCAGCCCATCGTCAAGTCGCTGTTCCTGATCACCGCCAAGCCGGCGATGTTCGTGGGCAACGTGTCGGACAACGGCTTCGAGAACAACCCGTACCTCGACCGCCTGCGCGAGTTCGCCGCCAAGCAGAAGTCGCCGGTCGTGGCGATCTGCGCCAAGACCGAGGCCGAGCTCGCCGACATGGACGCGGCCGACGCCGAGATGTTCCTGGCCGAGATGGGCCAGACCGAGCCGGGCCTGAACCGCCTGATCCGGGCGGCCTTCACGCTGCTGGGCCTGCAGACCTACTTCACCGCGGGCGTCAAGGAAGTGCGCGCCTGGACGGTGCCCGTGGGCGCCACCGCGCCGCAGGCCGCCGGCGTGATCCACACCGACTTCGAGAAGGGCTTCATCCGCGCCCAGACGATCGCCTACGACGACTTCGTCGCGTTCAAGGGCGAGCAGGGCGCGAAGGATGCGGGCAAGATGCGCGCTGAAGGCAAGGAATACGTCGTCAAGGACGGCGACGTGCTGAACTTCCTGTTCAGCAGCTGAAGGAACTTCCGCGCAACCATGCGACTTTCGCGTCCTTCGGACGATTGCAGGACGACCTGGTCTGATCAGGTCGACCTTTGCGTCGCACGCGTCAACCCTTCGAAGTGGATGAGGGCTCGCGCCAGACACTGTCTGCCGGAATCGAGGCGCTGCGTCGCATGACGGATTCGTACAACCTGATCGTCATGCCGGTCATCCAGTCGGCATTGAATTCCCGCAAGTAGCGCGCTCGCGCGGCCACGCCCATGCGCCGCCGCAAGTGGCCGTCGGCCAGTAGCGTATTCAATGCATTGGCGAGCGACGCAGGATCGCTGACGGTCGTGTTGAATCCCGTCTCGCCATGCACGTTCACCCAGGGCACGCCCGACCCGCGAATGTCGGTGGCCACCACCGGCTTGCCCATGACCATCGCCTCGACCATGGTGACCCCGTAGGCTTCGGAGCGCACCGTCGAGGACATGCAGAAAATGTCGCAGGCCTCGTAGTAGCTGGCCAGGTCGCCGTCGTTGATGTGGCCTGGCAGGAGGACCTTGTCCTGCAGGCCCAGACGTTCGATCGCCTCGCGGTGGCGGGCCAGCTCGGGGCCGTCGCCGCCGATGATGACGACGGTATCGTCGGGCAGGCTCCTGGCAGCCTCGATCAGCACCTCGAAGCCCTTGTAGTAGGTCATCCGCCCGAGCGCGAACACCATCTTGCGGCCACGGAACTGCTCGCGCAGGGCTTCGGTGCGGGGCGCGAAATCCAGGCCGCGGTTGTCGCTGATGCCGATCGGGATGACGTTCACCTTGGCGAGCCAGGGCTTGAGGGCGATCGAGGATTCGGCGTAGGCCGCGCTGGTGGAGATGATGGCGTCGGCGCGCTGGAGCAGCCACTGCTGAAGCGGTTCGTAAAGCTTCATCGCGCGACGCTGGCGCACCACGTCGCTGTGCCAGTGCACCACGAGGCGCGCCTTCGGCCGCACCGTCCAGATGGCCAGCGCCGCCATCGGATCGGGCATGTGCACATGGATGATGTCGCGCCGCAGGCACATGCGCCTGAGCTCGCGCACCATGGCCGGCGCCATGGACGTGGACAAGAGCATGCCGAGCGAGCCCGCCCGCACGACGTCGTAGCCCGCCGGAAACCGTTGCCGCTCGGTGCGGCGCCGCTGGTTGGAGCAGAGGACCTCGGCGCGCAGCCCGGCGCGCGCGAAGCCCTCGGACAATTCCCAGGCCACGGTCTCGATGCCCCCCATGACGGGCTGATAGAACTTGCAGATCTGCAGGATGTTCACGCGTGCGCCCCTTCCGCAAGGGTCGCTAGCAGGGTTCGTGCCGCATCGGCCCATCGGAACGACGCCGCTCGCGAGCGACCGCGTGCACGCAGACTCTCGCGCAGGGGCGCGTCGCTGCCAAGCTGTTCCATCGACGCGGTCATGGCTTCCACCGAGGCCGGGTCGAAGTACAGCGCGGCGTCGCCGCAGACTTCGGGAATGGCCGCGGCGTCCGCGGCGCCGACCACGCAATCGCAGGCCATCGCCTCCAGCGGCGGCAGCCCGAAGCCCTCGTACGTGGAGGGGAACAGCAGCGCGGTGGCGTTGGCGTACAGGGCCTTCAGCTCCGGGTCGGACAGTGCGCCGGCGCGGACGACGCCCGGCGGGTCCGCCTGGCCCTCGCCGGCGCTGAACACGCGCTCGTTGCGGCCGCCCACGATCACGAGCTGCGCGGGCGCCACGGTGCGACGGCGTGCGAAGGCGGCGACGAGGGCGGGCAGGTTCTTGGTGGGGTTGTCGCTGCCCACGGCCAGCAGGAAGTCGCCCGATCGCAGGCCGAGCCGCTCCAGGACGCTGTCGTCCGGCACGACGCCGGCCAGATGGTCGCTGCCTTCCGGCACGACCGCGAGGCGCCGCTCGTCGACGCCGAGCGCATCGGCCAGGCGGACGCGAGAGAACGCGGACACGGTCAGCAACTGCACGCCGCGGCGGGCCAGTTGCCGGAACAGGAAGCGATACCAGTGCCGGAACAGCGGCGCATAGGCCTCGGCACGGTCGAATACCGCGGCGTCGTGGATCATCGCGCTGGCCCGGCGTGCGAGGAGCGGCGCCGACCCCGCCAGGCTGAGCAGCCGCCCGTCGCGGGCCGCCAGCGGCAGGCTGACCTGCTCCCACAGGTGCAGCGACTGGCCGCGCCAGCCCACTTCACGCACGCGGATCGCGCTCAACGCAGGCACCGCATGGCCGGGCGGGCACAGCAGCACCCAATCCGCTCCGGAAGGCAGGAGGCCGTCGATCGCCGCCACGAGGCAGGACGCCGCTCGCTGGACGCCTGTCGTGCGTTGAGCCACGTATTTCCCATTGAGATACATGGTCGTCACTGGGCGTCGGCCATCGTCGGTTCGGTATTGGAAGCTGCGGTGGTGCGCATGGCAGACCGCATGGGCAGGTTGGCAGCGAAGCTGGACGAAGTGCGATGGCTCGAAGGTCTTGCCGCCCCGGAACACTGGAATGGACAACGAACGAGGAGCAAGAAATGCGGTGAGCGCCGATGCTGGCCGATGCGGCCGGCAAGCCAGGTCGCCGAACCTGATTGACATGAGAATGATAGCTTATTCAGCCTGAGGAAAAGACCCTCCCCCCCTGGTCAGGCGCCCACGGAACGTGGCTCGCCGCGCGCTCGAGCCGGCCGGGGTTGTCACGCTGGCGCGCGTCATCGCGCGGGCCGGACCATCGTCCAGCGCCTCATCGACCACCACGGCGGCCGCATCCGGGCCGAAGGCGTGCCCGGCGGCGGCGCCACGTCCTGGTTCACGC
The DNA here is from genome assembly GCA_045810285.1 of Vitreoscilla sp. Lineage (GTDB taxonomy): Bacteria > Pseudomonadota > Gammaproteobacteria > Burkholderiales > Burkholderiaceae_C > Scleromatobacter. The sequence continues at coordinate 29,868 of JBJMWE010000024.1, read as the reverse complement.
CGGGCGTGCGCGTCAGCGCGTGAACCTGCCGTCCGAGCTGATGATGGACAGGTCGGTGTAGTCGAGGCCCGTGTGGCTGGACGCACTGAACGACACCTCGAGGCCGCCGATGTCGTAGCGGCGCAGCGTCTCCAGCGCCTCGCGCAGCTTCTCGCGCGTGGGCTGCTTGCCGGCGCGGCGCAGGCCCTCCGTCAGCACCTTGGCACCGGCGAAGCCCTCGAGCATCGCGGGCGTCACGCGGTCGTCGCCGGTGGCGGCCTTCTGCAGCTGGCGCGCCTCCTTGACCAGCGGCGACGCCAGCGAGCGCTCGTACGGGAACACCTGCGTCACGATGGTGCCGGTCGCGTTCTCGCCCAGCGCCTTGATGAAGCCGTCCGACGCGTTGTTCGACAGCGTGACGATCTGCGCGTGCGAGCCCGTGGCCCGGATCGCCTTGACGCCGTTGACCACCGCGCTGCCCGAGCCCAGGAACAGGATGGCCTGCGGGCTCTGCGCGGTGACGGCGGCCGCGATCTTCGTGAAGTCGGGCTTCTCGCGGTCGTAGGTCTCGGTGAACACCGGCGCGCCGTTGACCTGCTTGAACGCCTCGGTCGCGCCCTTGACGGCGTCGGCGCCGAACGAGTCGTTGACCTGCACGATGCCGATGTGGCTGAGGCCCACCAGGCTCAGGTGCCGGATGGCGCGATTGGCTTCGTGCTGGTAGCTGGCGCGCACGTTGAACACCCACGGGTTGACCGGCTTGTGCAGCGCCATCGCGCCCGTGGAGGGTGCCACCAGCGGCACGCCGTACTCGGACAGCAGCGGCACGATGGCCTGGTTGTGCGGCGTGCCGCGCGTGAGGAACAGCGCGATCACCTTGTTCTTCGTGATCAGCTCGCGCGCGTTGGCCGCGGCCAGCGCCGGCTCGAACTTGTCGTCCATCGTGACGACCTTGACCGGCTCGCCGTTGATGCCGCCGACGGCGTTGACATGGTCGATCCAGAGCTTGGCGCCCGCCGCGGTTTCCTTGACGCCGGCGGCGACGGGGCCGCTGAAGTCGGCGGTCTGGCCGACGAGGATGTCGGCGTGGGCCAGGCTGCATGCGGCCCAGGCCAGGATGGTGAGGCTTCTCAGCCACTTGCGTTGCACGTTCGATGTCTCCATCGCCGGAGGAGGGGTCCGGCGTCGGAAGGCAGTATGCGAAGGTGCATCTTGTTGCATGTCGTGAATCGAGGAAATATTCCTCTTGATCGACGACGCCGCCATCATCGGCTCGCCACCCGGGGCCGTACCCCGGGGGGTAAGGCTTCGCGGCGGACGAACACAGGGGTCAGGCGACGGCGACCGAACTCAGCGAGATGCTCGCCAGCATCTGCTGCAGGCGGTTCGGACGCGCGCCGGCGCGCTCGGCGGGCGTGCGGCAGCGGTTGGCGCCGACGTTGGCGCGGACTTTCAACGCCGCCGCGCCGCGGATGGCGCTGACGGTGACGGCGTCGCGCGAGTCGACCAGGAAGGATTCGCCGGCGCCCAGGACGACGTCGTTGTGGTCGCCTTCGACGGTCACCCAGACGAAGCCCTGGGTCACTTCCAGGCGCGAGTCGCAGGCGTCGGTCAGGCGGGCGACTTCGTCGTCGGCAAGGTTCAGTTCGGCGCGTTGGGCGGTCAGCAGCATGATCGTTCTCCGGTGCTAGGGTCACTTCCCTATTCCGCAATCGCATCCGTCGCCAAGCTCGGGCAGGGGGTTCGCGATTCGCTTCAGGGTAGGCATATCTTCGGGCTTTCCCTGAGACAGATCCAACGTTCAATTGTCATCGCACCCATTCCTTTGGCGCATGGGTCGACGACACCGGGACGACCCTCTTTATGCATTTTTTACGCGCCCGCGGCGACACTGCCGGACTCTCGACAACTCCCTCACCCATGGATACCGCCCATCGCAGGAAGGCCCTGCTGCCCTTGACCCTCGGCGCCATCGGCGTCGTCTACGGCGACATCGGCACCAGCCCGCTGTACACGATGTCGACCGTGTTCGGCCCCGAGGGCGGCGTGCCGCTCGACGCGACGCACCTCATCGGCTGCGCCTCGACGATCTTCTGGGCGCTGATGATGGTGGTCACGCTCAAGTACGTGCTGCTGATCCTGCGCGCCGACAACCGCGGCGAGGGCGGCATCATGGCGCTCACGGCGCTGGCCATGCAGGCGACGGACGGCGGCGCCCGGCGCCCGGCGATGCTGCTGCTGTTCGGCCTGTTCGGCGCGGCGCTGTTCTACGGCGACAGCGTCATCACGCCGGCGATGTCCGTCCTGAGCGCGGTCGAGGGCCTGGAAGTCGTCGAACCCGGGCTGAAGCGCTACGTGCTGCCGATCGCCATCGGCGTGCTGATCGCGCTGTTCCTCGTCCAGCGCAAGGGGACGTCGGTGGTCGGCAAGCTGTTCGGCCCCATCATCACCTTGTGGTTCGTCGTGCTGGCCGTCACGGGCGTGCAGCAGATCATCGAGGCGCCGGCCATCCTCCACGCGTTCAACCCGCTGTATGCGATCCGCTTCCTGGTCGACCGCGGACCGCTGGTCTTCGCGGCCGTCGGCGCGATCGTGCTCGCGCTGACGGGTGCCGAGGCGCTGTACGCCGACATGGGCCATTTCGGCCGCCGCCCGATCCAGCTCGCCTGGCTGGGCCTGGTGCTGCCCGCGCTGACGCTCAACTACCTGGGCCAGGCCGCGCTCCTGCTGCGCGATCCGAAGGCGCTGGACAGCCCGTTCTTCCACCTGTTTCCGCAGGCCTGGCTGATCCCCGTCGTGGTCCTGGCCACGATGGCCACGGTGATCGCGTCGCAGGCCGTGATCTCGGGTGCGTTCTCGATGACGCGGCAGGCGATCCAGCTCGGCCTGCTGCCGCGCATGCAGGTCGTCTTCACGTCGGAGCACGAGGCGGGGCAGATCTACCTGCCCAAGGTCAACTGGACGCTGCTGGCGGCCGTGATGGCCGCGGCCATCGGCTTTGGCAGTTCGGCGGCGATGGCCTCGGCCTACGGCATCGCGGTGACGGTCACCATGCTGATCACCACCGGCCTGACCTTCTTCGTGGTGCGCCACGCCTGGAAGCTGCCGGTGGCGGTCGCCTGGGGCGGCACGATCGTGTTCTTCGGCTTCGACGCCCTGCTGGTGGCCTCGTGCTCGACCAAGTTCTTCCAGGGCGGCTGGTTCCCGATCGTGATGGGCCTGGCCATCTTCACGGTGATGTCCACCTGGAAACGCGGTCGCGAACTGCTGCTGGAATCGATCCGCCGCGACGACCCCGAACTCCAGCCCTTCATCGAGTCGCTGTCGCAGCACGTCGAGCAGCGCGCCCCGCGCACGGCCGTCTTCATGGTGGCCAATCCCGACACCGTGCCGCAGGCGCTGATGCACAACCTCAAGCACAACTGCGTGCTGCACGAGCAGAACCTGATCCTGTCGGTGGTGTTCCACGACCGCGCCTACGTCGAGGACGACGAGCGCGTGCGGGTCACCCCCCTGGCCGACGGCTTCTGGCGCGTCTGCATCAACTACGGCTTCATGGACGTGCCAGACGTCCCCGGTTCGCTGCGCAGCTGCCTGGACCACGGCATCGACCTCGAGCCGATGCGCACGAGCTACTTCATCAGCCGCGAGACGGTGATCTCCACGCCCGGCGAAGGCATGTGGCAGTGGCGCGAGCGCCTGTACGCGACGATGCAGCGCAACGCCGGCAGCATCGTCGAGTTCTTCAAGCTGCCCAACAACGCCGTGATCGAGCTGGGGACGCGCGTGCAGATCTGAGTCAGGCCGCGTTCGAACCGCGCAAACCGAGACATGTGCCGCACTTCACGCCGGCCTGCGCGGCGCGCGCGGTCGCGGGTGGGTTCAATCGGCGCGTTGCGACGTCGATGAACGAGGCATGTCCCTCCCGAAGAACATGGCGCCCACGCAGGTGCGCCGCGCCTGCACGGGCGCACTGCTCGCCCTCGCCGCGGCGTCGGCGCCGGCCGATCCGGCCGACGACGTCTTCACGCCGTACACCGACGTCGGCCGGTGGCAGGTCGCGTACGCGTCCGGCACCGCGCACGGGCGCGATGGCACGCGCGAGACACAGCAGGTGCTGAGCCTGGGCGGCGTGCCGTCCGCGCGCTGGTACACGTCGGTCTACGCCGCGTGGGCCGCGCAGGACGGCGGCTCCTACGCGCTCGACGAATGGACCTGGGTCAACCACCTTCGGCTGACGACGCCGGGCTCGGCGCCGCTCGACGTCGGCGCGCTGTGCGAGATCGCGCGGCCGCACGACCGCGACGAAGGCCGGGTGGGCGTCGCCTGCGGCCCGACGCTGCAGGTGGACACCGACGACCTGCAGGTCAATCTCAACCTCTCGCTGGGCAAGCACTTCGGCGCCGCGGAACCCGGCAAGCCGGCACTCGCTTACCAGTGGCAGGTCAAGGGCCTGGTGGCCCACGGCATCGAGCTCGGCGTCCAGGGCTTCGGCTCCGTGGGCACGTGGAACGACTGGGCACCGGCATCGCGGCAGGAGCACACGATCGGGCCGGCGGTGTTCGTGAAGACGCGCCTGTTCGGCAACCCGGCGAAGATCGACGCGGCATGGCTGTTCGGCATCGGCGACGGCTCGCCGCGCAACGTGGCGCGGATGCGGCTGCAGTACGGGTTCTGACGTGCAAGCAGGCGCAGCCGGAGGGGTCTGGCCTTTTCTGACGCCCGCGCTGACGCGTGGAGCAACGCAACCGGGCGTTCCCGCGGCGGAAGACAGGCCTGACCCCGATCGCAAGCGCATCCGGGGTCAGGCCTGTCCTCGCATCGCGATCAGGCAGACCGCGGACGCCAAGTGCCCGGCGCGATCCGAGGAAAGGCCAGACCCCTGCGGCATCGACATGGCGTGCGCGGATCCGCGCAACGCTCAGTGCAGCAGCGGCGCCGAATCGGCCTCGACCGCCAGCCGGCGCATGCCCCAGCCTTCGCACCAGGCGGCGAATTCGGTGACGGGCATCGGGCGGCCCATGTGGTAGCCCTGCGCCTGATCGCACTTGAGCTCGCGCAGCAGGTTCCACGCCGCGGCGCTCTCGACGCCCTCGGCCACCACGGTGATGCCCAGGTTGTGCGCCAGGTCGATCGTCGAGCGCACGATCATCTCGTCGTCGCGATCGGCCTGCATGTTGCGCACGAAGGACTGGTCGATCTTGAGCTCGTCCACCGGCAGCCGCTTCAGGTAGGCGAGCGACGAGTAGCCGGTGCCGAAGTCGTCGATCGACAGCTTGAAGCCCATCGCGCTCAGCGCGTCCAGCGTGGCCAGCGCGCGCTGCGGGTCGTCCATGATCGCGCTCTCGGTGATCTCGAGGCAGAACGACGCGGCCGGCACGTCGTGGCGCGCCAGCAGGGCGCCGAACTTGTGCGGCAGGTCCAGATCCAGCAGGTCGCGCGTGGACAGGTTCACCGACAGGCAGATCTCCAGGCCTTCCTCGGCCAATGTCTTCCAGTGGCGCGCGGCCTCCTCGAACACCCACATCGTCAGGTGGCGGATGAAGCCGGTCTGCTCGGCGAACGGAATGAACTGCACCGGCGGCACCAGGCCGCGCGTCGGATGCTGCCAGCGCACCAGCGCTTCGGCGCCGGCCACGCCGCGGTCCTCCAGCGCCAGCTTGGGCTGCAGGTACAGGCGCAGCTCGTTGCGATCGACGGCCTGGCGCAGCTCCGACACCAGCGACAGCGTCTGCGCGCTGGTGGCGTCGATGGCCGGATCGTAGGTGACCGGCCCGTCGCTGCGCTGCTTGGCAGCGTACATGGCCATCTCGGCGCGCACCAGCAGCGCGTCGTCGGAGTCGGCATGCAGCGGCCAGCAGGCGATGCCCACGCCCGCGCCCATGTCGACCTTGTGCTCGCCGAGGGCGAGCGGATTCTCCAGCGCCTGCTCGATGCGCAGCGCCACGGCGTGCGCCTGCTGCACGTCGGTGCGCTGCAGCAGCACGCCGAAGCGGTCGCCGCTCAGGCGCGCCACCACGTCGCCGTCGCGCGCCAGGGCGCGGGCGAGGCGCTCGGCCACCGCGACCAGCACCTTGTCGCCGACGGCGTAGCCCAGCACGTCGTTCACGTGCTTGAAGCGGTCGAGATCGAGCAGCAGCACGGCCACCGGCGAATCGATGCCGTCGGCCAGGCGCCGGTCGGCCGCGTCGCGGATCGCGTCGCCCACCAGCTCGCGGAAGCGCGCGCGGTTGGGCAGGCCGGTGAGGCTGTCCCAGTAGGCCAGCCGCAGCACCTGCGCCTGGTTCTCGCCGATGCTCATGCGCATGCGCTCGAACGCCTGCGACAGCGCGCCGATCTCGTCCTCGCGCGCGAGGCCGCGCATCGGCGTGGCGTAGTCGCCCTCGCCCAGCCGCTCGGCGGCCCGGGCCAGCCCGCGCAGCGGCGTCGTGACGCGGCGCGCCGTCACCGCGCTGCCCGCGCCGAACACGACGATGGCCAGCAGCGTGATGCCGATCAGCGCCAGGCGCAGGTCGTCGGGCAGCCGCACCGCGTCGCCGATCGATTCGGACAGCAGCACGACGATGCTCGAGTCGATGTGCGCGTCGCCGCCCAGCGGCACCGCATGCACGCCCAGTTCGTCGCCTTGCGCTGACACCGCCACCATGGACTGCGCGGCGTCGTCCGCGCCCCAGCGCTGGTCCGCGAGGTCGCTGGCCGCGGCCGCCGGCAGCGAGGTCATGTCGACGACCCACGGCGCGCGGGCGCCGGCGCGCGACATCAGCGTCACGTCGAACTCCGACAGCCGCCTCATGTCGCCCTTGAGCGCGCCGTCGAGCGGGAACGCGACCAGGATCCAGCCCACCACGCGCGGCGCCTTCTCGGGCACCAGCACGACCTGGAACGGCTTGCCGCCCACCAGCGTGATCTCGCTGACGGAACTCGCGCCGGGCAGGCGTGAACGCAGGCTGGCCAGCGCCGGCGCGAGGTCGCCGGCCTGTTCGACGGACGCCCGGTGCAGCACGACGCCGTCGAGGTCGAGGTAGGCGACCGTCGTGGCGTTGAGGCGCTTGCGCAGGTTGTCGAGCGCCGAGACGATGGTCATCTCGTCGTCGCTCTCGAACAGCGTCGTGCGGAAGCCGGCGTCGGCGGCGGTGACCTCGGCGATGTCGACGGCGGCCTTCACGCGCCGCTCGAGCAGGGTGTTGAGCAGCGTGGTGCCGGTCTCCAGCCGCTTGGGCAGCTCGTTGCGGCGATGGCTCGTCCAGCTCAGGCGCAGCGCGGCGAAACTGGCCAGCTGCACCGCCAGCAGCAGCACCAGGAACACGAGCGCGATGCGCGCCGCAAGTGAACCACGCCAGCGGCGTTGCGGTGCGCTCACTTGACGAGCCCGCCCGCGCCCAGCCTGACGAGCTGGTCGACATCGCTCGCGCCGACCACCAGCGGCAGCAGTTGCGGCGCCGTCGTCTCGGCGAGCGACGCGTGCCACACGTGCAGCTGGTAGCTGCCCGGCGGAACGTCCGCCACCCTTGCATGGCCGCCCGCGTCGCTGCGGGCCCACAGCGGGGTGTCGCTGACCACCACCCACGCGATCATGCCGTCGTGGATGTTGCAGCCGAGCACGGCGACGCCGGGCTTGTCGAAGACGATGGGCGCGTGCGGCACGCCGGCGTAGAGCTTGATCTGGAAGGTCCTGGCCGCCGAATACGAGTACACGTGGTGCTTGACCGTGTCCTGGTTCGGGAACATCACGGCGGTGCCCGTCGTGACCACCGTCACCGGCGGGTCGAACTGCAGGTGGTGCTGGACGATCTGCGCGCCCTGCATCGGCCTGACCGGCAGGCGCGCGCCCACGGGCTCGAGCATCACGACGGCGTCGGCCAGCGGCTTGCCGCCCGCGTCGCTCAACAGCACGTCGACGCCGGCGGCCCGCACGCAGGAGGCGGTGAGCGACAGGACGACGAAGGACGCGAGACGGGCGAGCATGGGCACGAGGCGGGGTTCTCAGATGGGCATGCGGCCGCCACGGGCAATGACGCCGGGCTGACTGCCCCCAGGATATCGGCACCCTGCCCCGGTGCCTGAAGCGGGCCGCCACGCCCCGGCCGGGGGCGCGCATTCCTTCACGGCCCTTCCCCGTCGAGCAGGCCCCTAGGCCAGCTCGAGCGCGGAGATCTGGCGCCGCCCCGCGTCCTTGGATGCGTACAGCGCCTGGTCGGCGCGGCGGAACACCAGATCGAGATCCATGCGCGGATCGGCCTTGAAGGTGACGATGCCGGCAGAGAAGCCCACGCGGGTGAGCTCCTTGTCGCCGCTGATGAACCGGCGTTCGCCCAGGCGCTCCTGCAGCTCCTCGACGCGTTCGTGCGCGGCGATGTCGTCGGTGTCGGCCATCACCACGCAGAATTCCTCGCCGCCGTAGCGGCAGCACAGGTCGTGCGCGCGGAAGGCGTCGCGCACCAGGTCGGCGAAGCCCTCGAGCACGAAGTCGCCCATCTGGTGGCCGTGCACGTCGTTGATCTTCTTGAAGTGGTCCAGGTCGATCAGGATGACGACGATGCGGTCGCCGCGGCGCGCGGCCATCGACACCAGGCCCGGCAGCGCCTCGCCGAGGAAGCGGCGGTTGTACAGGCCGGTCAGCGCGTCGCGGTTGGCGAGCTCGCGCAGCGATTCCTGCAGGCGCTCGACCTCGCGCAGCCGCTGCTCCAGCAGCTGGTTCTTGTGCGCGATCGCCGCCTCGGCGTTCTCGGCGATGGTGCGCTCGCGGCGCGCATGCTCGATCTCCATGCGCGCCAGGTGCGTCTGGTGGTCGACGTGGAGATCGATGTGGCGCACCTCGGCCGACTTCTTGGCGAGGTCGCTGCGCATCGTCACCACCTGGCACTGCAGCTCGTAGGCGCGCTCGAAGTTGCCGACCTGCGCCTGCAGGCGCGCGGTGAGGTCGAGGCAGGCCTGCACGCCCAGCTTGTGCGTGTTGCGCGGGATGGCGCGGCAGCCGGCCTCGCCGACCTCAGCGGCCGAGGGGATGTCGCCCTGCTCGGCCAGCAGCAGCGCGCGCACGTAGGCCAGGTGGACCAGCACGCCGGGTTCCGTCTCGGCGTCGGCGCAGGCGGCGGCGTCGTCCAGCATCGCGGCGGCGCCGGCGGGGTCGCCCAGCTTCAGGCGCGCCTCGGCCGCCACCAGCAGCGCGCCGGCCATGAACATGGTCGAGGGCAGCTCGGCGCGGGCGTCGAGCGCCTGGCGCATCACCGCGTCGGCGCGCCGGTACTCGTTCATCGCCATCAGGCACTGCGACCACGCGCGCGCGGCCGCCAGCTTGCGCGGCGTCAGCGGCAGCGCGTCGTAGCCGCGCCAGGCCTGCTGCAGGTACGTGGCCGCCAGGTCGACGTTGCCCACCAGCAGGTGGCTGTGGCCGATGTTCATCTGCACGTTGGCGACCAGCCCCGGCGGGGAATCGGGGCTGGAGATGAGGCGGTTGAGCGCGCGGTAGGTGCGCTCGGGCTCCAGCGCCCAGCCCAGCATGTAGCCGCGGAAGTGGCCGGCCATCAGCTCCATCCAGCTCAGCTCGATCGGGTCGAGATGGGCCTCGGCCTCGGCGCGGATGCCCTCGACGTCGCCCATGCCGTCGGCGTGGTTCGCGCTGAGCGTGGCCAGGAACACTTCCAGCAGGTCCACCAGCAGCGATTCCGTGCGCCAGCCGTGCGCGCGCGCCTCGGCGGTGGCGGCCAGCATCTTCGGACCCAGCGCATGGCGGTCGCCGAAGCGCGCCTGGTGGTGCATCTTGACGATGCGCAGCCGCAGCAGGGTGCGATCGAGGCCGGCCGAAGCTGCACGCGCGAACGCGTCGTCCCAGACGCGCATGGCGCGCTCCGGTTCGTCGGGCAGCAGCCGCAGCGCGGTCAGCGCCTGGTGGTCGATCTCGGCCGGGGTCATGACGGGAAGCGTCCGGGCAGGTCAGGACCGGTCCGGTCAACACGGATCGGGCGCGCCTTGGCGGGACGAACGGGCATGCAGGGCTCGTTCATGGCTTCAGTGATCCTTGGCGCGGGTCAGGAACAGGATCGGCACGATCACCGGCGCGAGCGGCGCCCAGTAGATCAGCTGCACGCCGTCGGCGGCCATGCGGATCGGGGTGGCGGCCTCGTCGACGGCGCGGTCGCCGGCGCTCGCCTCGGTGGTGATCTCGATCTCGTAGGGGTGGTTCAGCTTGTCCTGCGCGCCGCGCAGCTTGTATGTCCAGCCCGTGAAGCGCTGGCCCTTGAGGATGCCGGCGGCCGCGTAGACGCCGTCGACGCCGGGCGACAGGCCCACCCCGCGCGCCTGTTCCTTCGCGGCGGGCGAGGCGTCGGGCGCCAGTGTCAGCAGCCAGTCGCCGCTGACCACGCCGCGCGGGTCGATGTGGAAGGTGGAGAACGTGGCCGTCAGCTGCGCGTGCACCGGCGAGCGCAGCGCCTTCACCAGCACCTCGGGCGCACCGAAGATGTAGTGGTGGCCGTCGCCGATGGCCGCGATGCGCTGCCCGTCCTCGGAGATCAGCACCGAGGAGATCGTCTCGGTGTAGCGGTGCTCCGCCGGGGCGGTCGCCTCGCGGGTGGCGCAGCCGGCCAGCCCGAGGGCGGCGCCGGCCATCAGCGCGAGGGCAAGTCGTCGAACAGCATTCACCGGGTCACTCCACCCGGTTTCCTGGACCGGGAGGCGCGATTATCCGTGTCCCGACACGGTTGTCTCTAGAGGAAACGACCGAGTTGCCGGCGTGCGGGCGGTCATATTGCTCAAGGAACGAAGCGATAGCCGACGCCCAGTTCCGTGACCAGGTGCTGCGGCTGCGACGGATCGGCCTCCAGCTTGGCGCGCAGGTGGCCCATGTAGATGCGCACGTAGTGCGTGTCCTCCGCGTGGGAGGGCCCCCACACGGCCTTCAGCAGCTGCGGATGAGTGAGCACTCGGTTCGGATGCGACGCCAGGTGCGTCAGCAGGCGGTATTCGATGGGCGTGAGGTGCAGCGCGGCGCCGCCGCGTTGCACCGTGCGCGCCGCCAGGTCGATGCGCACGTCGCCGAATTCCAGCGCGCTGGGCACATCGGCGCTCGCGCGCGGGTGCCTGCGCAGCTGCGCGCGTACGCGCGCGAGCAGCTCGCCGGTGCCGAAGGGCTTGACGAGGTAGTCGTCGGCGCCGGCGTCGAGCGCGGCGATCTTGTCGGTCTCCATGGTGCGGGCCGACAGCACGATGACCGGGATCTGCGACCACGCGCGCAGCCCGCGGATGAAGTCGATGCCATCGCCGTCCGGCAGCCCGAGGTCCAGCACCACCAGGTCGGGCCGGCGGGTGCCGGCCTCGACCAGCCCGCGCGCGACAGTCTCGGCCTCGGACACTTCCATGGCTTCCGCCTGCAGCGACAGGCGCACGAAGCGGCGGATCTCCACTTCGTCCTCGACCACCAGCACCTTGGCGGGGCGTTCTGCGGCGGTCATCGTGCGCGCTCCGGATCATTGACAGGCATCGCGGGATTGTCGTCGCGCTCGTCGCCGAAGTCAGCGTCGATGCCCTCGATGCGCGGCGGCTCCCCGCGCGGCAGCGTGAACACGAAGCGCGCGCCGCCCTCGGGCCGCGTCTGGCCGCGGATCGCGCCCCCGTGGGCGGCCACGATGGCGCGGCAGATCGCCAGCCCGAGGCCGACGCCCGGCGTGGCGCTCTCCTTGCGGCCACGCTCGAACTTCTCGAAGATCAGCGCCTCGCGCCCGGCCGGCAGGCCCGGTCCGTCGTCGGCCACCCACACCTCGACCCACTCGCGCGCGGCGGCGGCACCTATGGTGACGAGGCTGCCGGCCGGGGTGTACTTGGCCGCGTTCTCCAACAGGTTGGCCAGCACGCGCTCGACCAGCACGGCGTCGAAGCGCAGCAGCGGCAGGTCGGCCGGCAACTGCACGCGGATCGGGTGGCCGCCCTCGGACGACGCCGCCAGCCCGCGCAGCGCGCTGCCCACGACCTCCTCCAGCGGCTGCCACTGCAGGTTCAGCGCGACGTTGCCCGACTCGAGCCGCGCCATGTCCAACAGGTTGTTGACCAGCGCGTTCAGGCGCAGCGCGGCCTCGCGCAGCCGCGCCGCGATCTCCGCGTGCGCCGGCGCGAGCGGCGGCTGCAAGAGCTGCAGCGAGCCGGCCATGCCCGCCAGCGCGGCCAGCGGCGTGCGCAGGTCGTGCGAGATGGCGCCCAGCAGCGCGTTGCGCAGGCGCTCCGACTCCATCTGCACCGTGGTGGTCTGCGCGACGTCGACGTAGTGGATGCGCTCCAGCGCGATCCCCAGCAGGGAGGCGAAGGTGTCCAGCAGCCGGCGCTGCTCCGGCCCCGCGAGCCGCTGCGGGTTGCGCAAGTCCAGCACGACGACGCCGCGCACGCGCATCGGCGCCTTCAACGGCACGTACGACATCGCGCTGGCCGGCAGCGTGCCGGTGCCCTGTCCCGCGGCCTCGCCGTGCGCCAGCGCCAAGCCTGCGAGGCTCGCGTCGACGTCCGCGTCGTCCGGCACGACGAGGCGGTCCTCGCCATCGAGCAGCAGGAACACGGCACGCGCCTCGAACTCGGCCTGCAGGACGCGCGTGCCGATCTCGACGATCTGCTCGGGCATCAGCGCGGCGGCGAGGTCGCGCGAGAGCTCGTACAGCCGGCGTACCCGATCCTCGCGCAGCGTGGCCACGCGCGCCTGGTAGCGCAAGCCGGCCGTGAGCTGCCCGATCACCAGCGCCACGACCAGCATCACGACGAAGGTGACGATGTACTTGGCGTCGCTGACCGCGAGCGCGTAGCGCGGCGCGACGTCGAAGAAGTCGAACCCCGCGACGCTGACGAACGCCGCCAGCACCGCCGGCCCGCGGCCATGCCGCAGCGCGGCGTACACCACCGCGAGCAGCAGCAGCATCACGATGTTGGTGGGCTCCAGCACGTGCAGCAGCGGCGCCGTGGCGGCGATCACGGCGCCGCACACGAGCACGCTCTTGGCGTAGGCGCGCCAGCCGGGCGGCCGCGTGCCATCGCCGTCCGCCGCGCGTGCCGCCATCCCCGCCGGTCCGCCCGGCGCGTCGCGACGCGGCAGGGCGATCTTGAGCTTGCCGCGGCGCGCCGCACGCCCGGCCTCGTGCGCCTGCGCGGGCAGGGCATCGGAGTCGGGGCGATCGTCGCTCATGGCTGGCACTGTATGCCGATCGGCGAGGCCACCGCATCCATCCGAACTCCATTGCACTGGAATAACTATTCCAATAAACTGGATCAAATGGATGTCGACAAGCACCTCGCCGAGCGCGTGCGCAACCTGCGCAAGGCACAGGGCCTCACGCTGGAGCGCCTGGCCGAGATCAGTGGCGTGAGCCGCTCCATGATCTCGCTCATCGAACGCGAGGAGACCAGCCCCACGGCCGCCGTGCTGGACAAGCTCGCCGGTGCCTTCCGCATCTCGCTGCCGGCGCTGTTCTCCTACGAGGCGGAGGACGCGTTCGCGCTGCCGCTGGCGCGCGCCGACACCCAGCCGCTGTGGAAGGATCCGGAGTCCGGCTATGTGCGCCGCCACGTCTCGCCGCCCGGCTTCCAGTCGCCGATGGAACTGGTGGAGGTGACCTTTCCCGCGGGCAAGTCGGTGTCGTTCGACAGCCCCACCCGCGGCGTCACCTGCCACCAGCTCGTGTGGCTGCTCGAAGGCGAGATGGAGATCACGATCGACGCCAAGCCCTGGCGCCTGCGGACGGGCGACTGCCTGGCCATGGTGCTGAACCGCCCGATCGCGTTCCGCAACCCGACGCGCAAGCCGGCGCGCTACGCCATCGCGTTGACCGCCGTGTCCGACCTGTTCAGGAAATTCCGATGAACGAACTCTCCGTCGTCCCCTGCACCCTGGAGCGCCACGGCGCCGCGATCCTGGCGATCTTCAACGAGGCGATCGCCAACTCCACCGCGCTCTACGACTACGCGCCGCGCGCGCCGGAGAGCATGACGCCCTGGTTCGACGCGAAGGCCCGCGGCGGCTTCCCGGTCATCGGCATCGAGGACGCGCGCGGCGCGCTGCTGGGGTTCGGCAGCTTCGGCAGCTTCCGCGCGTGGCCGGCCTACAAGTATTCGGTGGAGCACTCGGTCTACGTGCAGGCCGGCCACCGCGGCCGCGGGCTGGGGCGCCTCCTGATGCAGGCGCTCATCGAGGCCGCCAAGGCGCGTGACGTGCACGCGATGATCGGCGGCATCGATGCGAGCAACGCGGGCAGCATCGCGCTGCACGAGCGCCTCGGCTTCCGCCACGTGGGCACGCTGCCGCAGGTCGGCTTCAAGTTCGGCCGCTGGCTGGACCTGGCGTTCTACCAGCGCCTGCTCGAGACGCCGACAGCCCCTGTCGACGGCTGACGCGCTCGACGGTCACGAGCGCCAGCGACGCCCGTCGAGCTGGCGGCCGCGCGTCCAAGGCGGCAACCTGCTGTTTTTCATGGAGATCGCCCTTGAAGGACGGCGGCGGCAGCTCGACATCGGCAGTTGGCCGGGCCGGACAGCGGGCGTGCCGCCGCGAAGAACGCAAATTTTTGTAGCGATCGATACGTATAAGTGCTAGTTGTGAGCACTCGCTATCGCTACTTTCCGCATATGGTCGTCGATTATTCGCTTGGCCTTCGCGGCAATGAGGGTCAGCACTCCGCCCGGGAGAGTGCTAATATTCGTGGAACCAAAGGTTCGATCACCAGTCTGATCAAGCACATGACCACCACCCAAGCCAACGCCCTGTCCGTCCGCGACCCGTGGAGCCTGGTTCCTCCGCTGGGCAACCTCGACGCGTACATCTCGTCCATCAACCGCCTGCCGATGCTGTCGCAGGAAGAAGAGACCCGCCTCGCGACGCAGTTGCAGGAGTCAGGCGACCTGAAGGCCGCCAGCGCGCTGGTCATGTCCCACCTGCGCCTGGTCGTTTCGGTGTCGCGCAATTACCTGGGCTACGGCCTGCCGCACGGCGACCTGATCCAGGAAGGCAACATCGGCCTGATGAAGGCCGTCAAGCGCTTCGACCCGAACCAGGGCGTGCGCCTGGTCAGCTACGCGCTGCACTGGATCAAGGCCGAGATCCACGAATACATCCTGAAGAACTGGCGCATGGTCAAGGTCGCCACGACCAAGTCCCAGCGCAAGCTGTTCTTCAACCTGCGCTCGATGAAGGCCAAGCTGAAGGAAGAAGCCGCCGACACCGACGTGCATCGCAACACGCTCACGCGCGACCAGGTCGAGCGCGTCGCGCGCGATCTCAACGTCAAGCCCGAAGAAGTCCTCGAGATGGAGACGCGCATGTCCGGCGGCGACGTCGCGATGGAATCGCAGAACGACGACGGCGAGGAAGCCTTCGCGCCGATCGCCTACCTGGCCGACGACCGCAGCGAGCCCACCCGCGTCATCGAGAGCGCCGCGCACGACCGCCTGGCCGGTGCCGGCATCGTCGAAGCGCTGGACACGCTCGACCCGCGCAGCCGTCGCATCGTCGAGGAGCGCTACCTCAAGGTCAACGACGACAGCTCCGGCGGCATGACGCTGCACGAGCTGGCGGCCGAATACGGCGTCAGCGCCGAACGCATCCGCCAGATCGAGGTGGCCGCGCTCAAGAAGATGCGCAAGACCCTGGAACCGCAAAGAATGTAGCCCCGACGGTCGCTGTCCCCCGGAGGGGAGGCTTCGCGCGCGCTCCCTGCCCCCCGAGGGGGCCGGCCGCGAGCGGCCCGGCGAAGCCGGTTCCGCCGCTCCCTTGGACTTCTCCTGGGGCGTTTGAGCGGCAGCGCCGGAACGCCAGGATGGTGACGTTGGTGCTGTCCCTCATCGGAAGCAGGAAAGGACGCCTCGGCGTCCTTTTTTTCGTCCGCGCGTCCGTCAGGGGCGGGATCGCGCATCTATGCTCAGGTGCGGCACGGTGCTGCGCCACCTGGGGCGCCGCCACGGCGCAGGGAGACTCGCATGGAATTCGTCCTCACCTTTCACCAACCCGCCGAAGTCTTCGAGGTCAACGACGACCCGGTGCGCGGCGTCGAGCCGATGCAGGCCTGGCGGCTGTACATGGAGGCCATGGTCGGCGCCGGCGTGCTGCGCGGGGCCAATCGCCTCGAGCAGTTCGCCGGCACCGCCGTGCGCGTGCGCGGCGGCAAGCGCCAGGTCCAGGACGGCCCGTTCGCCGAGACCAAGGACCTGCTGGGCGGCTACGCCGTCATCGACGTCGCGTCGATCGACGAAGCGCTGAAGTGGGCCGAACGCTGCCCCGGATCGGCCGTCGGCGTGACGATGGTCTGGCCTGTCCGCCCCATGCCCAAGCCGGCCCAGTGAACGCGGCCGCGGCGGCGGAAGCGGCGGCCCGCGGCAGCTACGGCCGGCTGCTCGCGTGGCTGGCCTGGCAATGGCGCGACGTGGCCGCCGCCGAGGACGCGCTCGCCGACGCCTTCGCCGCGGCGCTCGAACGCTGGCCGGTCGACGGCGTGCCCGCCGCGCCGGACGCCTGGCTGCTGACCGCCGCGAAGCGGCGCCTGCTGATGGCCGCGCGCCGCCAACGCCTGGCCGACGACCCGACGCTCACCGTGCTGTGGCCCGACGAGCACGCCGCGGCGCCCGACGCCGCGCCATTGCCCGACGTCCGGCTGCGCCTGCTGTTCGTCTGCGCGCACCCCGCGATCGACGCCGGCCTGCACAGCGCGCTGATGCTGCAGACGGTGCTGGGCCTGGATGCGGCGCGCATCGCCAGCGCGTTCCTGGTCAAGCCCGAGGCCATGACCAAGCGCCTCGTGCGCGCCAAGGCCAAGATCCGCGACGCCGGCCTGCGCTTCGAGGAGCCCGGCCCGGACGAATGGCCCGAGCGCCTCGCCTCCGTGCTCGAGGCCATCTACGGCGCGTACACGCTGCACTGGGGCCTCGCGGACGACGCCGATGCCGGCGAGCTGGCGGGCGAGGCGCGCTTCCTCGCCGAGCTGGTGGCGTCGCAACTGCCCGACGAGCCCGAGGCGCTGGGCCTCGTCGCGCTGCTGTGGCTGTGCGAGGCCCGTCGCGCGGCGCGGGGCGCCGCGTTCCGGCCGCTGCACGAGCAGGATCCACGCGACTGGGACGCCGGCCTGATCGCGCAGGCCGATGCCGCGCTGCGACGTGCCGCCACGCATCGCGCGCCCGGGCCGTTCCAGCTCGAGGCCGCGATCCAGGCCGCGCACACGCAGGGACGCGTCCACGGCCGCGTGCCGTGGGACGGGATCACGCGGCTGCACGAACGCCTGCTGGAGATCGCGCCGACCGTGGGCGCCCGCATCGCGCATGCGGTCGCGCTGGGGCACGCCCTGCCCGATCCGGCTGCAGGCCTGCGCCTGCTCGACGCCATCGAGGCGGAGCGCGTCAGCACGCACCAGCCCTGGTGGGCCGCCCGCGCCCACCTGCTCGCGATGGCCGGCTCCCACGCCGAAGCGGCAGCCGCCTACGGCCGCGCCCTGGCGCTGACCGTCGAGCCCCGCCTGCGCGCCTGGATGACCGAGCATGTGCAGGCCGAGGACGCCGCCGCGGCGCCGGAGGGGCCTGGCTCCGCCCCGACACGATCTCCCGGGACGCCATGACGCTTCCGGGGCGGTGCCTCACCCCGAATTAATTGCCGGCCTGTCGAATTGATTTGCCGGCGCGCTGGATGCACGTCACGCCCGCGCATCGAAGCCGGGGTCAGGCACCGCCCGGCCATTCCTGTGCCGTTCGGGCAGCAGCCCGCGGCGGAGCCAGACCCCTTCACGTGGCCGCCTCGCGTCCGCGCGAAGGGAGGGTCAGGCACTTCCCCGGCCCGCCACCGAACCCGGCGTCAGCCCTTTTCGGCCAGCAGCGCCTTGATGTCGTCGGTCAGCAGCGCCGGATCCAGGCTCTGCGACGCGAACAGGCGCACGCGGCCCTGCGGGTCGAACACGTACGTGCCCGCGGTGTGGTCGATCGTGTAGCTGTCGGGGGTCTTGCCCGGCACCTTCTGCACGATCAGCTTGAAGTCCTTGACGACCTGCCGGGTCTGCGCCTCGTCGCCGCGCAGCGCGATGAAGTCTGGGCGGAAATTGGTGACGTAGCTCTTCAGCAGCGCCGGCGTGTCGCGCGACGGGTCGACCGAGACGAACACCACCTGCACCCGGGCGGCATCGGGGCCCAGCGTCTTCAGGACGCCCGACAGCTCGGCCATCGTCGTGGGGCAGGCGTCGGGGCACTGGGTGTAGCCGAAGAAGACGACGACGACCTTGCCCTTGAAGTCGGCCAGCGTGCGCGGCTTGCCGTCGAAGTCGGGCAGCGACAGGCCCTGCGCGTACTTCGCGCCGGTGAGGTCGATCGAGTTGAAGTGGTGCGGGGGAGCGGCGTTGTCGCAGCCGGCGAGCGACAGCGCGCCCGTGGCGGCGAGGATGAGGAAGCGTCTGCGCAGGGTCATCGGGGAATGTAGTGGTCGACCAGCAATGCCGCGAACAGCAGCGACAGGTACAGGATCGAGAAGCGGAACGTGCGGCGTGCCAGCTCGTCGCTGTAGTGCCGCCAGAGCTTGAACGCGTAGGCCGAGAACAGCGCGCCGAGGAGCACGGCGCTGGCCAGGTAGAACCAGCCGCTCAGGCCGCTCACGAACGGCAGCAGCGTGCCCGCGAACAGGACCAGCGTGTAGAGGAACACGTGCAGCTTGGTGAAGTCCGGGCCGTGGGTGACCGGCAGCATGGGCAGGCCGGCCTTGCGGTAGTCCTCGGTGCGGTACAGCGCCAGCGCCCAGAAGTGCGGCGGCGTCCACAGGAAGATGATCAGGCACAGCAGCCAGGCGTTGGCGTCGGCGTGGCCCGTCATGGCGGCCCAGCCCAGCACCGGCGGCATCGCGCCCGAGGCGCCGCCGATCACGATGTTCTGCGGCGTGTTGGGCTTGAGTACCAGCGTGTAGATCACGGCGTAGCCGATGAAGGTGGCCAGCGTCAGCCACAGCGTGGTGGCGTTGACCCAGATCAGCAGGATGGCGGCGCCCAGGCTGCACAGCAGCGCCGAGAACAGCAGCGCCTGCATGTCGGTCAGCTCGCCCTTGGCGGTGGGGCGCCAGGCGGTGCGCGTCATGCGGCGGTCGATCTCCTGCTCGACGAGGCAGTTGAACGCGGCGGCCGCGGCGGCCACCAGCCAGATGCCCGCGGTGGCGGCCAGCGTGGGCACCAGCGGCGGCCAGCCGGGCACGGCCAGGAACATGCCGATCACCGCGCAGAACACGATGAGCTGCACCACGCGCGGCTTGGTGAGCGCGTAGTACTGGCGCCAGCGCGACGGCTGGGCCGACGCGGGCGCGGGGTTGGGAGCGGGGACGGAACTCATGACGAAACCCGGGTTCTCGAATTCAGGGCGGCGGCGATCTGAAAGCCGATGCAGATCACCAGGGCCGCGGCCCCGGCAGTGTGCGCCAGGGCGGCCACCAGCGGCCAGCCGAGCACGACATTCGACAGGCCGGTAGCCCATTGGACCACCACCACGCCCAGGATGATGACAGCCTGGCGGCGCGATGGCTTCCCGCGCTTCCAAAGCCGCGCCACCAGCCAGACCATCGCGGCCGTGAACGCGACGGCGAACAGCCGATGTGTCCACTGGATCGCCACCAGCGCGGTCATCGCGATCGGCGCACCGTCGGCCGCGCGGCCCAGCTCGCGCGCGAACGTGAAGCCCTCGGACCAGTTCATGGCGGGCCACCACTGCCCGTTGCACTGCGGGAAGCCGGTGCACGCGAGCACCGCGTAGTTGGTGCTGACCCAGCCGCCGAGCGCGATCTGCAGCAACAGGGCCAGCGCGGCCAGGCCCAGGGCCCAGCGGTCGAGCCGCGTGCGCGGCGCGGCCGCTTCCGCTCGCGCCGGGGCTTGCAGCGCCAGCAACGCGAGCAGGCCCATGCCGCCCAGCAGGTGCCCGGTGACGATGGCCGGGTAGAGCTTCCACGTCACCGTCAGCGCGCCGAAGAACGCCTGGCCGACGTACCAGGCGAGCGTGAGGCCGATGAGCAACCTGGCGCGGCGGTCCCGCGACGCGATCGCCGCCACCAGCATGAGTGCGATCAGCAGGCCCAGCGTTCCCGCGAAATAGCGATGGATCATCTCGATCCACGCCTTCTTCTCGGTGACCGGCCCCTCGGGTGCGAGCGCCTGCGCGTGCGCGATGTGCTCGGCCGCAGCGACCGGGCTGGAGGTCGCGTAGCAGCCCGGCCAGTCCGGGCAGCCGAGCCCCGAGTCGCTCAGCCGCGTGTAGGCGCCGAAGACGACGAGGTCGAAGCACAGGAACAGCGTCAGCGCGGCCAGCGCGGCCACGCGCTGCGTGCGCGACTTGCGACGCAGGCCGCCACGCCACCACGCGACCATCAGCACGATCGAGACGAGGCCCAGCGCGATCAGTGCCAGGCCAGGCAGCGAATTCCAGGCCACCGCGGGCGAACTCGTCACTGCGCGTCCTTGGCCCGGTTCCACCACTGCGAGGCGCGCAGCAGCCGCTCGAGGTCCTTCTTCAGCTTCGCGGGATCGGGGTTCGGCGGCGTGCGCATCATCCAGTTGCCCAGCGGGTCGACGATGTAGAGGTGATCCTCGAGCGTGCGGCCAGGCTCGGGTTCCAGCCAGCGCTCCAGCGCGGCGCGGTCGACGCGGTAGGCCAGCACCGCGGGCGGCGCGCCGACCGCCGCGGCGAGCGCGGGCGCCACGGGTTCGGGGCTGTCCACCAGCCACACCTTCTGGAGGCGATCGCGCTCGGCGCCCATCATCTCGCGCAGCTGGCGCTGCAGGAACAGGTTGCGCTCGCACGCCGGGCCGCAGGTGGCAGGCGCCACCACCACCAGCAGCCACTGGCCCTTCAGCGTGGTCAGCGGCACGGGCTGGCCCGCCATGTCCTGCGCGGGCAGCGCCTGGAGCGACGGCAGCGGGCGCTGCGGTTCGACCAGCGTGGCGTAGTTGGAGCGGCCGCCCGGCCGGACGACGTAGTACGTGAAGTACGACGCGATCACCGGCAGCGCGCACAGCGCCAGGATCGCCAGCATCATCATGCGGCCGCGCCGGCTCTGCGCCGCGGGGTAGTCGTGCATCGGCGCGGGCGTGCCATGCAGCGTGAAGGTCATGGATTCCGGGCCGGTGGCCTTGGGGTCGTCGGTCGGCGTCGGCTTCATCGGGCAGCGGGATCGTCGGCGCGGGCGCCGGGCGGGAAATCGGAATCGTCGGTCGACGGGCGGCGCGGGCGGATGAACTGCAGCCACACCCACAGGCCCAGGAACGCGACGCTCATCGCGAACCACTGCGTGGCATAGCCGTAGTGGGTGGCGATGCTCACGCCCGCGGTCGGCGCGGGCCACTTGCGGCGCAGGCCGTCGCCGGCATTGTCGGCGTTGGCGTCCTCGAACACCGTGACGGGGCGCAGGGCCAGTCCGGTCTCGGCGCTGAACGGCGCCATCTCGAGATTCTGCCGCACCGCCCCGCCGCGGCCCTGCCCCACCTCGAACCAGTGAGAGGGCCAGGGCGCGACGTGCCCGTGCAGCGTGACGGGCCCCGCCGCCGTCGTCACCGGCGGCGCCTTCATCGGATCGGCCGGATCGCTGGCGATCCAGCCGCGCTGAACGACGACGGCGCCGCCGTCGGGCAGGCGCAGCGGAGTCAGCACGTAGAAGCCGGCGCGCTCGTCCATCGTGCGGTTCATCAGGAACACGGTGTGGGCGGCGTCCCATTCGCCGCTGAGAACGATCCGACGCTGCGCCTGCTGCTCGCCCGTCGCCGCATCGCGCGCCAGCGCCGCACCCGACAGCGGCGGCAGCGGGCCGCGTTCTGCCACCAGGGCCTCATGCGCCAGCTTGGCGTGCGCGCGCGACAGCTGCCAGCGGCCGAGCTGCGCGGTCAGCGACGCGCACACCAGGGCGACGACGAACCACACGATGCGCGAGCGCGTGCTGCCGGCACCGCGGCGTGGAGGGGAGGAACCCGCGGACGCCGGCGCAGGGTCGGTGGAATAATCGTTCGTCATGAAATTCGTGATCGTCGGGTTCCTGGTGCTCGTGCTGGCCGCTCTTGCCGGCGCCGGCCTGTTCATGCTGCGCCGCGGCCCCGACGACGGCAGCGCCGACAAGCGCATGGCGCGCGCGCTGGCGATCCGGGTCGCATTGTCCGTCACCCTGTTCCTGCTGATCCTGCTGGCCTGGCGCCTGGGCTGGATCCATCCGAAGGGCATTCCGGTCGGTACCTGAGCTTCGACGCGGGCATTGCCCGCGCGGTTCCGTTCGACAGGCAACCGTTCGACGGGCGGCCGTTCGACGGGCGGCCGTAGGGCGGGTTAGCCGCAGGCGTAACCCGCCGTTCGTACGCACACCGATCCGGCCGGCTCCTTCAACCCGGTCTCCATCGCGGACGCTCCGTCGCGACACGCGGCTTCGCAGCACGCGCATCGCAGCACGCCAGCGAACGGCGGGTTACGCCTGCGGCTAACCCGCCCTACGGGTCACAACCAATAGACGACGGCGTACAGGCCCAGCCACACGACGTCGACGAAGTGCCAATACCACGCGGCGCCTTCGAAGCCGAAATGGCGCTTGGGCGTGAAGTGGCCCTTCTGCAGGCGCAGCGTGATGAAGAACAGCATCAGCATGCCCACGAAGACGTGGAAGCCGTGGAAGCCGGTGAGCATGAAGAAGGTCGAGCCGTAGATGCCCGACGACAGCTTCAGGTTCATCTCGGTATAGGCCTCGTGGTATTCGAAGGCCTGGCAGGCGATGAAGGTCGCGCCCAGCACCACGGTGATCCACATCCACAGGATCGCCTTGGAACGGTGCTCGGCGATCAGCGCGTGGTGGGCGATGGTCAGTGTCACGCCCGAGGTCAGCAGGATGGCGGTGTTGAGCGTGGGAATGGGCCACGGACCCATCGTGCGGAATGCCGGAATGGTGTCCGCGGGCGAGGCGGTGACACCGGCCTGCGCGCTCGGCCAGATGGCGTGGAAATCGGGCCACAGGATCTGGTGGTCGAGGTTGCCGAGCATCGGCAGCGCGATGGCGCGGGCCCAGAACAGCGCGCCGAAGAACGACGCGAAGAACATCACCTCCGAGAAGATGAACCAGCTCATGCTCCAGCGGAAGGACACGTCCACGCGATCGGAGTACAGCCCGCCCTCGCTCTCGCCGATGGCCGTGGTGAACCACTGCGCCAGCGTGGCGAGCCAGACGGCCATGCCGGCCAGCAGGCTCCACGATCCCCATTCATGTCCGTTGATCCACTGGCTGCCGCCCAGGATCATCAGGAACAGGCCGACCGCGACGCACACGGGGTAGCGCGAGGGCGACGGGATGAAGTAGTACGGGGTCGTTCCGTGGGGAGTCGCGGCGGACATGGGTTTCTTCTCTCCAGACTCTTGCAGAAAGGATCAATGGCTGGTTGCGAAGCCGATGGCGAAGCGCACCAGCACGACCAGGAAGACGACGAAGACCGCGGCGCCGACGACGGCGGCGATCACCACATGGATCGGGTTCAGTTTCTTGACGTCTTCCGCGTGATCGGTGGAACGACGAATGCCCAGGAAGCTCCACGCGACGGCGCGGAACGTCTGCCCGAAATTGGCCTTGCGGTCGGTGGCCGGCAAGTCGTCGCGGGGGTCGTCGGGCGATGTCATGGCGCGCTCACGCATTCGGCTTGGTCTCGCGCTGTCCCGAGGGTGCCGGCGGCGTGGTGCCGCCCACCTCGAAGAAGGTGTACGACAGCGTGATCCGCTGGACGTCCTTGGGCAGCTTGTCGTCGACGTAGAACACCACCGGCCAGGTCTTCGATTCGCCCGGCGCCAGCGTGTGCTGCGTGAAGCAGAAGCACTCCACCTTCGTGAAGTGGCCGGCGGCGACGCCCGGCGCGTAGCTCGGGATGGCCTGCGCCGTCATCGTGCGCGACTGCGTGTTCCTGAACTCGTACATCACCGTCGTCATCTCGCCGGGATGGACGACCACCGAACTCTGCGCCGGGTGGAACTCCCAGGGCCCGCGTGCGTTGGCGTCGAACTCCACGGTGACGTTGCGCGCCAGGTCGACCTGCGAATTGACGGGCGCCCGCTTGCCCCGGTAGCCCGCCGCGTCGGCGTCGCCGCGCGCGACGACGTTGACGCCCAGCACCTCGCAGATCGTCTTGTACATGGGAATCATCGCGTAGGCGAAGCAGCCCATGACGCCCACGAACACGACCAGCTTCACCAGCATGTCGCGGTTCAGCCTCCGTTGCCGCTTCTCGCGCCGGGCGCGGCGTTCGTCCTGGTCGTCAGCGGTCATAGGCCGAACATCAGCGCCTTGGCGACGAAGCCCAGGCCGAACACCAGCGCCACCGACAGCAGCGCGACGGCCATGCGCAGGTTCTTGCGGCGTTGCTCGGGATTCAGTGCCATGGCGATGCGAGGTTCGAGGCGGTCAGCCGATGACCTTGGTGGCGGTGCGATCGAGCTTCGGCGGCGTCTCGTAGGTGTGCCACGGCGCGGGCGACGGCACTTCCCACTCGAGGCCCTCGGCGCCTTCCCACGGGCGCTGCGGCGCCGGCGCGCCCTTGCCGCGCATGGCCGGGATCACGACGAACACCAGGAAGTACACCTGCGACAGGCCGAAGCACAGGCCGCCGACGGAGGCCAGCGCGTTGAAGTCGGCGAACTGCATCGGGTAGTCGGCGATGCGGCGCGGCATGCCGGCCAGGCCGAGGAAGTGCATCGGGAAGAAGGTGACGTTGAACGTGACCAGCGACAGCCAGAAGTGCATCTTGCCGTGGAACTCGTTGTACATCACGCCCGTCCACTTCGGCGCCCAGTAGTAGTAGCCGGAGAACATGCCGAACAGCGAGCCGGCCACCAGCACGTAGTGGAAGTGCGCGACGACGTAGTAGGTGTCCTGCAGCTGGATGTCGATCGGCGCCATCGAGCAGATCAGGCCCGTGAAGCCGCCCATCGTGAACACGAAGATGAAGCCCACGGCCCACAGCATCGGGGCCTCGAAGGTCATCGAGCCGCGCCACATCGTGGCCAGCCAGTTGAAGACCTTCACGCCCGTGGGCACGGAGATCAGCATCGTGGCGTACATGAAGAACAGCTGGCCGGTGACCGGCATGCCCGTCGTGTACATGTGGTGCGCCCACACGATGAACGACAGGATGGCGATCGACGACGTGGCGTACACCATCGAGGTGTAGCCGAACAGGCGCTTGCGCGAGAACGCCGGCACGACCTGGCTGATGATGCCGAAGGCCGGCAGGATCATGATGTAGACCTCGGGGTGCCCGAAGAACCAGAACACGTGCTGGTACATCACCGGGTCGCCGCCGCCGGCCGGGCTGAAGAAGCTGGTGTGGAAGTGGCGGTCCGTCAGCGTCATCGTGATGGCGCCGGCGAGCACGGGCATCACCGCGATCAGCAGGTAGGCGGTGATCAGCCAGGTCCACACGAACATCGGCATCTTCATCAGCGTCATGCCGGGAGCGCGCATGTTCAGGATGGTGACGATGATGTTGATCGAGCCCATGATCGAGCTCGCGCCCATGATGTGCAGCGCGAAGATCGAGCTGTCCATCGAGGCGCCCATCTGCAGCGTCAGCGGCGCGTAGAGCGTCCAGCCCGCGGCGGGCGCGCCGCCGGGCAGGAAGAAGCCGCTCGCCAGCATGATGGCCGCAGGGATCAGCAGCCAGAAGCTGAGGTTGTTCATGCGCGCGAACGCCATGTCCGCCGCCCCGATCTGCAGCGGGATCATCCAGTTCGCGAAGCCGACGAACGCCGGCATGATCGCCCCGAACACCATGATCAGGCCGTGCATGGTGGTGAACTGGTTGAACAGCTCGGGGTTGAAGAACTGCAGGCCCGGCTTGAACAGCTCGAGGCGGATGAGCAGCGCCAGCGTGCCGCCCACCAGGAACATCGTGAACGCGAACACCAGGTACATCGTGCCGATGTCCTTGTGGTTGGTCGCGAACAACCAGCGGCGCACGCCATGCGGATGGCCATGCGCATGATCGTGCTCGTGATCATGGCCGGGGGCGATCGGTTGGGGCAGAACAGCACTCATGAGAGGAAATCCTTCAGCGAACGCTTGTGTCGGACGATCGAAAGCAGATCGGACGGCGACTTACTTGGCCTCGGCGGCGACCACGTCCGACGGCTCGACAAGCTGGCCGGTGTGGTTGCTCCAGGAATTCTTGGTGTAGGTGATCGCGGCGGCGATCTCCGTCTCCGACAGCTTGCCCTGCCACGCCGGCATCGCGCCGTTCAGGCGGCCGTGCAGCACGGTGGTGATCTGGGAATTGGCGTCCTTGTCGAGGACCACCGGCGAGCCGTCGAGCGGCTTGACCGGGCCCGCGCCCTTGCCGTCCGGCTTGTGGCAGACGGCGCAGTTGGCCAGGTAGACCTTCTCGCCACGGGCCATCAGCGGGCCCATCTCCCAGACCTTCTTCGGGTCGTCGGCCGCGGCGGCCAGCGCCTTCTTCTGCTTGTCGACCCAGGCCGTGTAGTCCTTGCCCTCCATCACGACCACGTGGATGGGCATGAACGCGTGTTCCTTGCCGCACAGCTCGGAGCACATGCCGTAGTAGTCGCCGGCCTTGTCGGCCAGGAACCAGGTGTCGCGCACGAAGCCCGGGATGGCGTCCTGCTTGACGCCGAACGCCGGCACGCTCCAGGCGTGGATGACGTCGTCGGCGGTGGTGATGATGCGCACCTTCTTGCCCATCGGCACCACCAGCGGGTTGTCGACCTTGAGCAGGTAGTCGTTGCCGGCCGGGTGTGCCGTCTCGGACAGGTCGCGCTGCGCGGTGTCGAGCGTGGAGATGAAGCCCAGGCCCTTGCCCTCGCCGTCGATGTAGTCGTAGCCCCACTTCCACTGGTAGCCGGTGACCTTGATCGTGAGGTCCGACTGCGTCGTATCCTTCATGGCGACCACGGTGCGCGTGGCGGCCGCCCCCATCAGGACGACGATGATGAACGGGATGATCGTCCAGGCGATCTCGACGGCGACGCTCTCGTGGAAGTTGGCCGCCTTGTGGCCCACGCTCTTGCGATGCTTGAAGATCGAATAGAACATGACGCCGAACACGGCGACGAAGATCACCGTGCACACGATCAGCATGCCGTAGTGCAGTTCCTTCTGCTGGCGCGCGATCTCGGTGACGGCGGGCTGGAAGTCCAGGCCCAGCACCTTGGGGCCGCCGGGGAGATCCGTCACGGCGTTGTCACCGAAGGCCATCGCGGCGCTCGTGCCCGCCATCGCGGAGATCGTCAGCGCGGCGCGCGTCGCGCCTTGCGCCAGCTTGCGAATCGTCAACATTGTCGTCACTAGTTCGATCCTTCTTGTCGGGCCCGGGCCCGTCGCAAGGGCCCGCCTGGCTTGATCAGAGGTCGCCTGCGGCACGGCCTCCTCGGACCGGTGCGCACAGGGGAGGTGCACTTCAACACAAGACCCAATCGATTCTAGGGCCTGTTCATGCCAAAAATGCGCTCGGGCACCTAGCGTAAGCCCTGCCCCCGCGCGAGGCGCGCCCCCACGTCCTCAGTGCGAGGGACGGCCTCGGTTCAGCATGGCCTTCATGTCGTCGAGGCCCACCTGCGTCTGCGCCGCCAGCTTGGCGCGCGGCACCGGCTTGAACGCGTGCCCGTAGACGACCTCGAACTCCAGCACCACGCGGCCCTGCGCGTCGCGCCGCGCGCCGAGCGCGTCGAGCAGGCGGTCGCGCCAGCGCGGCGTGCGCAGGCCGGCGAAGCGCGCGCGATCGTCGTTGGCGCCGAGCGTGCGCAGTTCGTCGAGCGCGGCCTGCGGGCTGCTGAAGGTCAGGCGCAGCGTCTCCTGGTCCATCACCGGGTCGGCGAAGCCGGCCTCGACCAGCATGTCGCCGAGATCGTGCATGTCCGTCCACGGCGCGTGCGGCGTGCCCCAGCCGTGGCTGCGGAACAGCTCGCGCAGCGACTGCAGCGTGCCGGGCCCCAGCGTCGTGAACATCAGGAAGCCGTCGATGACCAGGGCGCGCTGCCACTCGCGCATCAGCGTGGGGGCGTCGGGCGCCCAGTGCAGGCTCATGTTCGACCACACGAGCTGCGCCTGCCCGGCGGGCACCGCCGATTGCGCGATCGCGCGCGGGCCGGCCGTGCCCAGGCCCAGCCAGCGGCGCCAGGCCGGCACGGCGGACGGCGCACTCGCGGTCGCCGCGGGCTGCGCGGTCGTCGACTCCGGACGCAGCACGCCGGTGACCGCGGCCTTCGGGTAGGCCTGCGCCAGCAGCGGCGCGCTGCCGCCGAGCTCGCTCCACCAGTCGAACACATGGTGGGGTATCTGACGGACGATGGACAGGCGCTCGGCCAGCCGGCGCGCCACCTCGGCGTGCAGCCACGGCGGCGACGGCTGCGCCGCCAGCCGCGCCCAGGCGCGATCCAGCGCGCGCGGATCGAGGCGTTCCGGGCGGGATTCGGTCGGGGGTGCGGCAGCCATGCGGAAGTATATTGAGGCGATGGACCCGCGGCCCGACGCTCCTCCCATGGCCGCAGCCAATGCCGGGCCAAGCGGCGCGCGCTTGACAGCCGCTGCGCACTGGCTGGCGCGCTGCCGGCGCCGGGCCGGCGGCCGCTGCGCCGTCTGCCTCGGCTGGTGCGCGGACGACCTGTGCACCCACTGCCATTCGCGCTTCGCGTTCGCCGTCCCGCGCTGCCCCGGGTGCGCGCTGGCGCTGCCGGGCGGCACCTCCGGAGACGCCGCGCACTGCACGCGCTGCCGCCTGGCGCCGCCGCCATGGACGCGCGCCGTCGCGGGCGTCGACTACGGCTACCCCTGGGATCACCTGCTCGCGGACTTCAAGTTCCACCAGCGGCTCGACGTCGTCGGCGCGCTGCTGCAGCCGCTGCTCGCGCGCCTGCGGTCGGAGCGCGGCGGCGGGCTGCGCGTCGTGGCGGTGCCGCTGTCGCGCGAACGCTTGCGCGAACGCGGCTACAACCAGTCGTGGGAGCTCGCGCGCCGCCTCGCCCGCGCGCTCGCGCTCGAGGCCCGCGCCGACGCGCTGTTCCGGGTGCGCGACACCGGCCACCAACTCGGACTGCAGCGCGGCGCGCGCCAGCGCAACCTGCAGGGCGCGTTCGTCGTCACGCCACGCCATGCGGCCTGGGTGCGCGGCGCGCGCATCGCGCTGGTCGACGACGTGCTCACCACCGGCGCCACCGCGCACGCCGCCACGCGCACGCTGCGCGCCGCGGGCGCGCGCGAGGTCCAGGTGTGGACGGTGGCGCGCACGCCCGAGTAGCGCCGGTGCCGGCGTCGCGCCCGTCGCGCGGCTTCGCGTCCATCGCGAACGCGCGGGCGATGCCGCGCGCGACAATGGGACGATGTTCCGCATCGTCCTCGTCCATCCCGAGATCCCGCCCAACACGGGCAACGTGATCCGCCTGGCGGCCAACACCGGTTGCGAGCTGCACCTGATCGAGCCGCTGGGCTTCTCGATGGAGGACAAGCTCCTGCGCCGCGCCGGCCTCGACTACCACGAGTTCGCCGACGTCCGCCGCCATGCGTCCTGGGCGGACTACACCGCCTCGGTCGACGCGTCGCGCTGCTTCGCGTTCTCCACGCGCGGCACGGGCACGCTGGCGAGCGTGGCCTGGCGCGCCGGCGACAGCCTCGTCTTCGGCAGCGAATCCGCCGGCTTGCCCCCCGCGGTGCGCGACGCCTTTCCCCCTGAACGCCTGGTTCGCCTGCCCCTGCGACCGGGCCAGCGCAGCCTCAACCTGAGCAACGCGGTGGCAGTGGCCGTGTTCGAGGCCTGGCGCGTGAACGGCTACGCGGGCGGAGACTGAAGCCGCCGGTGTCAGGTCTTGAAAGTTGCGCGGCGTGCCAGGCGGTGTCAGGTCTTGAAAGTTGCGCGGCGAGATCGATCCGGGAGGCGTGACGCGGCAGCGCGCAACTTACAAGACCTG
>JBJMWE010000023.1:0-6307 GCA_045810285.1 Vitreoscilla sp. | reverse complement strand
TTGACGAAGTCGCTCACGCGCAGGAAGGCACCGACGCGGAACGACACCAGTTGCATCGCGCCCGTCGCCGGCTGGCGGCGGAGGGCGCCGATGAATTGCGCGTCCTGCATCGCGAGCTGGTCGAGGCCGGTGAGCGGCAGGTACGTGGACTTCAGCCCCAGCAGCGGGCTGGCCGGCACCTGGATCGGCGTGGCGAGCGACGGCAGCTTCGCCGCGGCGGCGATCGCCGAGACCGGCATCAGGTCGGCCGACTTGGCGGAGTTGGCCAGCAGGAGCTGCGGCCCCTGGGCTGTGTCGAAGGCCAGCATGTCCACCGGGGCGCTGCCCCACCCGAGTTCGGCGATCGTCCTTCCCTTGACGTGCGCGCCGTCGACGAGGTCCTTCAGCGGAATCACCACGAGCGGCGTGCAGGTGTACGCCGCCACGAGGCTGGGCACGCCATCGAGGTCGACGACGGCCATCTTGCGGATCGGCGCGCGCGTCTCCAGCTGGTCGTGCACCGGGTGGTACATCTCGACGGTGGTCGCGGTTGGATGATCGTCGAACGGGAAGTCGTAGATCCGCAGCGTCGAGGCGAAGTCGCCGTTGCTGAGCCCGGCCACGTAGAGCTTGCCGCCGTTGAACACCAGGTCGGTGACCGTCAGCGTCGCCTCCGGCGTGTCGCGCCAGAACGTCCGGTCCGCGGCGGGCACGTTGGTGATCCTGGCCGCGGTCTGCGCCAGCTTGTCGAGCGGCAGGACGGCCACCTTGCCGCTCGAGTCGATCGAGACGATGGCCGGCGCCGGCACGCTGCCGCCTCTGTCGACGGAAACGGAGACATAGGCCACCTCGGCGCCGGGGCGGAATGCCATGTCCTCGAAGCGGACCTGCTCGGGCCGGACGTGCAGCGCATTCGCGATGGGCGTCGACACGTTGCGCAGGTTGAAGGCTCGCGCTGGCGCGGCTGATGCCGGCGGCAGCTTCAGCGCGTGCAGGGACTGGGCGCGCCAGTCGGCGACGACCAGCGTGTCGCTGTCCGTGAAGACCAGGGGGCCGACGGACTTGATCGTGCCAGCGAGCGCGAGGCCGCATGCCGCGAGCAGCACCGCGCCGACCAGGGTCGGGCGCCAGCCGGGGCGCCGCGGGGTTCGCGCTCCAGGGCGCGCAGGACGAGCGTGTCGAATCATGAGAAGACTCCTTGATGCCGGATTGGCTACCAGCG
Organism: Vitreoscilla sp.; assembly: GCA_045810285.1. Lineage (GTDB taxonomy): Bacteria > Pseudomonadota > Gammaproteobacteria > Burkholderiales > Burkholderiaceae_C > Scleromatobacter. The sequence goes on along the minus strand of JBJMWE010000023.1, from coordinate 5,106 downwards.
ATTGACGAAGCGATCCAGGCGGGCCGCTTCCTTGACGGCCCTCGGATCACAGGCGATTTCGGTGGCCGGGATGCGATGTGCCAGAAGCTCGTGCGGCCGCACGAACCACTCGGCAAGCTCCCAGTCGTCGTAGACCTGGCGCAGTGCGACGATGACGTCGGACACGGCGGGCCGGATGTCCAGCGAAGGTCGTTCGAACTGGAAGGTCGGCACCCAGACCTGCGCCCGCCAGCTGACGCTCAGCACCTCGCGTTGCACGATCCACCTCGCGATTCGCGAAACCGGTTGATCCCAGTGCGCGCGCAGGACGCAGCAAAGCTGGTCGGCGGGCAGGAAGCCGCCGTGGCGCGCGAGCGCCGCGCCCAACGCGGCGAAGCGACGTTCCTGCACCGTGTCCCAGGTGGCTTGCAACGCGCGCTCCGGCGGCCAGCGGTCGCGACCGGCAGCGAGCTCGCGCGGACGGGTCGCCAGGGTGATGGTCATGGAAGCCTCGATGCAGCGTTCGGTGGGCGAAAGGACCTGAGCCAGGTCGCCACTGACTGTGAGGCTTCCCCTGGCCGCCGGCCTGTGCATGGCGTGGGAGGCACGGGTCGCGACATCGACGGGGCTGCACCTGTCCCGACGGGAACAGGCCGCCGCCCTCCCTAGTCGCCAGCGCCTCGCACGTCCTCCGCCAGAGGTCGTCCGCGCGGGATCTCCGCACACTGCGTCGCATCCAACGGATCACAGCCCATGAAGCCCTATCTCGTCTCCCTGGCCGTCGGCGTCCTGGTCGGCGGCATCTACGCGCTGCTGCGCGTGAGGTCGCCCGCGCCACCCGTCATTGCCCTTGTCGGACTGCTTGGGATGCTGATCGGCGAACAGGGCGTCGGGCTCGCGTACCTGCTGATGCCCGGCAGTTCGAAGGCGGCGAGCGCCGCCGTGTCCCCTTCCCCGTCCACCTCGTCGAACGACTCTGCGGAAAACAGCCATGCACCCTGATCTTGTCCTCCTCAACGGCCGCTTCACCACCAACGATCCGGCACAGCCGTCGCCCGAGGCCGTGGCCATCACGAACGGCGTCTTCAGTGACGTTGGCCAAGCCGAAGACGTGATGGCCCGGCGTGGCCCATCGACGCGTGTCGTGGACCTGGGCGGCCGGCGCGCGATCCCGGGCCTCATCGACAGCCACATCCACCTGATCCGCGGCGGCCTCAACTACAACATGGAGCTGCGCTGGGACGGCGTGGAGTCGCTCTCCGACGCCATGGCGATGCTGCGTGCGCAGGTCGAGGTGACGCCGCCGCCGCAGTGGGTGCGCGTGGTCGGCGGCTTCGTCGAGATGCAGTTCGCGGAGAAGCGCCTGCCGACGCTGGACGAGCTGAACGCAGCCGCCCCCGATACGCCCGTGTTCATCCTGCACCTCTACGACCGAGCGCTGCTCAATCGCGCCGCGTTGCGCGCGGTGGGCTACACACGGGACACCCCGGCTCCACCCGGCGGCGAGATCGTTCGCGACGGCGCCGGCGAGCCGACCGGGCTGCTGCTCGCGCGGCCCAACGCCAACGTGCTGTACGCCACGCTCGCCAAGGGCCCCGCGCTGGCGCCGGACGCACAGCTCAGCTCGACGCGCCACTTCATGCGCGAGCTCAATCGCTTCGGCGTCACCAGCGTCATCGACGCCGGTGGCGGCTTCCACAACTATCCCGATGACTACGCCATCATCGAGAAGCTGCACGCGGACGACGAACTGACGATCCGCATCGCCTACAACCTGTTCACCCAGAAGCCCGGCGGCGAACACGCCGACTTCTCGAAATGGTCGCAGATGATCGAACCGGGCCAGGGCGACGATCGCTATCGCATGAACGGCGCGGGCGAGATGCTCGTGTTCTCGGCGGCGGACTTCGAGGACTTCCGCGAGCCGCGGCCGGACCTGCCGCCGCGCATGGAACACGACCTCGAGGAAGTGGTGCGGCTGTTGGTCGAGAAGCGCTGGCCCTGGCGGCTGCACGCCACCTACGACGAGTCGATCGGCCGCGCGCTGGACGTCTTCGAGCGCGTCGATCGCGACATGCCGCTCCAGGGCCTGCACTGGATCATCGACCACGCGGAGACGATCAGCCCGCGCAACATCGACCGGGTTGCCGCGCTCGGCGGCGGCATCGCCGTGCAACACCGCATGGCGTACCAGGGCGAGTACTTCATCGAGCGCTACGGCGCCCGCGCGGCCGAGGCCACGCCGCCGATCGCACGCATGCTCGCGTCCGGCGTCCCCGTGGGCGCGGGCACCGACGCGACGCGCATCTCGAGCCACAACCCATGGGTCTCGCTGTCCTGGCTGGTGACAGGCCGCACCGTGGGCGGCACGTCGATGTATCCGGTGTCGAACTGCCTTCCCCGGGACGTCGCCCTGCGGCTGTGGACGCAGGCCAACGCCTGGTTTTCCAACGAGCAGGGGCGCAAGGGCCGGATCGCCGTCGGCGAGCTGGCCGACGTCGCGGTGCTGTCGCAGGACTACTTCGCCGTGCCCGAGAGCGAGATCGTCCACACGCGATCGGTCCTGACGCTGCTGGGCGGGCGCGTGGTCTGGGGCGAGGAGGAATTCGCCGGCATGGCGCCGCCCGCGCCGCCCGTGCTGCCGGACTGGTCACCGGTCAAGCGCTTCGGCGGCTATCAATCGCGCCGCCTCGGCCAACCCGGCGACTCGCGCATGACAGCCCGCTGCGCCTGTGCGGCAGGGTGCGCGGTGCATGGACACGACCACGCGGCCGCGCTCCGCCGCAGGACGCCGGCCGCCGATGCGCGCGGCTTCTGGGGTGCGTTCGGCTGCGGCTGCTGGGCGGTCTGAGATGGCCTCGATGCCACCCCCGCAACCCATCGGCCGTCTTCTCGAATCGAAGACGCTCGCGCTGGCGGCCCGCGTCGCCCTGACTTGTGCCTTCTGGTGGGGTGGTCTGGCAAAGCTGTTCGACTTCGAAAGCGCGACTGCCGAGGCGGCGCACTTCTTCGGCGCCGGCGCGGCGCAGCCGATCGCCGTCATGACGATCGTCGTGGAACTGCTGGGCAGCGGCCTGCTCATCGCCAGGCGGATGGAATGGCTTGCGGCCGGTGCGCTGGCCGTGTTCACCGCCGTCGCGACGTTCGTCGCCCATGACTTCTGGAACGCGCGAGATCCGGTCGTGCACTTCCATGAATTCAATACCTTCCTCGAACACCTCGGCCTCATCGGCGGCCTGGCGCTGGCCGCCATCGCTGCGCGGTGGCGCCAGGGGTCCGCGAAATGAGCGCGACTTCGCCGCCAGCCGTCGTTCCGGAGACCGGCAGCCTGTCGACGGCGCTCCTGCTGTCGTTCGTCGGCGGCTACGTCGACACGTTCAGCTTCGTGATGCTGTCCGGGCTCTTCACGGCACACGTGACAGGCAACTTCGTGCTGATCGGCGCGGCGCTGGCGGGCCACGGCCACGTGGGCGTCCTCGGGAAACTGCTCGCGTTGCCGGTGTTCGTCTGCGCGGTCGCGACCACCCGTTGGTATCAGCGCCGGCGCGCAGGTGACGAGAGCGACTCGGGCCGGGCACTCGTGCTGATCCAACTGATCGGACTGGGCCTGTTCATGGCATGCGGACATCTGGCCGGTGGCGGGCGCGACGCCGATTCGGCCGCGGCCGTCCTGACCGGCCTGGTCGGCGTCGCCGCCATGGCCGTGCAGAACGTCGCCGCGCGCTCGGCGTTCGTCCGGCTCAGTCCGACCACGGTGATGACCGGCAACGTCACGCAAGTCACCATGGACCTGGTCGACCTGCTGCATGGCGACGCGACGCGCGAAGCCGCCGCCGCGCGCATGGGTCGGCTTTGGCCCCCGATCGTCGCCTTCGCCGTGGGGGCGATCACCGCCGGCGTCTGCTCCGGCACGCTGGGCTTCGACGCCTTGCTGCTGCCCGGCCTCGCGCTGTCGATGCTGTGGTTCCTGTTGCGCCGGCCGATCGCGGCCTGAGGCTTGGCGACTTCGATTCCCCGAACTGCGTCACGTCAAGTGATGCCTACGTCCTTCAACCTGAACTATCCAAGGTGCTCTCATGACGCAAGTCCTCATCCTCTATTACTCGTCGTACGGCCACATCGAGACCATGGCCGGCGCGATGGCCGACGGCGTACGTGCTGGCGGTGCCCACGCGGTCGTCAAGCGCGTGCCCGACCTGGTGCCGGCCGAGGTCGCGCAGCGCTCCGGCATGAAGACCGCGCAGGCCGCACCGCTCGCGAGCGTCGACGAACTGGCGTCGTACGACGCGATCATCTTCGGCACGCCCACGCGTTTCGGCAACATGGCCGCGCAGATGCGCAACTTCCTCGATCAGACCGGCCCGTTGTGGATGCGCGGCGCGCTGATCGGCAAGGTCGGCAGCGTCTTCGCGAGTGCCGCCACGCAGCACGGCGGCCACGAGACGACGATCACCAGCTTCCATACGACGCTGCTGCATCACGGCATGGTCGTCGTCGGCCTGCCGTACTCGGAGGCCCGGTTGATGGACAACAGCCAGGTGAGCGGCGGCAGCCCTTACGGCGCGACCACGATCGCCGGGCCGGACGGCTCGCGCCAGCCGAGCGAGCACGAGCTGGCGATGGCGCGCAGCCAGGGCGCCCACGTCGCGGCCATCGCGGCGAAGCTGGCCGCGTGACGCGGACGAGCTCCGCGTTCCCGGTGGAAAGAGGCATCGCTATTCCGATGGGAACTGGCCGAGCCGGCCTGTCGGCGCGAGCATGGTTGCGTGCGGTCTGACACCGCTGCTCTTTCGATCCGATTTGTCCACGTTTCTCGAACCTTCACACCCGCGTTCCCTACGCAAAGGACCTCACCATGTTCACGCTTCAGTTCCCTCGACTCGTTTCCGCCGCCAGGCTGTTGGCCGGCGCTCGAGCTGCCGCCGTCTCGATCGGCGCGGCGCTTTCGCTGGGGCTCTCCCTTCCAGCATCCGCGCAAGCACCGCAGAGCAAGTTCGCCGACGTCAACTGCGTCAGGCTGCACTACCTGGTGGCGGGCTCGGGCGACCCGATCATCCTCGTCCACGGCTACGCCGAGACGAGCCACATGTGGCTGCCGCTGATCAAGGAGCTGCAGAAGAACCACCT
>JBJMWE010000022.1:0-14088 GCA_045810285.1 Vitreoscilla sp. | reverse complement strand
CCGACGCCTTCCGCACCGAGACGCCGCGCCTGCTGGCCGATCTCGCCGAGGCGATCACGCGCCGCGACTTCAGCCGGGCCGCGCGCATCGCGCACAACATCAAGGGCAGTGCGTTCTACATCCACAGCGACCAGATGGCCGACGACGCCGGCGGCCTGGAGCACGCGTGCGACATCGGCGACGACGCCGGCGTCGAGCGCCACTGGGCGGCGCTCCAGGAAAGCATTGACGACTGGATGACGGCGCACTGATACGCTCGTGTGCCGTCCTGCGCGTGCGCGCGCAGCGGCCTGGACGCCACACTGCAACGGGAGGGTCGACATGCGTATCCTGGCCGCCGACGACGACCTCGTCTCGCGCCTCGCGATGGAAGACGTTCTGCGCCAGTGCGGCGAGCCCGAACTCGTGCTCGCCGAGGACGGCGCCGGGGCGTGGCGCCAGCTCGCCGGCGCGGCGTGCTTCGACCTCGTGTGCCTGGACGTGCGCATGCCGCCGCCCGACGGCCTGGAACTCGTTGCGCGCCTGCGCGCCGCGCCGGGCCTCAAGCGCGTGCCGGCGATGCTCATCACCTCCACCGCCGACCGCAACACCGTGCTTGGTGCCACGCGCTCCGACCTGCAGGGCTTCATCGTCAAGCCGGTCGGCCCGGACACCGTCGGCCGCATCCAGCGCGTGCTGGCGCAGCTGGATGCCGGCATCCTCGAGCCGGTGGAGTCGGCCATCGTGCGCCTGCGCGTCGACACGGAGCGTCATGCGCGCTACGTCGGCGCGTTCCGCCAGCAGGTCCAGTCGCTGTGCGGCCTGGCGCAGGAACTGGCGTCGTCCGCGGGCGGGGCGCACGCCCGCGCCGCGTTCGCCCAGAAGGCGGACGCCTGCCGCACGGCGGCGCTGACGCTCGGCGCGCCGCGCCTGGAGCAACTGATCTCCGACGCGCTGGCGCTGCTGGCCGCCGGACAGCCGGGGGCCGACCGGGCGATGGCGCAGGCCGCCTACTGGCTGGAGCGGGTGGTGGGCGCGCGGCCGCTCTGAAGCCGGCGCTTGCCGCCGGGCTGGCACATCGATTGCCTCCGACGCTGCCGTGCCGATCCTGTCGATCGGTTCGCTGCTGCATTGCCTGCTTCGCTCCTCGATCGATGAACGCCAGCCTGACCGACCTGGATTCCTGCGCGACCGAACCCCTCCGGGTCCCCGGCGCCATCCAGCCGCACGGCCGCATGCTGGTGCTGGACGCCGGCAATGGCGTCGAGGTGGCGCACAGCGCCAACTGGCCTGGTGCCGAGCAGCGCGCGGCGGCCCTGGCCACGCTGCGGCGGCGCGCGCTCGACTTGCCCGACGGCGAATCGCCGGCGGCGCTGGGCCTGGTCACGATCGACGGCACGCCGATGGATGCCAGCGCCCATCGCCTGGGTGGCCACGTGATCGTCGAGTTCGAGCCCGCGGCCGTCGACGGCGGCACGCAAGCGCCCATCTATTCGCTGGCGCGGCATTTTCTGCCGCAACTGCAACGCACCGTTCCATCGAGGACCTGCTGCGCCTGGGGGTGCACGAGCTCGAGCGCCTGACCGGCTTCGGCCGCTGCCTGGCCTGCCGTTTCGACTCCGAAGGCCACGGCGAGGTGCTGGCCGAGGCGATGGCCGAGGGCTACGAGAGCTACGCCGGCCACCGCTTCCCCGCCGACGACGTCCCGGCCCGGGCGCGCGCCCTGCATTGCCTGAACTTCATCCGCCTGGTCCCCGACGCCGACGACGTGCCGGTGCCGCTCGAGTCGCTCGACGCGGCGCTCGCGCCCACGACGATCGACCTGTCGCTGGCCGCCTTGCGCAGCGTCTCGCCGGTGCACCTCGAGTACCTGCACGACATGGGCATGCGCGCATCGATGTCGGTGTCGCTCGTCGTGCGTGGCCGGCTGTGGGGGCTGCTGTCCTGCCACGACCGCGACGCGCGCTTCCTGTCGTTCCCGACGCGCGCCGCCTGCGAGCACCTGGGGCGGCTGCTGTCGGCACAGGTCGAGGCGGCCGAGGAGCATGCCGAGGCCAGGCAGCGCCAGGAGCTGCGCGTGCTGACGCTGCGCATCATCGCGCAGCGCGCCGACCTCGACGCGAGCCTGCTGGGCCTGGTCAACCAGCCCGCACCGATGCTGCGCCTGGCGCGCGCGGCGGGCGTGGCCGTCGTGCTCAACGACGTCTGCCGCTCGTACGGCGACGTGCCGCCGGCCGCCGAGATCCTGGGGCTGGCCGAGTGGCTGCGCCATCGGGGCGACGACGTCTTCGAGTCCGATCGCCTGCCCGAGATCTGGCCCGCGGCGGCGGCCTGGGGCGACGTCGGCGCCGGCGTCATGGCCATCGCCATCTCGCAGGTGCACCGCCACGTGATCCTGTGGTTCCGCACGGCCGTGGTGCAGACGATCACCTGGGCCGGCCGCCCGTGCGAGAAAGTGCGCGCGGAGGGCCGCATGGCGCCGCGCCGCAGCTTCGAGAGCTGGAAGGAGGCGCTGCGCGGCCGCTCGCTGCCATGGACGAGCGCCGAGTGCGGCGCGGCGATGGAGCTGCGCCAGTCGCTGGTCGGCATCGTGCTGCGGCGCGCCGAGGAGCTCAACGAGGTGGCGTCGGAACTGGGTCGCGTCAACAAGGAGCTCGAGGCGTTCTCGTACACCGTGTCGCACGACCTGCGCGCGCCGATGCGCCACATCGCAGGCTATGTCGACCTCGTGCTGGACACCGAAGCCGACCGGCTGGGCGAGAAGTCGCGGCGCTACCTGCAGCACGTGAAGGACGCGTCCGCGTACTCGGGCCGCCTGGTCGACGCACTGCTCGACTTCTCGCGCATGGGCCGCACGGCGATCAAGCCCGGGGCCGTGGACATGGCGGCCCTGTGCGGAGAGATCGCGCGCGAGCTCACGCGCTTCGAGGCGGGCCGCACGATCGAGTGGGACATCTCGCCCGCGCTGCCCATGCTGCACGCCGACCCGACGCTGATGCAGGTGGCGATGCGCAACCTGATGGGCAACGCCGTGAAGTATTCGCGCGATCGCGCCGTGACGCAGGTGCACGTGATCCCGGTGGAGCGGGGCGGCCACGCCGGCCTCGAGGTGGTCGACAACGGCGTCGGCTTCGACATGCGCTACGTCGACAAGCTGTTCGGCGTGTTCCAGCGCCTGCACCAGTCGGACCAGTTCGAGGGCACCGGCATCGGCCTGGCCAGCTTCCGGCGCATCGTCGAGCGCCATGGCGGCGAGGTGTGGGCGCGCGGCGTTCCCGGCGAGGGGGCGCGATTCGGCTTCGTGCTGCCGGACAAGATGGAAGAGACGACCTGATGCTCAAGCCGATCCTGCTGGTCGAGGACGATGTCCGCGACCTCGAACTCACGCTCATCGCACTCGAGCGCAGCGAGCTCGCCAACGACGTGGTCGTGGTGCGCGATGGCGCGCAGGCGCTCGACTATCTCCGCCGCCAGGGTGAGTTCGCCGCGCGGCCGGCCGGCAATCCTGCGGTGGTGATGCTCGACCTGAAGCTGCCCAAGGTCGACGGCCTCGAGGTGCTGCAGATCGTGCGCGAGACGCCCGAGCTGCGCAGCCTGCCCGTGGTGATGCTGACCTCGTCGCACGAGGAGGGCGACGTCGTGAAGAGCTACGCGCTGGGCGTCAACGCCTACGTCGTCAAGCCGGTGGAGTTCAAGGCCTTCGTCACCGCCATCGCCGACCTGGGCATCTTCTGGGCTGTCCTCAACGAGCCGCCGCCGGGCTCGACCAAGGCGGCGCGCCACTTCGGTTGATCCGCATGACCCTGCACGACGCCCGCGCCCCGCTGCGCATCCTGATGCTGGAGGATTCGGTGTTCGACGCCGAGCTGATCCAGGCCGCGCTGGCGCGGACCTGTCCGCACGCGCAGGTGCGGCTGGTGAGCGACGAGCGCTCGTTCGCGCAGGCGCTGGCGTCGGGCGCGTTCGACCTGGTGCTGTCGGACGTCGAGCTGCCCGGCTACGGCGGCGAGCACGCGCTGGACCACTGCAAGGCCGTGGCGCCGGAGCTGCCGTTCATCTTCGTCTCGGGCGTGATCGGGGAGGAGAACGCCGTCGACCTGCTCAAGCGCGGTGCCACGGACTACGTCAGCAAGGACCGCCTGGGCCGGCTGCCGCTGGTGATCGAGCGGGCGCAGCGCGAGCGCGCCGAGCGCGCGGCGCGCATGCGCGCGGAGCGCCAGCTGCGCGAGGCCGATTCGGTCTACGCCCGCGTCGTCGACGGCCTCAGCGGCCACGGCGTGATCCTGCTGGGCACCGACGGCAGCATCCGCGACTGGAACCAGGCGGCCAGCCGGATCTTCGGCTACGTGCGCGCCGACATGATCGGCCGCAACATCGCCACGATCCACACCGCCGAGGACCGCGCCGCCGACGTGGTGCGCTCCGACTTCAAGGCGGCCACCACGCACGGCAGCGTCGTCGTCGCACGCTGGCTGGTGCGCGCGGACGGCTCGCGGCTGCGCGCCGAAGGCGCCGTCACGGTGCTGCGCGACGAGGACGGCCAGGTCAGCGGTTTCTGCCAACTGCTGCACGACGTCACGAGCACCTTCGAATCGGCCGCCGCGCTGCTGCAGGCCAAGGAGGAGGCCGAGCGCGCCAACCGCGCCAAGGATCGCTTCCTGGCGGTGCTGTCGCACGAGTTGCGCACGCCGCTGCTGCCCATCGCCGCCGCGGCGCAGACGCTGCAGAAGAACGTCGTGGTGCCGCCCGAGCTGGCGGAGCTGCTGCCGATGATCCGGCGCAACGTGCTGCTGGAGGCTCGGCTGATCGAGGACCTGCTGGACCTCACCGCGATCTCCGCGGGCAAGCTGTCGCTGCGCCGCGCCCCGGTGGACATGCGCAAGATCATCGACATCGTCGTGGAGATGGTGCAGGAGACGGTCGACGAGAAGCAGATCGATCTGGCGGTGCACTGGAGCGCCGGCCGCGGCGTGGTGGACGGCGACGCCGCCCGCCTGCAGCAGGTGCTGTGGAACCTGGTGCGCAACGCCGTCAAGTTCACGCCCGCGGGCGGGCGCATCCGCATCGAGGTGGAGAACGAGGGCGCGCGGCTGCGCCTGTGCTGCATCGACGACGGCATCGGCATCGAGCCGTCGGCCCTGCCGTTGATCTTCTCGGCCTTCGAGCAGGCGAGCGACGACATCTCGCGCCAGTTCGGTGGTCTCGGGCTGGGCCTGGCGATCGCGCAGGGCCTGGTGCTGGAGCATGGCGGCGAGCTGTCGGTGAGCAGCGATGGCCTGGGCCGGGGCGCCACCTTCACGCTGCGCCTGGACACCGTCGACGCCCCCGACGCCGTCGCCGCGCAGCCGGCCGTGGCTGCGCCGGACAGCGTCAGCGCGCGGCCCGTGCGCATGCTGCTGGTGGAGGACAACGAGGATGCCGCCTGCGCGATGACGATGTCGCTCGAGTTCATGGGCTACCAGGTCACGCACGCGGCCAACCTGCGCGCGGCGATGACCGCGGGCGAGCGCGACGCCTTCGACGTCATCGTCACCGACCTCGGCCTGCCCGACGGCTCCGGCCTGGATCTCGGCCCGGCGCTGTCGGCACGCGCACCGCTGATCGCGCTGAGCGGCTTCGGCAGCGCCGAGGACGTGGCGCGCTCGATGGCCGCCGGCTTCGCGGCCCACCTCGTCAAGCCCACGGACCCGGACGACGTGCACGCCACGGTCGGCAAGATCCTGATGCGCACGGCGGCGGCGCCGGCCTCGGCCGGGGCGGCGCAGGGCTGAGACGCCCGGCGCGGTCGTTCGAGCGCTGCTGTCTTCCTCTCCCGGCGAAGCGCTGCCGCGACCGTGGAAGCTGGGACTGCGCTTCGCCTCAGAATGACGGCGCTTGTCATCCTGCGCGAAGTCGCAGGATCCACGCGTGCCGAAGCGCCTCCTCCCGGCGTCGCCTCAGTTCAGCGGCGCATCCGGATCGAGCGTCTCGTCGAACAGCGACATCGGCGGCAGCTGCGGGATCGGTGCGGGGCCCTCGCCGGCATCGGCATCGACGTCATTGCCGGTGCTGGCGTCCAGGCCCTCCGACGCATCGACCAGCGCGTTCGGCAGCGCCTTGGTCGCCTTCACGCCCAGCTCCCGCAGCATCTCCGCCTGGCGGATGACGTTGCCGCGTCCGGTGGACAGCCGCTTTTCGGCCTCCTCGTAGGCCGATTGCGCGTCCTTCAGCTTGGCGCCCACCTTCTGCAGGTCGCCGACGAAGGCGGCGAGCTTGTCGTACAGCTCCGCGCCGCGCCGGGCGATGTCCTGGGCGTTGCGCGTCTGCGCCTCCTGGCGCCACAGGTGCGCGATGGTGCGCACGACGAACAGCAGCGTGGACGGGCTCACCAACAGCACGTTGCGCTGCCAGGCCTCCATGAACAGGGACTCGTCGCTGGTGACCGCCAGCATGAACGCCGGCTCGATCGGCACGAACATCACCACCATGTCCAGCGACTTCACGCCGTACAGCGCCTGGTAGTTCTTCGCCGACAGGCCCTTGATGTGCGCGCGCACCGAGTCCAGGTGCTGGCGCATGGCCGGCAGGCGGTCGTCGTCCGACGCCGCCGACGCGTAGCGGTCGTAGGCCAGCAGCGAGACCTTGGCGTCGACGACCAGCTTGCGATCCTGCGGCAGGTCGATGACGACGTCGGGCTGCTGCAGGTTGCCCTCGGCGTCACGCTGGCTCACCTGCACGTGGTAGACGCGGCCCTTCTCGAGCCCCGAAGCTTCCAGCACGCGCTCCAGGATCAGCTCGCCCCAGTTGCCCTGCGCCTTGGCCGAGCCCTTGAGGGCCTTGGTCAGGTTGTTGGCGTCGTTGCTGAGCGTGCGATTCAGCTCCATCAGCTGGCGTACCTGCTCGGACAGGGCCACGCGCTCCTTGCCTTCCTGGACGTAGACCTCCTCGACCTTGCCCTTGAACTCGCTGAGCTGCGTGCGCAACGGGTCGAGCAGGGTGCCGAGGTTCTGCTGGTTCTGCTCGGCGAAGCGCTTCGCCTTCTCCTCGAGGATGTCGCTCGCCAGCGTCTTGAACTGGTTGGACAGCTCCGTCTTCGCGTCGGTGAGCAGCTGCAGCTTCTCCTGCGCGCCCGTGCGCTCCGCGTCGGCGCGCGTGCGTGCCTGGGCGAGTTCGGCGTGCGCCGTCTGCAGCGCGACGTTGCGGGCGTCGAGCTGGGCCGCCGTGTCGCGCGCCTTCTGTTCGAGATCGGCCAGGCGCTCGTTGAGCGAGGCGACCTGCTGGCTCTTCTGGGCGTCGCTGGCGGCGGCACGCAGCACGGTTTCGTGGGCTGCGGCGAGTTCGGCGCGGGCGCCGCGCGTTTCCGTTCGCGCGCGCTCCAGCTCGGCCTGCACCGCGGCCGCGGCCTGCTCGCCCGCCCGCAGCCGCTCGCGGGCCTGCGTGAGTTCCAGCTCCCTGGCGTGCCCGGCCTGCGCCAGCGCCGCATCGACCGCCGCCTGCGTGCGCGAACGCGCGATCAGCAGGCCCACCGCCACGCCGGCGACCAGCGCGGCGATCAGGAGCAGGGCGACGACGAGGAGCAGCGAGCTGGAGACCGGGTTCATGCGGCCATTGTCGCGCCTTCACTGGCTCATGGCATGCGCCAGCAAGTGGAGAAATGCAGGTCGATGCGCCGGGGCCGGAGGGGTCTGGCCTCTCCTCGGATCGCGCCGGGTCGGCGTCGAAGGCTTTCGCGCCGATCGCGATTCGAGGACAGGCCGGACCCCGATCCCTGCTGGCGATCGGGGTCAGGCCTGTCCATCGTCCGCGGCGGCATCCTCGCGCACCGGAGACGGCGCGGCGCAGACTCCGGAGAGGCCGGACCCCTGCGTGGCAGCGTGCGCCATCGCCGGCCTCACCCGGCGGCCGGCACCTTCGGCGGCCCCAGCGAGCGCAGCAGGTCGCGCACGTACTGCGCGCGGTCGCGCGGCTCGGCGATCTCGCGGTCGATGCGCAGGCGGTCGTTGCCGGCCAGCTTCACGCTCTTGTTCTTCTGCACCAGCTCGATGATGCGCAGCGGGTCGACCGGCGGGTTGGGCTTGAACGTGATGTTCATGACCTTCGGGTTCGCGTCGACCTTGAGCACGCCGTAGCTGCGGGCGAGGATGCGCAGGCGATGCGTGTCGAACAGCGCCTGGCCCTGCGGCGGCAGCTTGCCGAAGCGGTCGGTGATCTCCTCGAGCAGCGCGTCCAGCGTCTCCGGGCGTTCCGCCGTGGCCAGGCGCTTGTACAGCGACAGGCGCGTCTGCACGTCGCCGCAGTAGGCGTCGGGCAGCAGGGCAGGGGCGTGCAGCTTGATGTCGATGCCGCCGCCGAACGCGCCGGTGGGCGACAGCAGGTCGGGCTCGTGGCCGGACTTGAGCGCACGCACGGCCTCGGCCAGCATGTCGTTGTAGAGCTGGAAGCCGACCTCCATCATGTTGCCGCTCTGGTTCTCGCCCAGCACTTCGCCGGCACCGCGGATCTCGAGGTCGTGCATCGCCAGGTAGAAGCCCGAGCCGAGCTCCTCCATCGCCTGGATGGCATCGAGGCGCTGCGCGGCCTGCTTGGTCAGGCCCTCGACGTCGGGCACCATCAGGTAGGCGTACGCCTGGTGGTGCGAGCGGCCGACGCGCCCGCGCAGCTGGTGCAGCTGCGCCAGGCCGAACTTGTCGGCGCGGCTGATGACGATGGTGTTGGCGGTGGGCACGTCGATGCCGGTCTCGATGATGGTGGAGCACAGCAGCACGTTGATGCGCTGGGCGACGAAGTCGCGCATCACCGCCTCGAGCTCGCGCTCGGGCATCTGGCCGTGGGCGATGGCGATGCGCGCCTCGGGGATCAGCTGCTGCAGCTTCTCGAGCCGGTTGGGGATCGTCTCGACCTCGTTGTGCAGGAAGTAGACCTGCCCGCCGCGCTTGAGCTCGCGCAGCACCGCCTCGCGGATCGTGCCCAGGCTCTCGTTGCGCACGAAGGTCTTGATGGCGAGCCGGCGCTGCGGCGCGGTGGCGATCACCGACAGGTCGCGCAGGCCCTCCAGCGCCATGCCCAGCGTGCGCGGGATCGGCGTGGCCGTGAGGGTGAGCACGTCGACCTCGGCGCGCAACGCCTTCATCGCCTCCTTGTGGCGCACGCCGAAACGGTGCTCCTCGTCGATGATCAGCAGCCCCAGGCGCTTGAACTTGACGTCGGCCGACAGCAGCTTGTGCGTGCCCACGATGATGTCGATGGTGCCGTCGGCCAGCCCCTCCATCGCCGTCTTGATCTCCTTGGCGGTGCGGAAGCGCGACATCTCCGCCACCTTCACCGGCCACTGGCCGAAGCGGCTCGAGATCGTCTGGAAATGCTGCTCGGCCAGCAGCGTGGTGGGCGCCAGCAGCGCGACCTGCTTGCCGCCGTGCACCGCCACGAACGCGGCGCGCAGCGCCACCTCCGTCTTGCCGAAGCCGACGTCGCCGCACACCAGGCGGTCCATCGGCTTGGGGCTGACGAGATCCTGGATCACGGCGTGGATCGCGGCGCGCTGGTCGGGCGTCTCCTCGAAGCCGAAGCTGGTGGCGAAGGCCTCGTAGTCGTGCGGCGTGAAGCGGTGCGAGTGGCCGTCGCGCGCGGCGCGGCGGGCGTACAGGTTGAGCAGCTCGGCCGCGGCATCGCGCACCTGCTCGGCCGCCTTGCGGCGCGCCTTGTCCCACTGGCCCGAGCCCAGCTTGTGCAGCGGCGCCTCCTCGGCCGACACGCCCGTGTAGCGGCTGATCAGCGCGAGCTGCGAGACCGGCACGTACAGCGTGGCCTTGTCGGCGTATTCGAGGTGCAGGAACTCGCTCGGGCCCTCGCCCAGGTCGATGTTGATCAGGCCCTGGTAGCGCCCGATGCCGTGGCTCGCATGCACCACCGGGTCGCCCAGCTTCAGCTCCGACAGGTCCTTGATCAGCGCATCGACGCTGCTGGTCTGTTCCTGGCCGCGGCGGCGCTTGCGCGGCGTGGCGCCGGTGGCGAACAGCTCGTTCTCGGTGATGAACTGGATCGTGCGCGCGCCCCGGGGATCGGCGGCGTCCGGCTCGAACCAGAAGAAGCCCTCGCTGATCGGCGCCGCCGTGATGGCGACCTTCTCGGTGCCGGCCTCGAACTCGGCCAGCGTGCCGACGCTCACCGGCTCGATCTGGTGGTCGCGCAGCATGTCCAGCAGCGTCTCGCGCCGGCCTTCGCTGTCGGCCACCAGCAGGATGCGGTAGGGCGTGGCGTCGATGTGCTTCTGCAAGCGCGCCATCGGCGCGGTGGCGCCGCGTTCGACGCTGACGTCCGGCAACGGCCTGGCCCAGGAGGTGAGGGCCCCCTCGCTCCTCCCGTCGCTGCCCTCCGGCGCGGAGCTGGGTCCGGCTTCGATGCGATCGTCGCCGCCCGAGAGCACGCCGCCGCGATCGGCCGACGCCCCGGGCGGGCGCAGCGACAGCGCCGCGAACGCGCGCGTGCGGTCGAAGAACTGCTCGTCCTTCAGGAAGATGTCCTCGGGCGGCAGGATCGGGCGGTCGGGGTCGGCCTTGAGGAAGCGGTGGCGTTCGCGCGTGTCCGTCCAGAAGCGCTGCAGCGCCTCGTCGACGGCGCCATGCAGCACCAGCGTGGCGGATGCCGGCAGGTAGTCGAAGATCGTCGCCGTCTCGTCGAAGAACAGCGGCAGGTAGTACTCGATGCCGCCGCCGGCGATGCCGTTGCCCATGTCCTTGTACAGGCGCGCCTTGGTCGGGTCGCCCTCGATGCGCTCGCGCCAGCGCACGCGGAAGGCCTTGCGCGCGGCCTCGTCGAGCGCGAACTCGCGCCCGGGCAGCAGGCGCACCTGCGGCACGGGATAGAGGCTGCGCTGGGTGTCGGGGTCGAAGGTGCGGATCGAGTCGACCTCGTTGTCGAACAGGTCGACGCGGTAGGGCACGTTCGAGCCCATCGGGAACAGGTCGATCAGGCCGCCGCGCACCGCGTATTCGCCGGGCGACACCACCGAGCTGACATGCGAGTAGCCGGCCAGCGTCAGCTGCGCGCGCAGCGCGGCCTCGTCCAGCCGCGACTTCTGCTTGAAGTTGAACGTGGTGGCCGCCAGGAACGACGGCGGCGCCAGGCGCGTCAGTGCCGTGCTGGCGGGCAGCAGCACGACGTCGACCCCTTCGTCGTCCTCCTTGTTGGCGTCGACGCTGCGCGTGGGGTCGGGCGTGCCCTTGCCCTTGGGCGTGGCGACGGGCGCGCCGGTGTTGGCGCTCGAGAGGCCCTGGCTCTTGCGGTACAGCCGCCACAGCGTGGCCAGGCGCTCGGAGACGAGGTCCTGGTGCGGCGAGAACTGGTCGTAGGGCAGCGTCTCCCAGTCGGGGAAGATGGCCACGCGCAGGTGCGGCGCGAAGAACGGCAGTTCGTCGGCCAGGCGCTGGCTGTCGGCCGGCTCGGCGCACACCACGAGCGTCAGCTGGCCCTGCGCCGCGCGCTCGGACGCGAGACGGGCGATCAGCAGGGCATCCGCCGCGCCGGGCGGGCGGGGCAGGGTGAAGCGTTGTCCGGGGGCGAGCGAGGGCAGTTGCATGGCGGGGCAGAAATGACGACACGCCTTGGACGCGGCTTCCGGTCGGTGCGAGGTCCTGGCTTCCGCCCCCGCGCCGAACCGACGGCCGGGGCAAGAGGCAGGACCTGACACCGGCAAGAAGGGCGCCGGCAAGGCGTGGCGCTCGTGGAGTCGAGCACGGAACGCGACGATTCTAGAATCTCCCCCATGACCAGTCCCCAGCGCGGTGATTCGTTCACCCATCCCGCCGGCCGCGAGCGCTTCTTCGCGCTGGTGCCTTGCGCCGGTTCGGGCTCGCGTTCCGGCGCGGCCGGCCCCAAGCAATACCAGTCGCTCGCCGGGCGCGCGCTCGTGCTGTGGACGCTGGAGGCGCTCGGCCGCGTCGCCGGGCTGGACGGCACGCTGGTGGTGCTGTCCCCCGGCGACACCCAGTTCGCCGCGCTCGCCGCCGAGGGCGACGCCGAGGCCGCGGCCGCGTGCTGGCGCGCCAACGTGGGCGGCGCCACGCGCGCCGAGACCGTCTACGGCGGCCTGCACGACCTGCTCGCCCGCGGCGCGCTGGCCACCGACTGGGTGCTGGTGCACGACGCGGCGCGCTGCCTCGTCCACCCCGATTCCATCCGCCGCCTGATCGCCGAATGCCGTGACGACCCCGTCGGCGGCCTGCTGGCGCTGCCGGTGCCCGACACGCTCAAGCGCGCCGACGCGATGGAACGCGTGGGCGAGACGGTGCCGCGCGAGCGCATGTGGGCTGCACAGACACCGCAGATGTTCCGCTTGGGCGTGCTGCGCGACGCCCTGCGGGCCGGCTTCGCGCACCCGGAGCTGCAGATCACCGACGAAGCCAGCGCCATCGAGGCCGCCGGCTTCGCGCCGCGCCTCGTGCGCGGCGACTTCGAGAACCTGAAGGTGACCTGGCCGGAGGACTTCGCGCTGGCCGAACGCCTGCTCCTGAGCCGCACACCGCACGCACCGAAAGCCTCCGCATGAGCACCCCATTTCGCATCGGCGAGGGCTGGGACACCCACCAGCTCGTCGAGGGCCGCCCGCTGATCCTGGGCGGCGTCACCATCCCGCACTCGCACGGCCTGCTCGGCCACTCCGACGCCGACGCCCTGTGCCACGCCATCACCGACGCCCTGTTCGGCGCCGCGGGCCTGGGCGACATCGGCCGCCACTTCCCCGACACCGACGCCGCCTTCCAGGGCGCCGACTCCATCGCGCTGCTGGCCGAATGCGTGCGCCGCGTGCGCGCCGCCGGCTGGGAGCCCGTCAACATCGACTCCACGATCGTCGCGCAGAAGCCCAAGCTGGCGCCCTACATCGACGCCATGCGCGCCCGCGTCGCGGCGACGCTGGGCCTGCCCGCCGAGGTCGTCAACGTGAAGGCGAAGACGGCCGAGAAGATGGGCCCGGTGGGCGAGCTGAAGGCGATCGAGACGCGGGCGGTGTGCCTGCTGCAGCGGATCGAGACGCGGTGATCGTGCAGGCCCGAGGCGAGTCCGTGGCACTGCATCGCCGCGACCGACGTCCAGCCGCCTGGCCCCGCCGCCTCAGCTCGCCAGGCGCGGATACGTGAACCCGATGAAGTGCGCCGCGTTCACGGCGAAGTGCACGAGGATCGCGCCCTCGATCGACCGCGTCCGGGCGTAGACCAGTGCGTAGCCGAGCCCGGCGACGGTGGCCACGGCCAGCCAGGTCGCACCGCCGCCCGCGTGCGCGAGCCCGAACAGCACGGCCGACAGCGCGATGGCGATCCCGTTCCAGGCCGGCTGGCGGCGCGTTTCCGCGAGCCGCATCAGGCGCTCCTGGATCAGCCCGCGGAAGAACGCCTCTTCGGCCACGCAGGTGAACAGCAGGTTGGCCAGCAGGAAAGCCGGCGCCGCGTCGGCCCACTTGGGCTCGAAGCGCACGTAGCCGGCTGCCAGCGCGATGCCGATGGAGACGACGGCGGTGGCGATGCCCGCGAGGGCGATCGACGGCAGCTGCAACGCGAACTGGCGCCACGACGTCGCGCGGACGCTGAACGCCGCCAGCAACAGCAGTCCCGCGGCGGCCTTGTCCAAGCCCAGGCCCAGCGAGAAGGGCGCCGCGTCGGACGTGAGCTTGAGCCCTTGCGCCAGCATCACCGGGTGGAAGCCGGGCAGCAGGTGCAGCGACAGCGCGAGTGCGAGCAGGGCCGCCAGCACGGTGAGCGCGCCGCGCCAGCGCGGTGCGGCCACCCCGCCGACGCAGAGCGCGGCCAGCAGCACCAGCGCTGCGAGCGCGGCCGGGCCCAGCACCAGCGGCGTGACGACGGCGCCCGCGGCGCAGGCGGCGGCGAAGGCGAGTGTCCACGGCGGCAGGCGGCGATGGCCGATTCGCAAGGCGGGAACCCAGACCAGCACGATGGCCAGTGCCAGCAACACGAAGGACAGTGGGAAGGTCATCGGGACGCCTTCAGTGCGAGTGGATACCGCCCGGAGTATCGCCGCTGGCGGCGTGGCGGCTGGGGTGGATCCTGCGACTGCGCGCTGTTTGACTGGCTCGTGAGACGGCCATCTCTTGGATCATCATCCTGCGCGCAGTCGCCGGGT
>JBJMWE010000021.1:0-19919 GCA_045810285.1 Vitreoscilla sp. | reverse complement strand
GCGAGCGCCGGCTGGGTCTCGAGCGTGCCGGGGGCCGGTTGCAGCAGTGCCGCGTCGAGCAGCGGCAACAGTACTGCCTCGCGGTCGGTGGCGACCAGGCGGTTGCGGCCTTCAGCGACGCTGCCGGCGCTCCAGAAGGCGGCGACCCCCCGCTGGATGTCGCCACTGGCGCGGCGCAGCAGCCAGCCCTTCCAAAGAATGATCACCCAGCTGCTGACGGACATTCCGAGCAACAGCAGCCCCACGGTGCGGCTGATGAAATCGCTTTGATTCCAGAAACCGGCCAGACCTTCCATCAGATCATTCCCAGGACGTCGTTCATGTCGTACAGGCCCGGGCCGCGGTGCGCCAGGAAGCGCGCGGCTCGCAGGCTTCCCTGCGCGTACGTGGCGCGGCTGGAGCTCTTGTGGGTGATCTCGATGCGTTCGCCGATGCCGGCGAACATGACCGTGTGATCTCCGATGATGTCGCCGCCGCGCACCGTCGCGAAGCCGATCGTACTGGGATCGCGTGCGCCGGTGACGCCTTCGCGTCCGAACACCGCGTTATCGGCCAGATTGCGCCCCAGGGCCTTGGCGACGACCTCGCCCATCTGCAGCGCGGTGCCGCTCGGCGCGTCGATCTTGTTGCGGTGGTGCGCCTCGATGATCTCGATGTCGTAGCCATGCGAGAAGGCCTTCGCGGCCTGCTCGAGCAGCCGCATCACCACGTTGACGCCCACGCTCATGTTGGGCGACATGAACACGGGGATGCGCTGCGCGGCCGCGCCGATGGCGGCCTTGTCGCCGGCGCTGAAGCCCGTGGTGCCGATCACCAGCGCCACGCCGCGCCCGGCGCAGGCCTGCAGGTGATGCAACGTGCCCTCGGGACGCGTGAAGTCGATCAGCACCTGGCTCGCGGCGAGTACGGCGTCGAGGTCGGCGCCGATGGCCACGCCCGTGGTGCGGCCCAGGAACGCGCCGGCGTCCTGGCCCAGCAGCGGGCTGCCGGCGACATCCAGTGCGCCGCTGAGCGCGAGGTCGGGGGCGTCGAGCACGGCCTCGACCAGCATGCGGCCCATGCGGCCGGAGGCGCCGGCGATCGCGATGCGAAGCGGCGCGGCGGCGCTGGCCGGGGACGGCGTGGTCACGGCGCGGTCGTCTCGAGCGGCGGGTAGCTGCGCGTGGCGCCCGTCACCTCGACGGCCGATGCCACCGGCGCGGCCGCCGCGACCGGCGTGGGCAGCGCGGCCTTCTCGGCGTCGCTCAGCTCGAGCTTGGGCGTGTTCGTCGGCAGCTTCTTGCGGCTGATCTGCGCGACGAACTCGTTCTCGCTGGGGAGCGCGGGCGCATCGATCTTCTGCACCTTGTCCTTGTCGAACAGCACGACGAACGAGCGCTGCTGGTCGTCGAAGCCCTGGCGCTTGAGCGTGAAGACGTAGTCCCAGCGATCGCCGTGGAACGGGTCGGTGATCAGCGGCGAGCCGAGCACTTCCTTGACCTGCACGCGCGACATGCCTTCCTTGACCTGCGAGATCTGCTCGGTCGTGACGACGTTGCCCTGGACGACGTCCGGCCTGTACGGCGCCACGAAGGCGATGAAGCCCTTCACGGATGGCGGCTCGTTGAAGCTGGAGCAGCCGCCGAATGTGATCGCGGCCAGGATGGGGGCGGACAGGGGGAGGAACCGGGAGAAGACCGTGATGCGCATCGACAAGCTCTGTACCGCCGCCCCAATGAGGCCAAGGGTGGATATGATTGACCGGCGATTCTAGTCTGCGCCGCGTCCCGCGAAGCGCGACTTTGTCCTGCTTAACATGACCCACGCTGAAGAACTCAAGAGCAGCGGCCTGAAGGCGACCTTGCCGCGGATCAAGATCCTCGAGGTCTTCCAGCAGTCCGTCGAGCGCCACCTGACGGCCGAAGACGTCTACAAAGCCCTGCTGAACGAAGGGTCTGACATCGCGCTCGCCACCGTGTATCGCGTGCTGATGCAGTTCGAGCAGGCCGGCATCCTGGCGCGCAGCCATTTCGAGTCCGGCAAGTCGGTGTTCGAGCTCAACGAGGGCACCCACCACGACCACCTGCTGTGCCTGACCTGCGGCCGCGTCGAGGAGTTCTTCGACCCCGAGATCGAGGCGCGCCAGCGCGAGGTCGCCGCCTCCCGCGGCTTCACGCTGCAGGAGCACGCACTGTCCCTGTACGCCGTGTGCACCCGCGAGAACTGCGAGCACCGGCCGGCGCCCAAGGTCAACCCGCGGCACCACGGCTGAGCCTCACGGGCCGGCTCGAGCGCTACGACCTGCCGGCGCTGCCGCTCATCAAGTTCGCAAGAAGTTCAAGGGAGCGGCGGAACCGGCTCTGCCGGGCCGCTCGCGGCCGGCCCCTCGGGGGCAGGGAGCGCCAGCGACCGTGGGGCCGTCATTCCCCGCCCTTGGCCATCGCGTCCTGGTGCCGCTTGACGAACTCCTGGTAGGTGTCGATGCCGCGCAGCTGCAGGATCGTGTTGCGCACCGCGGCTTCGACCAGCACGGCCAGGTTGCGGCCGGCGTCCACCGCGATCACGACCTTGCGCACCGGGATGCCCAGGATCTCGTCGTACATCGGCTCGTAGGGCAGGCGCTCGAACTCGCGCTCCATCGTCTCCTTGCGCACCAGGTGCACGATGAGCTTCAGGCGCATCTTCCGGCGCACGGCGGTCTCGCCGAAGATCGCCTTGATGTCGAGCAGGCCGATGCCGCGCACTTCCAGCAGGTTCAGCAGCAGGTCCGGGCAGCGGCCCTCCAGCGTTGACTGCGAGACGCGATAGAGGTCGACGGCATCGTCGGCCACCAGGCCGTTGCCGCGCGAGATCAGTTCCAGGCCGAGTTCGCTCTTGCCGAGGCCGGATTCGCCGGTGATCAGCACGCCCACGCCCAGGATGTCCATGAACACGCCGTGCCGCGTGGTGCGGTCGGCGAACAGCTGGCTCAGGTACGAGCGCACCAGGTCGATGACGTGGCCGGCCGAGGCCGAGGTCACGAACAGCGGGATCTCGGCGCGGTCGCACAGCGCGACGAGCTGGTCGGGCGGCCGTTCGCCGTCCGCCACGATGATCACCGGCGGCTCCAGCGTCACGATGCGCTGGATGCGGCGCGCCTGCACTTCCTGGTCGGCGTTCTCGAGGTACGCGACCTCGCGCCGGCCCACCAGCTGCACGCGGTAGGGATGGATGTAGTTCAGGTAGCCGATCAGGTCCGCGGCCGAGCGTGCCTCGCGCACGGCGGCTTCATCGAAGCGGCGCTCCGGATGGGCATGCCCGGCGACCCATTCCCAGCGCAGGGCGGGTTGATGTTCCTCGAACAGCGCCTCGGCGCTGATGACGCGGGGCTTCATGTGCCGTTCAGGCGACCGATTTGAGCGGTTCCCAGTCGGAGATCAGCCGGTGCAGCGTGGCCGCGTCGACGTCGCCCTTGAGGCGGTCGCGCAACTCGCGGTCGGACAGCATCTCGGCGATCTCGGACAGGATCTCGAGGTGGCGCTGGGTGGCCGCTTCGGGCACCAGCAGGAAGATGAGCAGGCCGACGGGCTCGTCGTCCGGCGCGTCGAACGGGATGGGCTGCTGCACGCGCAACACGGCGGCCAGCGGGTTCTTCAGGCCCTTGACGCGCCCGTGCGGCACGGCCACGCCGTGGCCAAGGCCCGTGGAGCCCAGGCGTTCGCGGGCGAACAGGTTGTCGGTGACCGTCGCGCGCGCGATCGCGTGCTGGTTCTCGAACAGCACGCCGGCCTGTTCGAACACGCGCTTCTTGCTGGTGGCGTCCACGCCCACCTGGACGTTGGCAAGAGGAAGGATGGCAGCGAGACGGTTCATGAGCGTGCCTGGGCGGATAAGCCGAGGTTTCCGTACGGCGCCCGGTGGTCCCCGGGCTGGAAAGTCACCCGGCAATTCCCGGGGTCGAACAGACGATTATAGGAATCCGAAAACCGCGTGCGCACGTCGCGGGCGCACGGGTGGCACTATGCCCTCGGGAATGCTGCGGCGCAGCAACAATTTCACGAAAACCAGGCCCTGCAGGAAGCTTCGGCATCCGTGACGCGCACTTGAATCCGCCGAATAACCCCTTGCCAGCATAGACCAAACGAACAAGGCGGCCGATGGGCCGCCTTGCATGGATTGTGTCGGGTTGTCCGGCCGTCAGGTCGGCAGCGGCAATTCCGGTGCGGCCTGGCGCTTGCCGGTCGCGTGGTGATGATCCTGCAGGCGATCCTTGTGGCGGACCACCTGGCGATCGAGCTTGTCCATCAACTGGTCGACGGCGGCATAGAGATCCTCATGCGCCTGCTCGACGAAGATGTCCTTCCCCTTGACGTGGAGAGTGACTTCGGCTTTTTGTCGACGTTCCTTTTCCTTGAGATTTTCCACGGTGAGCAACACGTTCACGTCGACGACGCCGTCGAAGTGGCGCGTGATCCTGTCCAGCTTGGTCAGGACGTATTCGCGCAGGGCAGGTGTCACTTCCAGATGATGGCCGCTGATCGTCAGATTCATCAGTGCCTCCTTTCAAGCGAGAGTTGCGAGACATGGCCCGGAAGGGGAGTTCCGGGTCGACCGTGCCGGCCTTTCCAGTCGACGTCGAGGCCGGGGCACGAGTCCATGATGCGCCCCGTCCACCGGTTTGACCAGCCTCCCCAAATTCGAAAAACCGGGCTATATTCACGTTGATGACAGCACCGTGACGTGCTTGTCGAGGGGCTGCACGGCTCCTGCCCGCGGGTCGAACGCGCCCCGCTTCGCCCTCAATCGCGCTGCAGCGTGAACTGGATGACGTCGGTATTGCCCGCGTCGAAGGCCGCTTCGCAGTACGCGAGATAGAACTCCCACAGCCGCACGAAGCGCTCGTCGAAGCCTTGCGCGCGCACCTCGTCCACGCGCGCGAGGAACACGTGGCGCCAGCGGCGGAGCGTCTCCGCGTAGTCGGGTCCGAACGCGAAGCGCTCGACCACGTGCAGGCCCGCGGCGCGCGCATGCTGCTCGAACAGCGCGGTGCTCGGAAGCATGCCGCCGGGGAACACGTAGCGCTGGATGAAATCGGCCGAACGCGCGTAGCGCTCGAACAGGTCGTCACGGATGACGATGGCCTGGATGCAGGCCTTGCCGCCCGGCTTGAGCTGGCGCCGCAGCGTCTGGAAATACGCGTCCCAGTATTCGCGGCCGACCGCCTCGAACATCTCGACCGAGACGATGGCGTCGAACGGGCCGTCGGACACGTCGCGGTAGTCCTGCAGGCGCAGGTCGGCGTGCTCCGCCACGCCCGCCGCCTGCAGCCGCGCCTGCGCGAACGCGAGCTGCTCCTTCGACAGCGTGAGCCCGACGACGTCGATGCCCTCGCGTGCCGCGGCCTCGGCCACCGCGCCCCAGCCGCAGCCGATCTCCAGCAGGCGCTCGCCGGGCCGCACGCCCGTGGCGGCGATCGCGCGCCGCAGCTTGGCGTCCTGCGCGCGTTCGAGCGGCTGCGTGCGGTCGCCGTCGAACCAGGCGCCGGAGTACGTCATGCCCGGGTCGAGCCACAGCACGTAGAAGTCGTTGCCGAGGTCGTAGTGCGCCTGGATGTTGCGCTTGCTGCCGCCGCGCGTGTTGCGGTTCAGCGCGTGCTGCATGCGGTGCAGCAGCGAGCCCCACCAGCTGCCGTAGATCGCCTTCTCGATGACCGCGCGGTTGGCCAGGATCAGGCGCAGGAGGTCGGCCAGCTGCGGTGTGGTCCAGGCGCCGGCCATGAAGGTCTCGGCGAAGCCGATGTCGCCGGTGCGCAGCGTGGCGGTGAAGGTCGACCAGTCGCGCACGTCGAGCACGGCGTGCAGCTCGGGCAGCGAACTGCCGACGCATTGGTGCGTGCTGCCGTCGGGGGTGCGCACGGTGAGCGTGCCGGCCTGCAGGTGTCGCAGCAGCGCCAGGGCGGCGCGCGCGGCGGTGGGCGCGGGCGACGCGGCGCGGCCGGCCGCCTCGGATGACGGCGGGAGCGTTCCGGAGGTCATGCCGGCTTCTGGATCGAGGCGGCGTCGCTTGCCGGTGAAACCCGCGTCCTGCCGACCTCGCGCAAGCTCGGCGCGGGCCCGCCGACGTCGTTCGCGCGGCTGACCGGCGTTCGCGGCGGCGCCGGCCTGGCCACGATCGCCAGCCGCTTGAGCCACAGCTTCAACGCCTGCCAGTGGATGCGCGCCACGATCACCGCGGTCATCGCGGGCAGCGTCCACAGCGCGAAGCGCACCGCGCGGCGCGCCAGCGGCTCGATCCTGCCCGAGACGCTCGTGACCAGCAGCGGCGCGCCGTCGACGTGCAGCTCGACGCGCACCGCCGTGCGGCCGCGGCCGTCGGAGGAATCGAGGTCGGTCCGCATGAAGCGGAAGCGGTAGTCGCCGCGCGTCTCGCAGAACGGCGACACGTGGAACACCTTGCGCGCCTGCACGGTGCGCCCGAACGCGAGCTGGTCGCCCGCTAGCAGGTAGCAGTGGCGCTCGCCGAAGGTGTTGTTGACCTCCACGACGATGGCCGCCAGCGTGCCGTCCGCGCGATGGGCATACCAGAAGCTGACCGGCTTGAACGCGAAGCCGAACATGCGCGGGATGCAGTGCAGCCAGGCCTCGCCGCCGGCGTCCGCGATGCCTTCGGCGGCGAGCAGCGCGTCGAGCCAGGCCAGGCTGTCGGCGCGGCCGTCGCCATGGTCGGCGTCGCGAAAGCCGAACAGCGCGCGCCGGTTGCGCGCCAGCACCGGGTGGGCGGCGGCGCGCAGCGATCGCATCGGCAGCAGGAGGAAGCAGGTCGGATAGGCGAACGCGTGCGCGACCGGCGCGAGCCGCCGATGCCGCACCTCGCCGAAACCGATGCGCGCGCCGGTCGGGTTCACGAGGCAAGCTCCGCCCCGCGGGCTGCGATGCGAGCGTCTTCGGGAGGCCGGGCGAAGCTCATGCCACCTCGCGCAGCGGCTCGTCGGCCGCATCCGCCTCCGGCGCGATGGCGGGGGGCGCCGTGGCGGCCCGCCGCGCCAGGAGGCGATCGGCCACCTCCTGGCCCGACTTGAGGCCGTCCTCGTGGAAGCCGTAGCCCGTCCACGCGCCGCAGAACCACACGTGCGCACGCCCCTGCAGCTGCGCGAGCCGGCCCTGCGCGGCGATCGCGGCATTGTCGAACACCGGATGCGCGTAGGTGATCCGGCGCAGCACCGTCCCGGGTCGTGGCGCGTGCAGCGGGTTCAGCGACACGATCACCGACTGCTGCCACGGCAGCGGCTGCAGCTGGTTGATCAGGTAGTGCAGGCAGACGTTCTGGCTGTTGCTGCCGGAGACGACGTCGCGCTGGTAGTTCCATGCGGCCCACGCGGCGCGCCGGCGCGGCAGCAGGCCCTCGTCGGTGTGCAGCACGGCCTCGTTGTCCTGGTAG
Source organism: Vitreoscilla sp. (assembly GCA_045810285.1). Taxonomy (GTDB): domain Bacteria; phylum Pseudomonadota; class Gammaproteobacteria; order Burkholderiales; family Burkholderiaceae_C; genus Scleromatobacter. Next base: position 12,524 of record JBJMWE010000021.1, on the reverse strand, counting down.
CCGATGGCGCCCAGCGTGCGGCGTTCGTCCGCGTCGGCATCGTCCAGCAGCGCGAGCGCCTGCGGCGCGTGCGCGGCCAGGACGACGTCGTCGAACCACTCGACCCCCGCATGCGTGCGCACGGCCGCGCGTCCGCCGTGCGCGCGCGACGCGTCGCGTGCCACGCCCAGCACGGGCGTCGACAGCCGCACGCGGCCGATGCGCCCGGCCAGCTTCTCGACGTAGCGACGCGAGCCGCCGGTCACGGTGAACCATTGGGGCCGCTCGCGGACCTGCAGCAGGCCATGGTTGTGGCAGAAGCGGATCAGCGTGCCGACCGGGAAGCGCAGCATCTGCACCGTCGAGCAGGACCAGATGCAGCCGATCATCGGCAGCAGGTAGTCGTCCACGAACGCCGTGCCGAAGCGGTGCTCGCGCAGGAACTCGTCGAGCGGCTGGGCCAGCTCGCTGTCGACGCCGCGCCGGGCCAGCACGGTGGCCAGCCGGTTGAAGCGCATCAGGTCGAGCAGCATGCCGTGGAAGCGCGGCCGCAGCAGGTTGCCGCGATCGGCGAACACGGTGTTCAGGCTCGTGCCGCTCCACTCGAGCCGGCTGCCGTCCTCGCGCGGCGCCTGCACGGAAAACGTCATCTCCGACTTCGCGACCGTCACGTCCAGCTCGGCGAACAGCGCCCGCAGCCGGGGGTAGGTGCGTTCGTTGAACACGAGAAAGCCCGTGTCCACGCCGTGCGTGACCGGGCCGTGGGCGCCGGGCAGCGTGACGTCGACGGTATGGGCATGGCCGCCGAGGCGGCCGTCGGCCTCGAAGACGGTGACGTCGCAATGCGGCGCCAGTCGATGGGCGGCGCCGAGCCCGGCGATGCCGGAACCAACGATCGCGATGCGCGGGCGGCTCACGGGCGCGCTCCGGCGCGACACCCGATGGCGGGTGCCAGGGGATAAATGTCGCTGCGCAGCGCCCCTGAGCGAACAAGGGAGGGAGGGAGGAGGAGAAGCGCTCGGGACGTTTCGAGGGCGAACCGACGAAGCTGCGCAGCGAGTAAACCGGCCGAGGTGCCGCGGTCCACGCGGCGGTGCGACGGCTCAGCCGCCTTCGCACAGTCGATAGGACGGGATTTTGCGCCCGAAGTTCCGCTGACGGCAGCGTCAATCCCTTTGGTTTGAGGGGGGTTGTGACGCGCACGGCGCGCGGTGTGGAACCGGCGAGACAATGTTTTGTCCTGGACAAACATGGGCATCCTGGCCGAGTTGAGGGGGTACTGTGCCAATGTCGTGACAAATTGTCCAGGACAGATTCGCGGTTCTGCGCTCCAATGGCGCCGGGCCGGTTCATCGGTCAAGTCCATTTGGACGAATGTGGATTTCACGGCTTGCATGCCATGGATACGTCGACCCCACCCCCTTCGGATTCAGCCGAGCCCCTGCTGTCGATCGCCGCCGTCGAGCGCGAGACGGGTCTCGGCAAGGACACCCTGCGCGCCTGGGAGCGCCGCTACGGCTTCCCGGTGCCGCAGCGCGACGCCGCCGGCGTGCGCGGCTATCCGCCCGCGCTGGTCGACCGGCTGGCGCTGATCCGCCGCGCGCTGGTGGCCGGCGAGCGGCCGGGGCGGCTCCTCGCGCTGCCGCCGGAACGGCTCGACGAGGTGCTGGACGGCATCGCGCGGCGCATGCCGGCGCTCGTTCGCGGCGGGCCGCACGCCGGCACGCCGGTGCTCGACGTCGAGGAAGCCATCGCCGCGCTGCGCGCCGGCGGCGCCGGGGCACTGCGCCACTGGCTGACGCTGGGCCTGGCGCGCGCGGGGCTGGCGTCCTTCGTGGTCGACGGCATCGCGCCGCTGACGATGGCGGTCGGCGCGGCCTGGGCCGGTGGCCGGATCGCCGTCTATGAGGAGCACCTGTACAGCGAGGCCGTGCAGGCGGTGCTGCGCAGCGCGCTGCTGCCGTTCCAGGCCGGCCTCGAGACGGGCGGCCCGAACATCCTCCTGACCACCCTGCCCGGCGAGGCCCATGGCCTGGGCCTGCTGATGGCCGAGGCGCTGATGACGTTGCAGGCCTGCCGTTGCCTGTCGCTGGGTCTCCAGACGCCTGTCGCCGACATCGTGGCCGCCGCGCGCGCGCAGCGGATCGACGTCGTCGCGCTGAGCTTCTCCGAGAGCCTGCCGGCGGGCCAGGCGTTGCCCGCGCTGGCCGAACTGCGCGCCCTGCTGCCCGCCGACGTGACCATCTGGGCGGGCGGTGCCTCGACGGCCCTGCGTGGCCTGCGGGTTGCCGGTATCCGGGTCATCGCCCCGCTTGCGGAGATCGTTGAAGCGGTGGCCGACTGGCGCCGGGATCGCAGTCCGAGCGTCGATTGACCGCATTTTTCTCGGGGTCGCCCGCCTGCGTTCCCGAGACTCCTTCGGCATCTGTCGCCTTTTGTCGCACTATCTTGGCCCGCTGCCGACTAAAATCAGGCGAGGAGACCTACGCCAGCATGCTGTACCCCGAACTGTTCAAGCAACTCGAAGCCGTCCGTTGGGACATGGACAAGGACATCCCCTGGGAGTCCTTCGACGCGTCCAAGCTGACCGACGAGCAGGCCACCACCATCAAGATGAACGCCATCACGGAGTGGTCGGCGCTGCCTGCCACCGAGATGTTCCTGCGCGACAACCGCGACGACAGCGACTTCTGCGCCTTCATGAGCGTCTGGTTCTTCGAGGAACAGAAGCACTCGCTGGTGCTGATGGAATACCTGCGCCGCTTCCGCCCCGAGCTCGTGCCCACGGAGGAGGAGCTCCACGCCGTGCGTTTCGAGTTCGACCCCGCGCCCGCGCTCGAGACGCTGATGCTGCATTTCTGCGGCGAGATCCGGCTGAACCACTGGTACCGCCGGGCGGCGCAGTGGCATACCGAGCCGGTCATCAAGCACATCTACGAGACGCTCGCCCGCGACGAGGCCCGCCACGGCGGTGCCTACCTGCGCTACATGAAGAAGGCGCTCGCGCGCTTCGGCAACGAGGCCAAGGCCGCGTTCACGAAGGTCGGCGTTCTGATGGCCAGCGCGCGCCGCACCGCGCAGGCGCTGCACCCGACCAACCTGCATGTCAATGCGAACCTGTTCCCGCGCGACACCATCCAGAGCCGCATGCCCGATCCCAACTGGCTGGAAGGCTGGCTGGACAAGCAGATCCAGTTCGACGCCGTGTGGGAGAACAAGGTCGTCGAGCGCATCCTCCACAACATGAGCCTGCTGCTGGAGCGCAGTTTCGTGTCGGTGCAGGAGCTCAATCGCTATCGCAAGGAAGTGACGGCGCTGGTGGCCGCGCGCGTCGCGGCGCCGGGCGCGCCCGATCCGCAGGCGGCCTGAGGCGCTGCGCGCCCTGCCCTGGAACGCCCGGCCTCGCGCCGGGCGTTTTGCCTTGCGAGCGCGGCGACCGCGTCCCGTCGGCAATCGGGGGTTTGTCCCGGGGCGTCCGGTGCCTGGCTATCGAGGATTGGCCCTCCAGCGGAACCTATAATCGCGCGGCTTTTACCCGATGGCCGAGCACGCGCGAAACTGAGTCCGCGTCCTCGGTGGATGGTCTTCCCGCAGCCCCTGCCCCGAGGAATTCATGAGCGAAGAGCAGCACTACGAAGAAGCAGAACACGAGTCCGGCATCAAGACGCCGCGACAGCTGATCACCCTGGTGGCCGCCGCGTTCATCGTTCCCATCATCGTGATCATCCTGCTCACGCAGTTCGTCACGCTCGACAACAAGACGTCCCCCGGCTCCGCGGCGCTCACCGCCTCGGCGGTCGCGTCACGCATCGCACCGGTGGCCAGCGACGCGGTGTTCGACGCCAACGCCGTCGTCGTCCCCAAGTCCGGCCAGCAGGTCTTCGAGGCGCAGTGCACCACCTGCCACACGGCCGGCCTGCTCGGCGCGCCGAAGTTCGGCGATGCCGCCGCCTGGGGCCCGCGCGTGGCCAAGGGCTACGACGCGCTGCTGCAGTCGGCGCTCCACGGCAAGAACAACATGCCCGCGCAGGGCGGTGGCGACTTCACCGACTTCGAGATCGGCCGCGCCGTCGTCTACATGGCCAACCACGCCGGCGGCAAGCTGGCCGAGCCGGCCGCTCCGGCCACGCCCGCGGCCTCGGCGGCCGCACCGGCCGCGTCCGGCGCGGCGTCCAGCTGAAGTTGGCGGCAGCAAGACGAAAGCCGCCCGCGGGCGGCTTTTTTCATGGGTGCGGGCGCCGCGCTCAGGGCGCATGCGCGCTCGCGACCTCGCGCGGCGGATGCCCGTCCCACAACGCCGCCGGGCTCAGGCAGAAGCCAAAGCGCGCGGGCATGGCGGCGAACTCGAGCGTTCGGGGCGACCACAGGCCTGCCTCGATGGCGTCGGCGGCGGCTTCCATGTCCTGCGTGTGCACGAGGCCGAAGCCGGCGTCGGTGGCCAGGAACAGCCGGCCGCGTTCGTCGACCCAGGCCGACTCGACGGCCACGGGGGCCCCGCCCGCGTGCGAGCGCACCTCGGGCGCCGCACCCGCGCGGGCGGCCAGCCGCCACACGTGCGGCGCCGCCTCCAGCTCCACGTAGACGCGTTGCGGCCCGTTCTGGAAGTACCAGGCGCCCTCCGGCGTGCCCTCGTAGTTGCGCTCGATGAACTCGCGCAGCTGCCGATGCTCGATGCGGCTGCCCTTGGCCTGGGGGAATGCGCCGGCGTGCTGGGTGCGGTCGTCGCGCATGTACCAGTCGCCGCGGGCGTCGAGCGCCAGCCAGCCCGTGCACGCCGGCACGTTGGGCCACTTCTTCAGCGCCGCGCGCACCATGTCGTCCATGCCGGCTCTCCTGTCGTTGGCGGATGCGCGCGGGCGGCGGCCGGCGCGCGGTCTTCAATGATTGTGGCTCTTGAGCCAGCCGAAGACGGAGGTCGGCATGGACATCGCGTTGCCCGGCGGCAGCCGGCCCGACGCGAAGCCGACGTGGCCGCCGTGCTTGGGCTGCCACAGCGTGACGTGCGAACCCACCTCGGACTGCCTGGGCAGCGAGTCGCCCGGCACGAACGGATCGTTCAGGGCGTTGAGCACCAGCGCCGGGATGCGGATGTCGCTCAGGCGTGGCTTGGCCGAGGCGCGCTTCCAGTAGTCGTCGGTGTCGCGGAAGCCGTGCAGCGGCGCGGTGAAGACGTTGTCGAACTCGTACAGGTCGCGCGCGGCCATCAGGCGGCGCTCGTCGAACAGCCCGGGATGCTGGCGCAGCTTGGCCAGCGCCTTGGGCTTCATCGTGCGCAGGAACATGCGCGTGTACGTGAAGCGGCCGAAGCCGCGGCCGATGGCGTGGCCGCCCGCGGCCAGGTCGACCGGCGAGCACACGGCCGCCACCGCCAGCGCCGTCTTGCCGGCGCTCGTGCCTGATTCCTCGGCCCAGCGCAGCAGCATGTTGCCGCCGAGCGAGATGCCCACGGCCAGCACCGGGCCGCCGCGGCGCTCGCTCATGCGCTGCAGGATCCACTCGACTTCCTCGTAGTCCCCGGAGTGGTAGGCGCGCGGCGCGAGGTTCAGCTCGCCCGAGCAGCCGCGGAAGTGCGGCACCGCATACGACCAGCCCTGCTCGCGCGCCAGGCATGCGAAGGCCTTCGCGTAGCCGCTCCGGGACGAGCCTTCGAGGCCGTGGAACAGCACGAGGGTGGGGCGCGTGGAGTCGGCGGCGTCGGCACCGGGCGGGTCGACGAGGAAGTCGACGTCGATGAAATCCTGGTCGGGCGTCGTCCAGCGCTCGCGCCGGAACTTCGGCGCCGCGCCGACCGTGGCGCGCGCGAACAGCGACGGCAGGATGGTCTGGAGGTGGCCGCCCGGCAGCCACCAGGGTGCGCGGTGCGGGAACGCATTGGCGGGGGGCATGACGGCGGCCATGGCGGAATCTCGTTGGGTAGTATGCGCCGGCCGTCAAGCAATCGACATGCCCAGTTTGTGCCCGAGCAACAGCGGCTCAGTGCAGGACCGACGGCCCGGCCTCGCCCACCTCGGGCAGTTCGTCGGGCGCGCCGGGGCTCGCGTGGTGCGCCACCATGCGCCAGCCCAGGCTCGTCTTCATGTACACGTTGGTGGCCACGATCCACCCGGTGCGCGGCCCCTCGACGGTGACCACGTCGATGCGCTCGAGCACGCTGTGCACGGCGCTGCCCATCGCCTGCACGACCTTGACGTGCTCCGGGTGCACCGCGAGCTGGCCGCTCGCGAAGATCGCCTCGAACGCGGCACGCACCGCGAGCGGGCCGACCACGCGGGCGCCGCCCGGATGCACGCAGACGATGTCCTCCTCGTCGGCCCAGACGGCCATCACGCGGTCGAGGTCACCGTCGCGCAGCGCGTCGTAGAACTGGGCCTCGGCGTCCTCGGGCGAGGCGTGCAGCGCGGCCGCGCGGGCTTTGGGATTGGGCATGCAGGCGGGCGCCGGTGGCTCAGTTGAAGACGACGGTCTTGCGGCCGTTGCGCAGCACGCGGTGTTCCACGTGCCAGCGCACGGCGCGCGCGAGCACGACGCATTCGACGTCGCGGCCGATGGCCGTGATGGCCTCGGGCGTGAGCGTGTGGTTCACGCGCTCGACGTCCTGCTCGATGATCGGGCCCTCGTCCAGGTCGGCGGTGACGTAGTGCGCCGTGGCGCCGATCAGCTTCACGCCGCGCTCGTGCGCCTGCCAGTACGGCTTCGCGCCCTTGAAGCTGGGCAGGAAGCTGTGATGGATGTTGATGGCACGGTTCTCGAGCACGCCGCACAGCTCGGGCGACAGGATCTGCATGTAGCGCGCGAGCACGACGAGGTCGACGGACTCGTTCGCGACGATCGCCTCGATCGCCTGCTCCTGCTCGCGCCTGGCCGCGGGCGTGGCGCCCGGTGCGAGCGGCAGGTGGTGGAACGGCAGGCCGTAGCTGGCCGCGAGGTCGGCGAAGGCGGTGTGGTTGGAGACGATGGCCGGGATGTCGATGTCCAGCTGGCCGCTGTGCCAGCGGAACAGCAGGTCGTTCAGGCAGTGCCCGTGCTGGCTCACCATCAGCAGCACGCGCGGGCGGCGCGCCAGCGCATGCAGCTGCGAATCCATCTCGAACTGCTGCGTCACGTTGGACAGCATGCGGTTCAGCGTGGCGACGTCGGCCAGCTGCGGCGGAGCCTCGAAGTGCACGCGCATGAAGAAACGGCCCGTCGCGCCGCCACCGGCCAGGTCGCCGAACTGCTGCGAATCGATGATGTTGCAGCCGGCCTGGAACAGCAGGCCCGACACCGCGTGCACGATGCCCTTGGTATCGCGGCACGACAGCCGGAGGATGAATTCGCGCTCGCGGGAAGGAGAAGCCTGCATGGGCCGCATTGTAAGGAGGCGCCGCTGCTGTCGGGCACGCGAGTTGCCAAACCGGCCTTCGCCGAAGCCTTGAACCGCCGATCGACGATGCCCGTCCTCCGCCCGCACCTGGCCCGCGCCGCCGGCCCCGTCGCGCTCGCGATGCTGGCCGCCTGCAGCACGCTGCCCACCATCGCGCCGGACACGGCGCGGGCCGCGGGCGTCGAGAACGTCCGCATCGACGGCCCGCACGGGCCGCTGTCGGACGATGCACGCAGGCGCGTGCTCGCGCGCCTGCAGGCCGCCGGCGAGGACACGGACATCTTCGAGCGCCACCTCGCGTACGAGCAGGAGATCACCGGCGCGCCGCTGTCGGCCGGCAACAAGGTGACGCTGCTGCAGGACGGGCCGTCCACCTACCAGGCGCTGTATGCGGCGATGGCCGCCGCCAGGAGCTCCATCGACATGGAGAGCTACATCATCGAGGACGACGAGGTCGGCCAGCGCTTCGCCGGCGAGCTCAAGGCGGCCGCCGGGCGCGGCGTGGTCGTCAACCTGATCTACGACAGCGTCGGGTCGATCCGCACGCCCAGGAGCTACTTCGAGGACCTGGCCGCGCACGGCGTCAACACGCTGCAGTTCAACCCGATCGACCCGGCGAAGGCGCGCGCCGGCTGGCAGGTCAACCAGCGCGACCACCGCAAGCTCACGATCATCGACGGGCGCACCGCGTTCGTGGGCGGCATCAACATCAGCAGCGTCTACTCGGGCGGCTCGTTCAGCCAGCGCTCCAAGGAACAGCCCGGCCACGGCCAGAAGGTGCCATGGCGCGACACCGACCTGCGGATCGACGGCCCGGTCGTGGGCGACTTCCAGCGCCTGTTCATGGACACCTGGTCGCGCCAGAAGGGCAAGCCCGTCGCGCCGGCCGACTACTACCCGCAGGTCGGCCGCCAGGGCGACGCCGTGGTGCGCGCGATCGGCGGCACGCCTGCCGAGCCGTACAGCCAGATCTACGCGGCGCTGGTGTCGGCGATCCGCTGCGCGTCGACCTCCATCCTGCTGGCCAACGCCTACTTCGACCCCGACCCGCAGCTGCTGGGCGCGCTCGAGGATGCGGCCCGGCGCGGCGTCGACGTGCAGCTGCTGCTGCCCAGCGTCAGCGACACCTGGCTCGTGACGGCCGCGGGCCGGCGCCACTACGGCGAGCTGCTGGAGGCCGGCGTGAAGATCCACGAGCGCCAGGGTGCGCTGCTGCATTCGAAGACGACGCTCATCGACGGCGTCTGGAGCGCCGTCGGCTCGACCAACCTCGACCGCCGCAGCTTCCTGCACAACGACGAGATCGAGGCCATCGTGCTCAACGCCGCCTTCGGCGACGAGATGCGCGCCGCGTTCCGGGACGACCTCGAGCGGTCCACGCCGCTGACGCTCGAGCAGTGGTCGCATCGCGGGCTGTGGGCGAGGTTGCAGGAAATATCCGTGGGGATGTGGGAATATTGGCTATGACCTTCGACGATCGCTCCCCGACCGCGCGCCGCCCCCCGGCGAACCGCTTCTTCAAGCCGACGCTCGCCCTGTGCGCCGCCCTCGCGCTGGCGGGCGCCGCGCAGGCGCAGGACGCCGCCGCGCTGCACGCGAAGTTCCAGTCGCTGCAGGACAAGCTCGCGCACAACGCCTACGGCCGCCCGCTGGTGCTGCAGTCCACGCAGTCAGGCGACCACCTCGAGGGCGAGGTCTACGCGCGCGTCGACCAGCCCTACGCCATGGTGCAGAAGGGCCTGCAGGGCACGGACAACTGGTGCGGCATCCTGATCCTGCACCTGAACGTGAAGATGTGCCGGGCGCAGCCGGCCGGGCTGGACATGGCGCTCGGCCGCAAGTACGACCAGCCCGTCGACGACGCGTACAAGCTGCACTTCGACTACAAGCCGGTCGCCGACGGCGCCGACTACCTGCGCACGGAGCTGACCTCCGCCGACGGCCCGCTGGGCACCCGGGACTACCGCATCGCCGTCGAGGCCGCGCCGCTGGACGCCGGCCACACGATGCTGCACATGAGCTACGCCTACGGCTTCGGCTTCACGGCGCGCGTGGCGATGAACACCTACCTGTCGACGGTGGGGGCCGACAAGGTCGGCTTCAGCACGACCGGCCAGGACGGCGACGGCAAGCCGGCGTACGTCGGCGGCGTGCGCGGCCTCGTCGAACGCAACACCATGCGCTACTACCTGGCGATCGACGACTACGTCGCCGCGCCTGCTCCCGCGCAGCTGGAGCAGCGCCTGAACGCCTGGTTCGACGCCACCGAGCGCTACCCGCGCCAGCTGCACGAGATGGACAAGGCGGACTACCTCGCGATGAAGAAGGTCGAGGCGAAGCGCTGAGGGCCGGGCGTCATTCGATCCGCCTGAGCTGGCCGGTGGCGGTGTCGCGCATCATGAACATCGGCAGCTTGCCGCGCGCCCAGTCGCGGCACACGTTGAAGACCTGGACGTTGTCCTGCAGCAGCGCGGGCGACGGGTCATGCCTGACGTACGAGAGCAGGTGCACCGCCTCGGCCTTGTCGGCATGGTCGCAAGCCTGCAGGAAGAACCACTGCGCGTTCCAGTCGTCAGGGTAGTGCGCGAGCACATCGTCGTAGGCCTGCTTGACGGCCTTCCAGTCGATCCGCGGATCGGCGATGGTTTCCGGATATCCGGCCGTGTCGGCGATCCACAGCAGGCGCGCCATCATGCCGTGCCCTTCCGTCGTGGGCACGCGCGCACTGTCGTTGATGAAGCGCACCAGGTCGTCCATGCTGCCGCCCCACTTCGGCGTGAGGTAGTTCAGGCGGCTGAACCAGGTCTGCTGGTAGTCCGGCTGCGCCCTGACGGCCTTCGCGAACATGGCGTCCAGGGCCGCGGGCCCGTCGCCGAGCGCGCCGCCGATGTCGATCTGCAATTGATGCCACGCCGGATTGGCGGGCGCCGGGTGCGCGTCGAGGATCTGGCGCGCCGCGGCCAGGTATGTCGTGAAGGTGCGCTGCCGGTCCCTGGAAACGGTGTTGGAAAAGCCGGCGCCGCGCACGGCCCACGCGTGGCCCTGGTGCAGGATGGCCAGCATGAGCCAGGCGTTCTGCGAGTCGGGGTGATCGTGGGCCAGCGTGCGGATCGCCGCTTCGTGTCGGGCCCAGTCGTCGCCCGTCCGCACCCTGCTCTCGAAGCCACGTCGCAGGCCGCCCAGGAGGATGGCCAGCTTCCAGCGGCCGTCGGCGAACCGCTCCTGGGTCTTCAGGTACTTGTCCGCATCCGCGAGCACGCTCCCCAGCTGATCGCTTGCGGCGCGGTCCGCCACGTCGCGGTGCATCGCCTCCACGGCCACGTACAGCGGCAACTCCGCCCAGGAGGCCGTGGCCACGAGGCAGAGCAGGACAAGGGCGATGAGTTTGCGCATGGTCGGGCTTGGGCTGAGCTGCGCGGAGCGTACCCGATGCGGGCGACAATGGCCGGATGCGCTCCGCCACCTCTTTCCTGATCGCCGCATGACCATCGCCCCCTACCTGCGCGAGATCGGCCGTGGCAAGGACGGTGCGCGCTCGCTCAGCCGCGAGCAGGCCGCCGACCTGATGGCGCGGCTGCTGGACGGCCAGGTGAGCGACGTCGAGGCCGGCGCGTTCGCGATCGCGATGCGCATCAAGGGCGAGACGCCGCAGGAACTCGCGGGCTTCATGGACGCCGTCGCGCCGCGCTTGCTGCCGCTGCCCGAGCCGCCCGCTGCCGGGGCGGTGGTGCTGCCGTCGTACAACGGCGCACGCAAGCTGCCCAACCTGGTGCCGCTGCTGGCGATGTCGCTCGCGCGGGAAGGCCTGCCAGTGCTGGTGCACGGCCTGGAGGAAGACCCGGGACGCATCACGACCGCGGCCGTCTTCGAGGCGCTGGGCCTGCCGCCCATGCGCGATGCCGCCGGCGTCGCCGGCCGTTGGGCCGCCGGCGCGCCCGCCTTCATCGCCACCGACGACCTGCACCCGTCGCTGGCCCGCGTGCTCGCGCTGCGCCGCATGATCGGCCTGCGCAACCCGGCGCATTCGCTGGCCAAGCTGCTGCCTGCGCTCGGCGCGCGCCGCAACGCCGTGCGCGTCGTCAACCACACGCACCCCGAGTACGCGGTCAGCCTGGGCGAATTCCTCGCCTTGACGCGGGCCACGGCGCTGCTGATGCGCGGCACCGAGGGCGAGCCGGTGGCCGATGCACGGCGCTGCCCCCGGCTCACCGCGTTCCTGGACGGCGTCGAGCAGGCCGGGCTGTCGGTCCCGGCGCAGGGCGGCTCGCTGCTGACGGTGCCCGACCTGCCGCCGGCCATCGACGCATCGACGACCGCGCGCTACATCGAGGACGTGCTGGCCGGCGCGAAGCCGCTGCCCACGCCGATCGCCACGCAGGTGATGGCGCTGCGCGCGCTGGCGGACGCCGGCCGCGCGTGACGCGCCGGTGCGGGAGCGCCCCGCGTGCGAGGCCGGCGGGCCACGCGGGCGGGTCGTCCCGGCGGGCCGGCAAAGGCCACCCTCGCACGGCGCCTGACGGTCCGTCGGCCGCAATGACGCCTGGCTCCGCGAACGGCACGGCTCGTCGCAAGCCGGTTTGAGACCGGCTCGCAAGCTCCGATAGTTCAGCCATCGGGACACGAAACGCGGTTCCGAAGCAACGAACCCCAGGAGCCCATCATGACCAAGACCACCGCCCAAGCCGCCGCCTTCGCCCTGTCCGTCCTCATGACCTTCGGCACGGTTGCCGGCATGAACGGCCTCGCCACGAAGCAGTACGCGGCGGCCGAGCGCGTGGTGCAGGTCGCCGCCGACGCGACGCAGGTCGCGGCGCTGCAGCGCGTGGTCGTCGTCGCCCACCGCGCCGCCTGACCCGCTCCGCTCCCGCCGCTCCTCCAAGCCCCGCTCTGGCGGGGCTTTTTCGTTTCGGCGCACTCCCGAGTTCCGCGCGCGCCCGTGTTCCGCGTACACCCGAGTTCCGCGTACGCCCGAGTTCCGCGTACGCCCGAGTCGGCGCACGGCCGAGTTCGGCGCGCGCCCGAGTGTCATACTGCGCGCAGTCGCAGGATCCACGCGAGCCGACTACGCCGACGTCGACCCCGTGGCCGGCAGCGCCAGCGTCAGCGCGTCGAACGGCCCGCCTTACGCCGCCGGCAGGCTGACGCGAAACGTCGAGCCCACGCCCAGCACGCTCTGGACGGT
>JBJMWE010000020.1:0-9790 GCA_045810285.1 Vitreoscilla sp. | reverse complement strand
CGGCGCTGGTGGACAAGTGCCTGGAGCGCTACGGGCTCGAGGGCCGGGTGGTCGCCACCACGCTGGGCCAGAATCTCGACGAGATCCGTTTCCGCCATCCGTTCGCCGAAGTCGACGCCGGCTACGACCGCCTGTCGCCGATCTACCTCGCCGACTACGCCACGGCCGACGACGGCACCGGCATCGTGCATTCGTCGCCGGCCTACGGCGTGGACGACTTCAACTCGTGCGTCAGCCACGGCATGAAGATCGACGAGATCCTGAACCCGGTGCAGGGCTCGGGCGTGTACGCGCCGGAGCTGCCGCTGTTCGGTGGCCAGTTCATCTGGAAGGCGCAGCAGGCCATCGTCGACGCGCTGCGCGACGCCGGCCGCCTGTTCGCCACCTCGCAGATCACGCACAGCTACCCGCACTGCTGGCGCCACAAGACGCCGGTGATCTATCGCGCCGCGGCGCAGTGGTTCGTGCGCATGGACGAAGGCCAGGGCGTGTTCACCAGGGACAAGGCGCCGGCCACGCTGCGCCAGCTCGCCCTCGCCGCCATCGACCAGACGAACTTCTACCCCGAGAACGGCAAGGCGCGCCTGCGCGACATGATCGCGGGCCGTCCCGACTGGTGCATCTCGCGCCAGCGCAGCTGGGGTGTGCCGATCCCGTTCTTCCTGCACAAGGATTCGGGCGAGCTGCATCCGCGCACGATGGAGATCCTCGACCAGGCCGCCGACATCGTCGAACAGGGCGGCATCGAGGCCTGGAGCCGCGTGACGGTCGAAGAGATGCTGGGCGCCGCGGACGCGCCGAACTACACCAAGAGCACCGACATCCTGGAGGTGTGGTTCGACTCCGGTTCCACGTTCTTCCATGTGCTGCGCGGTACGCACAAGGGCGACGCCGAGCACCCGGGCTTCCACCCGGAGGGCCCGGAAGCCGACCTGTACCTCGAGGGCCATGACCAGCATCGCGGCTGGTTCCACTCGGCGCTGCTGCTCGCCTGCGCCCTGTACGGCCGCGCGCCGTACCGCAGCCTGCTGACCCACGGCTTCACCGTGGACAGCAAGGGCATCAAGATGAGCAAGTCGCTCAAGAACGGCATCGAGCCGCAGGAAGTCAGCGACAAGCTGGGCGCCGAGATCATCCGCCTGTGGGTGGCCTCCAGCGACTACTCGGGCGACATCGCCGGCGACAAGAAGATCCTCGACCGCGTCGTCGATTCGTACCGCCGCATCCGCAACACGCTGCGCTTCCTGCTCGCCAACACGAGCGACTTCGATCCGGCCAAGGACGCGGTGCCGCTGGGCGACCTGCTCGAGATCGACCGCTATGCGCTGGCACGCGCGGCGCAGCTGCAGGCCGAGATCGTGCAGCACTTCCAGGTCTACGAATTCCACCCGGTCGTCTCCAAGCTGCAGATCTACTGCTCGGAAGACCTGGGCGCGTTTTACCTCGACGTGCTGAAGGACCGGCTGTACACCACCGCGCCGCACTCGTTCGCGCGCCGCTCGGCGCAGACCGCGCTGTGGCACATCACCCACGCGATGCTGCGCTGGATGGCGCCGATGCTCAGCTTCACGGCCGAGGAGGCGTTCCCCGTGTTCGCGCCGGGCGCGTCGTTCTCGATCTTCGCCGAGACCTTCTGGCACCTGGAGTCGGGCGACGCCGCGCTGCTGGCCAAGTGGGATCGCGTGCACGCCATCCGCGAAGCGGCCAACAAGGCGATCGAGGCGGTGCGCCAGGCCGGCGCCGTGGGCTCGTCGCTGCAGGCGGAGCTGACCATCGCGGCCAACGCGGAAGACCGTGCGCTGCTGGCCTCCCTCGGCGACGACCTCAAGTTCATCACCATCACGTCGGCCGTGACCGTGGTCGAGGGCGACGAGCTCGTCGTCACCGTCACGCCGTCCACGTCACCCAAGTGCGAGCGCTGCTGGCACTGGCGCGCGGACGTCGGCGCCGATGCCGCGCATCCGACGATCTGCGGCCGCTGCACCAGCAACCTGTTCGGCACGGGCGAGGTGCGCGCGATCGCGTGAGCGGCCGTTGAGGCGAACGGCGGGTTACGGCTGCGCCTAACCCGCCCTACCAGCGTTCCGTAGGCGCAGCCGCAACCGCCATTCGCCACATCAGCTCAGCTCGTAGGGCGGGTCAGCCGCAGGCGTAACCGGCCATTCGCCACATCAGTTCAGCGACCAGACGTACTCGACATCCGTGGTCGTGCCCACCGGCCGCCCCTGCTCGTCGGTGCCGACCTGCACCGGGCACTGCGCCAGCGCCGCGGCGGCGGCCTGGTCCATCAGCCGGTGCTCGCGCGTCGATCCGGAGGAGTGCAGGATCCGTGAACCGGCGATGCGGCCGAGGGCATCCACCGTGAAGCGGATCCGCGTGCTGCCCGTGGCGCCCGCGCGCTGGGCCGCGGCAGGGTACTCGGGGTGGCACTGGGCGGCGCCGGCGTTGATGCGCGCGGCGCGCGGCTCGATCCGGACGGGCGCGTGCACCCCGTCGTCGTCCGTCCCGACGGAGGCGACGACGGGCGGCGGCGTGTCGGCCTTCCTGTCGACCACGATCGTGTCGGGCGGCGCCTCGACCGTCTCGATGACGGGAGGCACGACGATCGTCGTCCGGGGCAACGCGGTCGTCGGCGGCGGCGGCTCCGTCGGCTTGGGCGGCGGCGGCTTCACCGGCTCGTCGAGGGGCTGCAGCGGTACGAACGTCTCGCGGGGCGGCGACTGCTGCAGCTTGACCGACAACAGGGCCGCCGCGAGCACGACGTGCAGGCCGACGACGATCAACAGGCCGACCGGATGGCGGTCGGTACGACGCGGCGAAAGGGCAAGGCTCATGCGAAGGTCCTCCAGGTTGGCCGACAGGCGCGCTCGCCGGGCGGGGCCGGAATGCGCGTTCGTCTACATGAAGCGCACCGGCGGCCGAAAGAGGGTGACGGGCGGGCAAAATTATTTGCAGCCGCCTGGCGGGCGCCGCCACGCTCGGCGCCACCCGATTTCCGCGACACCGGTCAATGGGGACAGGCCCCTTGTTTCATACGTTTGCTAACAATCGACAAGCGGTCGACAACGGCTAAAGTAGGTGCTTTTGCGCGGAGTCAATCCCCCGCGCACGGCACCGCGCCCTACCGACCCCCTTCCAGTCCCTGATGGCCACCCGTTCCCTTTCCCGTTCCGCCGGTTCAAGTCCCTCGATGTGGCTGTGGCTGGGCCTCGCGCTCGCCGTGGTGCTGCTCGACCAGCTCGCCAAGGCGCTGGTCGTGCGCGATTTCCAGATCGGCGACAGCCGCACCATCACCAGCTTCTTCGACCTGGTCCGCTACGAGAACACCGGCATGGCCTGGTCGCTGCTGGAGCATGCCGGCGGCTGGCAGCGGTGGTTCTTCATCGGCCTGGCGCTCGTCGCCTCCGGCTTCATGCTCTACATGATCCGCACGAAGGGCGCGCAGACGCTGTTCGCGTTCGCGCTCGCGATGATCATGGGCGGCGCCATCGGCAATGTCATCGACCGCATCGCGAGAGGCGCGGTCGTCGACTTCATCTCGCTGCACTGGCACCGCGCCTACACCTTCCCGGCGTTCAACCTGGCCGACAGCGCCATCACGCTGGGTGCCATCTGCCTGCTCGTCGACGAGCTGCTGCGCGTGCGCCGGGGATGACGACGGTGCGCCACCCGTTCCCGCACCGGCTCGCGAGCGTCGCCGCCGTGTTGCTGGCGCTGGGCGCCACGCAGGCACACGCCGCACTGCCCGCCGGCCTCGCGGCCAACGACCTCGAGGCCATGACCAGCGTCGAGCTCCGCGAGCGCATCGCCCACGGCGCCACCACCGTCATCGTGCCCATCGGCGGCACGGAGCAGAACGGCGCCCACATGCTGCTGGGCAAGCACAACGTGCGCGCCCACGTGCTGGCCGACCGCATCGCCGATGCGCTCGGCAACGCCATCGTGGCGCCGACCGTCGCCTACGTGCCCGAGGGCAGCATCCATCCGCCGGCAGCGCACATGAAGTACACGGGCACGATCTCCGTGCCGGACGCCGTCTTCGAAGGCCTGCTCGAAGCCACCGCGCGCTCGTTCAAGCAGCACGGGTTCAGGGACGTCGTGTTCCTGGGCGACCACGGCGGCTACCAGGCCGACCTCACGCAGGTGGCCGACCGGCTCAATCGCGAGTGGGCCGCCGATCCGGCGTGCCGCGCCCACGCGCTGCTGGCGTACTACCGCGTCACGCAGACCGCGTATGTCGCCGAACTGAAGAAGCACGGCGTCTCCGATGCCGAGCTCGGCTCGCACGCCGGACTGGCGGATACTGCGCTGGCGCTCGCGATCGATCCCACGCTGGTGCGCACCGACAAGCTGGCCGGCCCCTACCCCGCCGGCGTCACCGGCAACCCGAAACGCGCTACCGCCGAACTGGGCGAACTGGGCACCCGCCTGGTCGTCGAGACCACCGTCGCCGCGATCCGCAAGGAAACGCAGGCGCCCCGTTGAGAAACGCAGACGCTGACCCCATGCCGACCGCCATCGACTATCCGATGCTGCCGCTGCTGGACATGACGCTCTTCCCGGGGAGCGAGACGTCGCTGTTCGTGGGACGGGCGTTGTCGCGCGCGTCCGTGGAAGCCGCCGTCGCCGGCAACAAGGAGCTGGTGGTGGTGCGCCAGCGCGAGTTCGGCACGCTCGAGTTCACGGCCACCGACCTGCACACCGTGGGCACGCTGGCCACCGTCACGTCGCTCACCCGCCTGCCGGACGGCACGCTCAAGATCACCGTCACCGCCCAGGGCCGCGTGTCGATCGACTCCGTCCGCCGCTCCGACCACTTCCGCGTCTTCGCCACGGTGCTGCCCACGCCGCCGTGCCCGCCCGCGCGTTCGGCGCGCCTGCGCGCGGCGCTGCTGCGGCGCGTCGGCACGGCGCTGTCGCCCGAGCAGCTGGCCCTCCTGCGGCAGGTGCCCGAGGCCGGCAAGCTGGTCGACGCCATCATGCCCATGCTGGCCACGCCGAGCGCGCGCAGCATCCATCCGCACCATTCGCTGCACCAGGGCCTGCTCGAGAAGCTCGACGGCGAGCAGCGGCTGCTCAAGCTGATGAAGATGCTGCCGCACAACCGGCGCGCCGAGGTGCCCTCCAACGGCGAGTTCACGCAGGCGCTGCCGCTGCCGGGCTTCGACCCGGCCGGCGAGCCCCAGGCACGCACGACGGCAGACGGCAGCCTGTGGCTCGTGTTCGCCGCGATGCCGCCGTCCTGGTTCATCCCCAACGATGCCACCGGCCCGCTGGGCCCGTGCACCGACCTCGACCGCCTGCTGGAGCGCGCCACCGGGTGCGCCATCTTCTGGGACAGCCTGAAGCTGCTGCAGATCGACAATCCGAAGGCCGACACGGTGGCCCGCATCGAGCGCTTCCTGCGCGGCGTGCGGCAGAACTGGGCCGCCGAGGCGAACTGAGGGCGCCGGGGCGCCTGCGTGCCGCCTCGCGCCGCGACTTTGTTCACGCCAGGCTGCGCCGCGGCAGGGTGGCCCCCTTTCCTCCCGCGCGCCGCGGGCTTCAAGATGCATGCCGGGCAGGCCGCATCGAGCCTGCACTGTCGTCGGGAAGGGGCGCGCCATGTCCATCGAAACGAGCTTGCCTGGCTGGCAACGGCACGCGATCGTGCCGCTCGCGCTGTCCGGTGGCCTCGCGCTGGCGATGCTGCCCGGCGCGCCCGGCGTCCTGCTGGGCAGCGCGCTGCTGCTGACCTCGTCGACGATGCTGCTGCGCGATCGCCTGCGCCATCACGTCGCCATGCAGGCGCGCTTCCGCGAACAATGGCCCGACGTGGTCGCGCCACTGGCCCGGGAACACCCGCCGGCTCCCGCCGCTCCGGCGCCCACGTGCGTCGACACCTCCGAGTTCGATCGCCGTCGCCGCGGCGTCGCCACCAAGGCCGCCGCCCTGCGGCTCGCGCTGGCCGGCGGCGAGGAGCCGGCCGAGCTCGAGCTGCAATTGCGCGACCTGATGGACCGGCTCTCGCTGCACGTGCGGCGCGAGACGGACCTGCTGGCGCGCCGGGCCGACGCCCGCCGCCGCGCGGACGTCGACGCCGCCCGCCTGCAACTGGCCAACGCGGAGTACGACTTCCACCGCTACTGCATCGGCGAGCTCGCGCTGCCGGAACTCGTGGATCGCGTCACCACGACGATGATCGCGGGCCAGGTGCCGCCGGCCTCCCGGCTCACGGGCCACGACCAGGCGCCGAGCCGGCGCGGAGAGATTGACGCCTGACAATGAACGGTGAGTCCGGCGCCACGGCCGGGCAGGATCGGCACATTTACCGGCGAGAATCAGGGACGTCGCGAGGCGACGCGCCCGGGGAACGAATCCCCGTCGGCGCGCCTCGAACCCGTTCCCCCGACACCCAGACTCGCCCATGAATGCCACCTCCCGCAGCGCGCTGTCGCTGCTCGCGCTCGCGGCCCTGGCGGCGCTCGCCGTCGCCGGTCGCGCCGCGGACACCGCCGCCTCGAGCGCCCCCCACGCCGTGGCCACCGTGCCCGGCATGCCGCCGGTCGTCGACCCGAACAACCTGTACAGCGAGACGGCCGGTCCGGAGCACGTCAAGGCGGAGCTCAAGGACGACCTGGTGCGGGTGTACGTGCCCAACCTGCGCGGCAACTCGGTGAGCGTCATCGACCCGGCGAAGATGAAGGTGGTCGACACGCTCAAGGTCGGATCGAATCCGCAGCACGTGGTCGTGGGCTACGACCTGCGCACGCTGTGGGCCGCCAACAATGCGGAGCGCACCGACAAGGGCAGCCTGACGCCGATCGACCCGCGCACCGGCAAGACGGGCCCGTCGATCCCGGTCGACGACCCGTACAACATGTACTTCACGCCGGACGGCAAGTCGGCCATCGTCGTGGCCGAGGCACGCCACCGGCTCGACTTCCGCGACCCGAAGACGATGGCGCTGCAGTACTCGATCGACGCCCCGAAGTGCGGCGGCATCAACCACGCCGACTTCTCCATCGACGGCCGCACCGCGTTCTTCACCTGCGAGTTCGAGGGCTCGATCGCCAGGATCGACCTGGTCGACCGCAAGGTGGCCGGTTACCTCGTGCTGCCGATGCCCGCCACGCGCCTGAAGGACAAGTTCGTGCCCGCCGGTGGCCCGACGACGGAGGTCTGCACCTCGCGCAAGGGCATGCCGCAGGACATCCGCTTCTCGCCCGACGGCCGCAAGCTGTATGTGGCCGACATGGAGGCCGACGGCGTGCACGTGCTCGACGCCGTCGCGTTCAAGGAGACGGCGTTCATCACCACCGGTGTCGCCGCGCACGGCCTGTACCCGAGCCGCGACAGCCGCAAGCTGTACGTCGCCAACCGCGGGTCGCACAAGATCCACGGCCCGCGCAAGGGCCCGGGCAGCGTCGCCGTGCTGGACTTCGCCAACGACAAGATCGTCGCCACCTGGGCCGTGCCGGGCGGCGGCAGCCCCGACATGGGCAACGTCACGGCCGACGGCAAGTACCTCTGGCTGTCCGGCCGCTACGACGACGTCGTCTACCGCTTCGACACGGCCAGCGGCGACGTGAAGCAGATCCCGGTCGGCCAGGAGCCGCACGGCCTGACCGTGTGGCCGCAGCCGGGGCGCTACTCGCTCGGACATACGGGCAACCTGCGCTGAGCTGCGCTATGCTCGGCAACGCCTGAGCGGGGCTCGACCCCGCAAGGCGGCATGCAAGGACGCGCCCTGCGAGGGCGCGTTCGCATGTGACCACCATCCAAATTCCTGGGGAGGAATTCAATGCAGAGGACTTCGCGTCTCACGAGGGTCGCCATCGTCGCGGCCGCCTTGTCCGCCAGCAGCGCCGCGTTCGCGGAAGGTACGTTCACGCCGGAACTCGGCTGGGGCCGCATCAGCGGCGGCCGCATCTTCCACATCGGCGACATGAGGCGCGAGACGGCGTCCATGAACGCCGCGCTCGGCTATCGCTGGGACAACGGTTTCGGCGTGCGGGCCGTGTCGATTGGCGCCTTCGACATCATGAAGGACAACGAGCCACCGACCTTCAACGACTTCTACGGCGTGCAAGCCACCGGCCAGTTCCCGCTGGTGAGCAAGCTGGACCTGACCGCCGGCCTCGGCGCGGGACGCACCGGCCTGAACGGCGGCGCGCCCGGCCACCGCGAGGACACGACCGACGGCATCGTTTCCGCCGGCCTGCAGTACCGGCCCTTCACGCACTTCGCGCTGGAACTGCACTTCGACTACCTCACCCACACGCACGAGCGCAACCTCGTGCTGATGGCCCAGGTGCCCTTCTGATGGAAACGCCCTCGCCCCCGAGCCTCCGGCCCGCGGTCGAGGCGGACCTGCCCTTCCTCGTGGAGCTGCGGCTGGCCACCATGGCGCCGCACTTCGCGCGCCAGGGCCTGGTCGTGAGCGTGGGCGAGCACTGCGAGCGCGCGAAGCATCGGCTGGACGCCGCCACCATCATCGAGGTCGACGGCCATCCGGTGGGCGTGATCAAGGTGATCCAGGACATGACCACGTGGACGATCGAGCAGTTCCAGATCGCCCCCGCCCACCAGGGCCGCGGCCTGGGCGGCACGGTGCTGCGCGCGCTGATCGCGGAAGCGCGCCACGCGAACGCGCTGCTGCACCTGAGCGTGCTCAAGCAGAACCCGGCCGCGCGGCTCTATGCACGCATGGGCTTTCGCACGCTGCTCGAATCCCCGCAGTCGTACAAGATGACCTTCATCGAGACGGAAGCGCCGGACGGCGTGTAGGGCGTCTGGACGTCGGGTGGGCGAAGCGGTCCTCGGTATTCGTCTGCACTCGCGCCACACCCGACGTACATGATTCCCTTTCAGCCAGTCTTGACCATTGGACGCTGGACGTTGGCCCTGCTTGCTGGTTGTGCATGGCCGGGGCACTTCGCGGCAGCGGGCCCCGCCTCAGCGCCTGTCCATGTTGCGAAACACAAGGCACGGGTCGAGTCCGCACCTGCCCAGACGCTGTGTTCAGTTGCCGAGAAGACGTATTTCTCGTGTCCCGTGAGTCGCAATCGACGGGTCTCGGTATGCGGCTCGAAGAGCACGTTGGGCGAAGACCTGCTGCAGTATCGAGTCGGAGCCATCGGAGGCGCTGCGGAACTGGTATATCCAGACCAACCGGCCCCCGCCAAGGGGCGGTTCCAGTTTGTTGATCCGACATTCGCCAAGGCCCGTCTTCTCAATCTACGCTTCCAGGTTGCTGGCACGCACTACGTTATCTACCGGTACTCGGGAGCGTTCGCCGATCCGGCCGCCGGTGTAGCGTCACGAGTCGGCAATGGCCCGTGGCGATACACGCCCTGCGAGACCGAGCTGGATCAGGAAGTGTTCGACTCCATGCATCAGTTGGAAATCGATGTTGATAGCGATTACGAAAGCCTTGTATTCCCGCCATGATTGAGAGGACTTGGCAGTGCCGCAGCCGGCCAGACCGTTCCGGCTGAGCGACTGCTTTCCGACGCCGGAATTTGCGCCTCGAATATCGTTGATGGGGCGGCCCCGCTGCCCGGCCGCCGGCGTCAACATGCGGGTATGCGGTGCATACCTGTCGTCCGAGCGTCGACGGAACGGGACCCGGCCAGGTCAGTGCCTCAGGGCCGCTGTTGGGCCAGAAGCAGTTGCCCGCAAAAGACAGCTTTCGAGTAGGCTAGAGTGATGCTCAACTTGACTGAGTCCGAGAGGCAAGCCCTGATAGGCCCGCTAGTGGTGGGCTGCGTGCTTGGCGCTTTCGTGGGGCTTGCGAGTTGGGGCTTCG